>JAUIHG010000221.1 GCA_030432405.1 Bacteroidia bacterium | reverse complement strand
CGGAGGCGCGCCGACCAGCCGGCTGACGGCATGGCGCTCCTGATACTCGCTCATGTCGATGCGGACCATGGCGCTGTCGTCGTCAAAGAGGTATTCGGCCAGGGCCTTGGCCAGCTCGGTTTTGCCGACGCCTGTGGTGCCCAAAAACAGGAAGGAGCCAATGGGCCGGCCGGCGTCCTGAAGCCCTGCTCGGGAACGGCGGATGGCGTCGGAGACGGCGGTGATGGCCTCATCCTGGCCCACCACCCGTTCGTGCAGTTCGTCTTCGAGCTTAAGCAGTTTTGCGCGCTCGCTTTCCAACATTTTGGCCACCGGGATGCCGGTCCACTTGGCAATCACCTCGGCGATGTCTTCGGCATCCACCTCTTCTTTCATCAGGCGGCGGCTGCTGTCCAGGGCTTCCACCTGCTTTTCGCGGCGTTCGATGGCCTCCTGGGTCTGGGCAATTTTGCCGTAGCGGAGTTCGGCCACCCGGCCGAAATCGCCTTCGCGCTCTGCGCGCTCGGCCTCCAGTTTGGCCTGCTCGATGTCCTCGCGGCGGGCGCTGATGGCGTCCACGAGCTCTTTTTCCTCCATCCAGCGGGCACGGAGCATGTCGCGCTGTTCGCCCAGGTCGGCCAGTTGCCGGCTCAGCTCGTCAAGCTTGGCCGAATCGCCCTCCCGGGCGATGGCCGCCTTTTCGATTTCCAACTGCCGGATGCGGCGCTCGATCTCGTCGAGTTCTTCGGGAACCGAGTCCATTTCCAGGCGCAACTTGGCCGCGGCTTCGTCGATGCAGTCGATGGCTTTGTCGGGCAGAAAACGGTCGGCCACATAGCGGGTGGACAGTTCCACGGCCGAGACCAGGGCCTCGTCGAGGATGGTTACCCCGTGGTGGGTTTCGTAGCGCTCCTTCAAACCGCGGAGGATGGAAACGGCGTCTTCGGCCGAAGGCTCATCCACCATAACTTTCTGGAACCGGCGTTCCAGTGCCTTGTCTTTCTCGAAGTACTTCTGGTATTCGTTGAGGGTCGTGGCCCCGATGGCGCGCAGTTCCCCGCGGGCCAGGGCCGGCTTGAGGATGTTGGCGGCGTCCATGGCGCCTTCGCCGCCCCCGGCACCGACCAGGGTGTGGATCTCGTCGATGAACAGCACGATCTGTCCGTCTGAACGCACCACTTCCTTGACCACGGCCTTGAGGCGTTCCTCGAATTCGCCCTTGTATTTGGCACCGGCCACCAGCGCGCCCATGTCGAGGCTATAAATGGTCTTGCTGCGCAGGTTCTCGGGCACGTCGCCCGAAACGATGCGGTGGGCAATGCCTTCGGCGATGGCCGTCTTACCCACACCGGGCTCGCCAACCAGGATGGGGTTGTTTTTGGTTCGGCGGCTGAGGATGTGCAGCACGCGGCGGATTTCCTCATCCCGGCCGATGACCGGGTCGAGCTTGCCGTTTTCGGCCTGCTCGTTGAGGTGGATGGCGTACTTGCCCAGGGCATTGTATTGCGCGTCCCCGGAGGCGTTTTGCACCGTGCTGCCTTGCCGCAGGCTCTGGATGGCGGCGGTGAGGTCATTTTCGCTCAGCCCGGATTCGCGCAGCAGTTTGGCGGTGGCATCCTTGCCGGCCACCAGGCCGAGCAGCAAGTGCTCAACGGCCACAAATTCATCGCCAAAGGCGCTCATGGCCTTGCGGGCGGCGGTAAAAGCGGCATTGGCCTCACGCGTGAGGTAAGGATTGGCGTCGCCGGAAACGGGTGGGATTTTGGCCAGCAGCGCATCCAGCTGCTGCTGCAGGGGGCCGGTATTGATGCCGGTCTTTTTGAGCAGGTATCCGGTCACCTCCTCGTCCTGTTGCAACAGGCCTTTGAGCAGGTGCGGGGTGTCGATGCCCGGGTGCTGCATGCCGGCGGCAATCTGCTGCGCCTGCACGACGGCTTCCTGGGCCTTGATGGTCATTTGTTGGGGATTCATGGCGGGGATGGTCCATCAAACCGTGTTCCGTCTGGGCATTTGCCGCGGATTTCCACCGCCTCCGGTGAAGGCCCGGCAATAACGGCAGTCCGCGGCGCACAAACACGCCAAAACGGCTGATCTTCAGCTAGTTGCGTGTCATTTTGTCAGCGAGCTCCAAGCTTTTTGCTGTGGCCAAGTTGGCGCGGCCTGCTGGGCATCCCCACCGGTATCGAACTTGAGGTTGTGCAAAGCCTGATGCGTGACCTGATCCTCCCGGAATCCGCGGAAAGCGTCAAGGCTACCCTGGAAATGCGTCGTGCGCGCGATTCCCCTTTATTCCCGAGCTTAGGGGACGCCGCATATTGGCGCAACCCATCCCCCGCTCTCATGTTGACCTTTAACTGCAACCGGCCTTCGGCCGAAGGCCAAACGCGCCTGCCCTCCAACCATTTTTCCTGGCTCCTGCTCCTTGTTTTCGCCGCAGGCGCATGGTCCTGCGAACAAGCTGAGCTGCCGGGCACACCGGGCGATCCCGAGTGGCGCGGCGAGCTGGTATCCTATGAAAAGACCGATTCATGGACGGTGGATCAGGTGGACTCCCTGACCGCCAGCCTGGGACTGGTCCTGTCCTCAGAAAACGGCCTGGACATCTACCGCGTGGAATACACCACCTGGGACGCGCGTATGGAAAGCTCCACTACAGCTTCCGGCGCGCTGATTGTGCCCACAGGATTACCGGGCCCCCTGCCCATGAGTTCCTACCAGCACGGCACGGTGGTGCTCAAGGACGCCGTGCCTTCGCGCGGGTCCTACGAACAGACCATCGGCATCATCTTTTCCTCCACCGGCATCGTGACCGCCATGCCGGATTATCTGGGCCTGGGCAGCAGCAGCGGCCTGCATCCTTATGTACACAGCAAGTCCGAAGCCACCGCTTGCGTGGATATGCTCCGCGCTTCCCGGACGCTGCTTTCCGAGTTGGCCATTGACCTTAATGAGCAACTGTTCCTCTTTGGCTATTCCCAGGGTGGCCACGCCACCATGGCCCTTATCCAGGAGATCGAGGCCCTGCATGCCGAGGAGTTCAGCATCACCGCCGCTGCGCCCATGTCCGGCCCATATGACCTCGTGGGTGCGCAAACCGACATGCTCCTGACCGGCGAACCCTATTCTTCGCCCTTTTACCTGCCTTACATCATGCTGGCCTACAACGGCATTTACGACATGTATGCGACCCCTGCGGACTTCCTCAAAGAACCCTGGGCCAGCACCCTACCCCCGCTGTTTGACGGCACCCGGGATTTTGCGGATCTCAACGCCGCCGTGCCGGCCGTTCCGCTGGACATCATCCGCGACGATGTGCTGGACGACTTTTTGAACAATCCCGACAACCCGTTCCGAAAAGCGCTGGAGGACAATACGCAATTGGACGTGGCCCCAAAGGCCCCCACAAGGATGTACTTCTGCACAGGAGACGATCAGGTGCATTACCTCAATGCCGTGAATGCCCGCCAGGCCTATCTGGACCTCGGCGTGGATGTTCCTGCACTGAACAGCGAAACCATCGGTGGTGGGGCACCTCTTGATCATGGCGGTTGTGTGGAACCCTCCCTGTTGAGCGCCCGGGGTTGGTTTGAAAGCCTGCGCGAGGATTGACAATGCGGCCATATGGGCAGCCCGGAAAGCCGGAACGGGCATCCTTGACCGCCGGATGACCGCTATGACGGATGGCTGACCAGCAAATGGCGGTCTGCTGACACCTGGCTGCTCGGACGGTGCGTGCTTTGGAATATGCGATCAATAAGCTCCACCTCCACCCTCCTGCTGGGTCCGCTCTGCTTTTCCACCGGCGTTTGGTCCAGGATTCGGGCACACTTTTCTGGCAGCGCACTGGCCGCCCTGATGTGCGTGGTTTTCCAGGCCGCCATGCCGCCGGCCCTGCTGGCGCAGGGTTCCGGCGAAATCGCAGGCCAGGTGTTTTCGCCGGAAGGCGAAAGCCTGCCCCTGGCCACAGTGCAACTGTTTGCCGCGGACGGCAGCCGGCAAGCCCAGGCTGCGGATGCACAGGGACGCTTTGCGTTCAGCGGTTTGGCACCGGGCCGGTACCGCCTGGTGAGCTCCTATGTGGGTTACCCGCCCGATACCCTGTTGGTGGATGCCGCTGCCGATCAGGTGCGGCAGGTCAATGTACAGTTGCGGCCTTCAGGGGGGATGGGACCGGTCATCCTGATTAGCGGCACCCGGATCATCGAAAGTGGTGGCGGGGAACTGGTACAGCATATCTCCGGTGAGGAACTCAAGCAAATGGGCGACCGCGACCCCATTGCAGGCATCGCCAAACGTTCGGCCCGCGTGTACGACCGCGACGGCGATGGAGGTACCCTGCACGTTGCGGGATCCCGCAGCGACGCGGTGGCCTACTACGTGGATGGCGTGCGCATGATCGGCAGCCTGAACGTGCCCATGGCGGCCGTAGCGGACGTCACCCTGTATGCAGGCGGCATCCCGGCACGTTACGGCGATGCCACCGGTGGCGTGATCGTCATCCGTACCAAGAGCTATCTGGCTTTTCTGGATTAAGTCCGATGCGAGTCAACGCTGCAAGTTCCGCTCTTGCAGGGCCTGCCGGCCGGCTTCAACCGTCTTGGGGGCGTTGCCCACAAAGACAGCGTCCTCCAGTAAAAGGACCGGGCGCTTGAGAAAAGTGTATTCCTCCATCAACAGCTTGCGGTAATCCGCTTCGGTGAGCTCCTGTTCGTGCAAGCTGCGCTTGCGAAACGCCTGTGCCCGGCGGCTGAACAGGGCTTCATGGCTACCGGCCAGCGCTACCATCGCGTCGAGTTCTTCGGCCGTCAGGCCCTGGGCTTTGATGTCCCGCAAGGCCACTTCCGGGCCGGGCCGCCAGTCGAGCTGAAGGATGCGCTTGCAGGTGGAACAGGTCGACAGGTAAAAAATGGTAGGGTGCATGGAAGGAGAGGATGGAACGTGGTGACGGGGCGGCAAAACTAGTGTGGCATGGCTTCATGGGCCATGTCCTGGTGCCTTTCCGCACAGACCAACCAGCACGTTGCCCAGCATACCGTTTGGACAAGGCCGAACCAATTCCAACCTTTGGGTGAACCAGACGCACCCTCTGGCGTTCTATAGTTCGTGGAAAGTCTATCCATTTCTCCGCAGCGCCGTTGGGCGAAAGGCATTCTGTTGACCGCGGCCACTTACAACGTGCTCTGGGGGCTGTTTGCCGTGCTGTTGCCCATGCGCTTGTTGAGCTGGCTGACGCACAGCAGTGCAACCGCACCGTTTGCCATGCAGATCATCGGTGTGGTGACCATCTCCATGGGCATTGCCTATGCCCTGGCGGCCTTCGATCCCTTCCGCCAATGGGTGGTTCCCGTTTCCGGACTGGTGTTTAGCGTGCTGGCCAGCCTGGCCTATTTTGCCGGCTGGCGCAGCGGCATGGCCGAACCGGCATTTTTCAACGTCGTGCTGGGCAATTGGCTGATCTGGATTCCTTTTTTCGGTCTGGTGGTCTGGTTTATCTACCAGCAGTCCTACAAGGCCGACAGCCTGTTGATCGAGACCATTGCCGGAGGCGACTACCCACTTGACCT
>JAUIHG010000017.1 GCA_030432405.1 Bacteroidia bacterium | reverse complement strand
GTGCTCAACCTCGGCGCCACCGGCCGTTTGCAGACCACCATCAGCGGCAAGGAGGACATCAACTACACCACGCTGCTCATCGGAACGGCGGGCGTGGCCATCAAGGATTCGGTGTCCAGTACCGACAACGGCAGCGTAACGGCTGAACTTCCGGCCCAATTGGCTGTTGGGTTCACGTTGCGGCAGCGGCTGCGCCAAGTCGACGACCCCATGTGGCGCGTCGGTGCCGAGTTCCGCCAAAGCTGGTGGGAGGGCCTGAGCGATTTCCGGGGCAATACCCCCTACGCCAATGCCTGGTCGGTGCGCCTGGGCGGCTCCTTCACCCCCGGCGACAATCCCGATAAGCGGGGCCGGCCCCTGGATTACCGCTTTGGTTTCCGCTATGGTCAAGGGTATCTGGCCTTTGAAAATCAACCACTTACAGAATTTGGCATGACCTTTGGAGTTGGTTTGCCGGTGAGCAGCGGATTCGCGCCACAGCGCAGCTCCAAGATTCACCTCTCCCTCGAATACGGACAGCGTTCCAACGACCTGTTCTTTTCCGAGTCCTTTTTCCGGGGCACCCTGGGCTTCTCCCTTTCGGACAGCTTCTGGTTCCTGAAATCGAAAATCAACTGAGCGGAGGCCTCAATGGCTTCACGCGCTTGCTCCAGCGGCCATCCGCCCCGGAAACGAAACCAAACGAACCACCAAACCCCCGAAACCCTCCCATCATGACGACCTCGCGCAACTTCCTGTACGGTCTCAGCCTGGCCAGCGGGCTGTTCCTGACCGTGGGAGCCCTGCACGCGGCGCCGGCTTCCGGCCAGCCCGCAGCGGATGGCCCCGAAACCGAAACGGTCCTCCAGGACGATCCCTGTTCCAAATACGGCCCGGATGAAACCATGGCCAAGCAGGAGTATTCCCTGTACCGCGAATTCTACAAGCAGGACAACTACACCGACGCCATCAAGCACTGGCGTTACATTTTCACCAATGCCCCGGGCTTGAGCAAAAACACCTTCACCAACGGCGTGAAGATGTATCAGGAGCTGGCCGACGCCGCCAAGGCCGACACCACCATGCAGCAAGCCCTGGTGGATACGCTGCTGGCCATCTACCGAAAGCGCATCGAATGCCACGGCGAGAAGGGCAAGGTGCTCGGTTACATGGCCTATGACATGTACAAGTACCGCTCCAAGCGCTACCATGCCGTATACAACGCCTTCAAGGCCGCCTTTGACGAGGATGGCCAGGAAGCCGGCTACTGGTTGGCCTACCCCTTCTTCCAGTACAACGTGCTGCTGTACAACCAGGACAAACTCAGCGACGAACAAATCCTGGCCGCCTACGACCGCCTGATGGGCTATGCCGACGCCAATATGGAAAAGGCCGAAGCGGCCGGCGACACCAAGGAAATGGAAGCCTGGGGCGGCACCAAGCAGAAAATCGAAGAGATCCTTCCGCGCGACCTGCTGACCTGCTCCAACCTGGTGGCCCGCCTGGAACGGGACAGCGCCGAGATCTTCAGCGACCTGACCCAGCTCAAGAAGGCCTACAACAACATCAAGTTGGCCGGTGCCGACAGCACCGGCGAACGCTGCACCAGCCAGCCGGTGTTCAAGGAAGTGGTGCTGCGCATCGTGGAACTGGAGCCCGACAATGCCACCCTGCTCACCGAAGCCGGTGAAGTTTTCTGGGAGCGCGGCAACCGCGACCGTGCCCTGGCCATGTGGGACAAGGCCATCGCCGTGGAAGACGAGGACGACAAGAAGGCCGAACTGGCCATGACCATTGCCCGGGTCTTCCAGCGCGAGAAGCGCTACAACGATGCCCGCCGCTACGCCCGCCAGGCCAGCGAATCCCGCCCGGACTGGGGCGCGCCCTACATCCTCATCGGCGACCTCTACGCCTCCTCGGGCAGTATTTGCCCCGGCATTGACGGCGAGATTGCCGCCCTGCCGGCCATCGACAAGTACGCCCGCGCCAAGGCCGTAGATCCGAGCATGGCCGACGAAGCCCAGGCCCGCATCAACAAGTACAGCGTCTACATGCCCACGAAGACCTACCTCTTCGAACGCAACCTCCAGGAAGGTTCCAGCTACACCTTCAAGTGCTGGATCGGGGAGACCACAACCCTGCGCGGCAAGAAGTCCGACTGATTCCGCATGACCCCGCCTGATTGGGGCACGGTGGCTCCGCCAGCGTTCGCCTCCGGCGAAAACACCCCCCGGCTGAACCCGCAAGGCCCGGTACCTGTTCAGGTGTCGGGCCTTGTGCAATTTTGCGCTGCATGCTGCTCCGCCGTTCTTTCTTTTTTCCGCAGCTCCTGCTGCCGGTTCTGGCCGCGGCCGGCATCCTGGCTGCAGCGTCCTGCGCCGGCAACGCCGAGCCGGTTTACGAGGCCCTGGAGCAGATCCAGCCTTCCGTGGAACGCGGCAAAGAGGTGACCATGGTCTATTCGGAAGACGGCGTGGTACAGCTCCAGTTGGAGGCGCCTACCGTGGTTCGCCGGGCAGGCGAAGACCCCACCACGGAATTCCCGGATGGCCTGAAAGTGACCTTCTTTGATCCGGGCCTGAACCCGGGCAGCACCCTGGTGGCCGATTACGCCATCCGCGACGACAAATCCCAGACGGTGACCGTGCGCGAGCATGTGGTGGTGGTCAACCGCGAGGGCGACCAGCTGGACACCGAAGAGCTGATCTGGGACGCGGAGACGCGCAAGATCCGTTCGGACGCCTTTGTCAAAATCCGCACGGCCACCGAGATCCTCTACGGCACCGGTTTTGAAGCCGATGAGACCTTCGAGCGCTACCGCATCCTCAACCCCGAAGGCAGCCTGCAGGTAGAAGAATAAGCCCCGACCATGACCCGTTTTTTGCGCATCATCGAGATCATGTGGCTGATTGCCGCCGCCCTGGCCCTGGGCACGGGCATCTACCGTGCGGCAAACGGCCAAACCTGGGGCAATTACCTTTATATCACCCTGTTCACCGCCGGTGTGGCGGCCTTCATGTACTGGTTCAAAAAGCGCAACCGCCGCTATATGGAGTCGTACCACCAACAACAGGCAGAACAGCAGGCCGACGCATCGGACCGGACGTCCGGTCGCGCCTGAGCCCATCCCCCGATGGACCCCTTATTGATCGGCATCCTCATCACCCTGGCCTTTTCCGGATTTTTTTCCGGAACGGAGATCGCGTTTTTCTCGGCCAACCGCCTGTCCATCGAGTTGGGCAAGGAGCAGTCGCGCGCGGGGCGCATCCTGGCCGGCTTCACGCAGAACGCCTCCGATTTCATCGGCACCCTGCTGGTGGGCAACAACATTGCGCTGGTCATTTTCGGCATCCTGATGGCCGATCTGTTGGAGCCCTGGTTGCGCCTTCGCCTGCCCGGCGAATTCCTTTTGCTCCTGGCCCAGACGGTCATCACGACCCTGGTGGTGCTGGTCTTCGGCGAGTTTTTGCCCAAGAGCCTGTTCCGCATCAACCCCCTGGCCACGTTGCGCTTTTTTGCCATTCCCCTACGGGTGGTGCACGGCCTGCTCTGGCTGCCGGTGCAGGGCACCACGGCCCTGGCGCGCGGGATTTTGCGCCGCGGATTCCGCCTGGACCTGGTCGAGACGCCGCCCACCTTCAGCAAGGTGGACCTGCAGCATTTTGTGGAGCAGAACACCCGCGAGAGCGACGAACACGGGGGCATCGACACCGAGCTGTTCGAAAACGCGCTCTACCTCAAGGACGTCAAGGTCCGGGAATGCATGGTGCCGCGTCCGGAAGTGGTCGCCGTAGGCATCAACAATTCCATCGACGAGCTGCGCCAGGCCTTTGTGGAAACCGGCTTTTCCCGCCTGCCCATCTACTTCAAGGAGCTGGACAACATCCTGGGCTACGTCCACCACTTTGACATCATCAACCGCCCGCCCAACATCGGCACCATCATCATGACCATCCCGGTGGTGCCCGAAACCATGACGGCCAAGGACCTGCTCAACCTCTTCCGCCGGGAGAAAAAGAGCATCGCCCAGGTGGTCGACGAGTTCGGCGGAACCGCCGGCATCGTGACCATGGAAGACGTGCTGGAGGAGCTCTTTGGCGAAATCCGCGACGAACACGACGACGAGGACCTGCTCGAAAAGCAGCTTTCGGCCAACGAGTACATCTTCGGTGGGCGCCTGGAAATCGACTACCTCAACGAGCGCTACGGCCTTAATTTGCCTGAAGGCGAATACGAAACCCTGGCCGGTTTCCTGGTGGCCGAAACCGGCACGATCCCGGAGATGGGCCAAACCATCGCCTTTGACGGCTTTGCGTTCAAGGTGCTCTTTGCCTCCAACAAGCGCATCGAGACCATCAAGCTGGTCGTGGTGGGCAGGGAGGAGGATGAGCCTGCCCGAGGGGCCTGATGCAGCGCTCCAAAACCCTGGTTTTTAGGCATTTAGACCCCTTTGCAAGGGGCTTGCGGCCATGGGGCCCAAAGCCCTATCTTTGCCCTTCCCGAAAACCCGCCTCCGCGAACGGCTGGCGGCCTCGGTATTCCGGACTTTTTACCGGCCGTTTTCCCTTTTCAAGGCATACGCGGCCCAATCCTTTACGCTATGGCAGTCATCGGTGCAATCCAAAAACGGATCTGGATCGTCTTCGTCTTCATCGGCATCGCCCTGATCGGCTTTCTGATCATGGACTCCACGCAGTCCAGCCAGGGTACGCTGGGCCGCGGTGGCCAATCCACCGAGTTCGCCGCCATCGGCGACCAGGAAATCGAGCCCCGGGAATACCAGGAATCGGTCGGCCGCACGCAGAACCAATACCTGGTGCAGCAGCAAGCCATGGTGGATTATGTCCAGGGCAATTACGAGCTGGATGAGGCCACCAAATTCCAGATCCGCGAGCAGGCCTGGAACCAACTGCTCAACACCAAGCTCATTGAGCAGCATGCCGGCAAGGCACCCCTGACCGTCACCGAAGACGAGTGGGCCAACATGGTCTACGGGACCGACCCGCATCCCATGATGCGCCAGATCCAGCAATTGATGCCCAACATGGGCATCAACCCGTCGCAGCCGGGCGCCATGCAGCAGTTCAAGCAGTTCATCAGCGACCAGCAGCAATACGAGCAGTTCCCGGTCCTGATGCAGTACAACATGGACTTCATGCTCCGCGAGCAGGCCGTCAAGGAGAGCCGCCTGGGCGAGAAGTACGTGGACATCCTGCAAAAGGGCGTGTACACCCCCGCATGGCTGGCCAGCCGGGATTACCAGATGCAGAATACGCGCCTGGACCTGGACTACATCATGCTGCCCTACCGGGACATCGAAGACGATGCGGTTTCCTTCACCGAAGCCGAGGTGCAGGCCAAGTACAAGAAGATGCTGCCCACCTTCACCAAGCAGGAGCGCACGGGCAACATCGCCTATGTGGCCTTTGATGTGGTGCCCACCTCCGGCGACTCCGCCGAGATCCGCCAAAAGGTCCGCGAATACACCCAGCAATGGCAGCGCGCCGAATCGGACTCCATCTTCCTGACCTCCCGCAGCCAGGACCAGTACGCCTATACCGGTGCCTGGTTGACCCGGGAAAACCTCAACCAGCTGATGGTGGATTCGGCCCAGGCCGAAACCGTCTTCAACACGCCGGTGGACAGCTTCACCGACCTGTACCGCGAAGGCGGTGCCTACAAGGTGGCCAAGGTCCTGCGCCGCGCCACCTACCCGGACTCCACCCACCTGCGCCACATCTTCCTGCGCTTCAATGAGCCCGGGGATTCGGTGGCCAAGCGCCCCACCATTGATTCGATTTTTGCCGTCCTGAAGGCCGGCGAAGCCACCTTCGAAGAGCTGGCCGCCCGCCACTCTGAAGACGAAAGCAATGCCCAGAACGGCGGCGACCTGGACTGGATCAACCCCAACACCGGCTTCTTCCCGGTGCTGCGCCAGTACATCTACCGCGACGCCGAGCTGAACGACCCGCAGGTTGTGGCCTCCCCGATCGGCTACCACATCATGGAGGTGCTCGAAAAGCGCAACGAACAGGTGCACATCAAGCACGGTGTGCTTGCCCTCAACATCCGCCCCTCGCGCGAGACCGACGATGTCGCCTACGCCAAGGCCGAAACCTTCTACGAGACCTACGGCTTCGACAACAACGAAGAGCAGTTTGACAACGGCGTGGCCGAAGGCGGCTACCAGAAGCGCATCTCCGGCACCTTCCGCGAGAACCAGTACGCCATCCCCAACCTGCCCCTGAGCCGTGCGGTGATCGACTGGGCCTTGAACGAAGACACCGAAGAAGGCGCCATCCGCCTGTTCAGCCTGCCCAACAAGCACATTGTGGCCCGTGTCATCGAACAGACCCAGCCGGGCGAACCGACCCTTGAGAAGGTGCGCACGCAAGTGGAATCCGCACTGATCAACGAGAAGAAGGCCGAACAGCTGGAAGCCAAGGCGCAAGAGGCCCTGGCCTCGGCCGGCGGCGACCTGAGTGCTGCTGCCGACAACCTCGGCGTGACCGTCAACAACGCCCAGGGTGCCACCTTCGGCCAGAACTTCATTCCCAAGCTGGGTGCCGAACCCGACGTGCTGGGTGTGCTCTTTGGCCTGGACATGAACGAAACCTCCGAGCCCATCGCCGGCAAGCAGGGTGTGTATGTGGTCAAGCCGACCAACATCACCCAGGCCGACGAACTGCCCGACTACGCCCCGGTGCGCAACCGCATCGCCGGGCGTGAGAAGAACCGGTTGGGGGTGTCGAACTTGCTCGAGTCGCTGAAGGAATCTTCTGACATCACCGACAACCACCGCTCCTTCAACCTCTGAGGTTTTTCGACGGCGATGGCTGTGTTGCGGCACTGCTTCAATCGGGTCACGTACTGGTGTACGCTCCCCTCTCTCAGCAGCACCGCGCCTTGCCCTCACCGCCGAAAACTCCTCAGAGGCTCATCGGCGCTTCGATTGAATTTTGCAAAAGGCCGATCTGCAGAAGCAGGTCGGCTTTTTGTTGCAGGTCCGGATCGTATGGGGTCACGTACTGGAGTATGCTCCCGGCACTCCCGAACCTGCGCCTAGCCAGGAAACGCCGGATCGACTCTAATGCCTGGGTCGGCTTTGTGTTGCAGCACCTCGTCGAACCGGTCACGTACTTCAGTACGCTCCCGGTCCTCCTCGGCACTGCGCCTTGCCCTCACCGCCGAAAACTCCTCAGAGGCTCATCGGCGCTTCGATTGCCTTTTGCAAAAGGCCGATCTGCAGATGCAGGTCGGCTTTTTGTTTCTACGCTCCCGCATGGACTAACCTGCCTTACTCTTGTGTTTCCATTTGACCGACGTACCGGCGGTGGTAATTGATCTGGCCGATGTGGTAGGCCAAATGCGAAAGCAAGCGGAACAGCACCCAGGCGATCCGGTCCTCGTAATCCCCGAAATGCCCGGGAGGATATGCCCGGTTTAAGTCGGCGTCATCGAGTTGGCGCAGCGTTTCAAGGACAACAGATCGGGCTTCTTGAACCGCCTTTTTCAGGTCGGCTCGCGTCCGCTGTTGGTTAACCAGAAACTCTTGGGCACGTTCGCGGCGGTAGCCGCTATGGCCCAGGACATGCCCGATGAAATGCTGGAGGTTCCCAACAAGGTGTTGGACAAGGACGCCTCCACAGTTTTTGGTGCCGGGCAGCTCCTCCCATAAGGCCGCGTCCGAGGGGTATTGCTCAATTTCCACGTCAAGTTGATCAAAGTGGGCGGTGAGTTGGGTTTCCAAATCTTGTATTGTTGAACGCATCGTACTACAAATTAGATAAAGGGCAAATCAATGGACCTTAAGCAGGAGCTGCATCTGCAGAGGTGCTGGATTCTATATGCAGGAGCCCTTGGCTGAGTGAGATAAGGAATAATTATGCCGTACCTTACTAAATATGTGGGCTCGTGTCAATGATACTTTGACGCAGCGATTCGTTGTTGCGTTGATCTCCACGATTGCCTGGTCATTCAGCGCTGTTTCTGCCCAAGGCTATAAGGCCCATTGGATTTTTGGGCATGGGTACCACATGGAGTTTGTGGGAGGAGTCCCAACCATGCGGCCAAGGATTGATGGCTTCAACGCTCAAGAAGGTCCTTCTACAGTCTCGGACTCTGATGGCAATCTCCTGTTTTACACCAATGCAGAATTGGTCTGGAATGCGGCGCACGAGCCTTTGCTGAACAGCGAAGGGTTAACCACATTGGTGAGTCCAGACTTTGGAAGTACCATCACAAATGGATCGCTTTTTGTTCCTTGGCCAGGAGATTCCATTGAGCGCTTTTATGCCCTCTTCATTATTGATAATTCGGGCCTTAAGCTTCGCATTTCAAAGATTGATCGTAGCCTCGATAGCGGATTGGGTGGTATTATGCCCAGCAAGAAAAATTTCTTTGAATCACCCGTTTCTTTAGGGGAGCAAATTGCTGCGGTACGGCATGGCAACGGTAGAGATTGGTGGATAGTTGGTAGGCGTGCAATTGGTTTTAACACACGTGGCTTTCTTGCTTTTCTACTTACACCAAGTGGGATAGACACCATTATTGAATCTCCACATTTAGAGGTTGCCTCCCCACCGGGAGAGTTGGTCTTTTCACCGGATGGCGAACGTATGGCATATGCTGGGTATACTGGATTGGGATCCCCTTGGATTGGATACTACAGCTTTGATCGGTGTTATGGAACATTAGTACTATTGGATTCAGTCTCTCGGTTGAACAATGGCGACAAATACTATGGTATATCCTTTAATGCAGCCGCTACCAAGCTTTACGCCTCAACAGTGCTTACGCACTCTTTGTATGAGTTAAGAATCTTGGAAGACACCTTGGTTCCCAATCTGATGTTTAGAGTACATACTGGTGGTTTTTCAATTGGAAATCAAATGGGAGCTTTGGAATTGGGGCCTGATAATCGTGTCTATGCAACCATGGGAATACAAGGATTAACCGATGTCGATTCGATTTATGGTCTTTTTCTAGGCGCAATCAATCCCGCTTTGCCTTACAACCTTGCGTACGACACGTTTGCGGTTCCGCTTCCAGACACACCCAACAGCACCATATCACTTCCTCAGTTTCCCAACTACGACTTGGGACCGCTCATTGGCAGCGCATGCGATAGCCTCAGTCCACCGGTGGACACGACATCCTTTATTGGGACCCAACCTGCTGCACCGGAATGGTCGGTGCACCCCACGATCGGACGAGGGCTCTATAACTTGATGGAGTTGCCCGTAGATGCTCAGGTTGCCGTATTCGATGGCCTGGGCCGTAGAGTCCAGTGGCAGACCGTGCCAACAGAAGCTACCCAACTGGACCTCCAGCACTTGCCGCCTGGCCCATACTGGCTGGTCGCGCGTTCGCGCGAAGGCGCTCATTTGGGATTACGACGGGTATTGCTTACCCGATGAATGAAACGGCCCGCACGCGATATCAGCTGCAAAGCAGCATGCGTTTGGAGGAAAGCAGGTGCAACTGGATGGTTGCGCACCATCCTCGGATTCGCTTTGCTTCTGGGTTATTGTTTCTCAGCAAGCGGCCAAGGCCATTCTGCCCACTGGATCTTTGGCATGGGCTACCACATGGAGTTTGTTGGGGAGACGTTGGTGATGCATCCAAGGTTGGACAGCTTCATTGCAGAAGAAGGCGCCAACAGCATCTCGGATAAAAGCGGCAATTTGCTGTATTACAGCAATACCCAACGCGTTTGGAATGCCAATCACGGCAACCTTTTGAACAGCGATAGCCTTGGCCAGCGGAGTACTCCTGATGGGGGTTCAACGATAACCACTGGTGTTCAATTTCTCCCTTGGCCTGGCGACAGCATGGATCGCTATTATGCCATGTTGCTCCATGGGGAAAACTCGCAACGTCTAACGCTTTCGCGTATTGATCGAAGCCTTGATGGCGGCTTGGGCGGTATTGAGCCAGCGTATAAACTGCGTGAAGTGTCTCCGCATAGGATTGGCGAGATGATGACAGCGGTACGCCATGGAAACGGACGCGATTGGTGGGTGATCTCGCGCAGGCGGCTCTCCAGCGGCGCATACACCAACGCCTTTTTAGCCAGTTTATTGACGCCGGAGGGCATTCAAGAAACCATAGTCTCTGATCCTGGAAGGGGAAGCTTGTTTGCCGGAGAGTTAACGGCCTCGAAGGATGGCAGTCTGCTTGGCCTTGCATCTGCCGACGATGGCAGAAGTTGGGTAGGTGTTTTTTCGTTTGATCGATGCACCGGCATGGCCACTTTGATCGACTCCATCCGTGAACTGCAGCCGAATGATGTCTTTTACGGGATGGCGTTTGATGCCGCTTCTGAAACAGCATACACTACAAGCGTTACAAACAGTCATGTTTACGCATTGACTTGGCCCGACAACCAGTTACAGGCTGAACTGGTGTTTTCTTTGGACTCTGGCATTACGACACTGCCCAATTCTATTGGTCAGCTGGAGCTAGGCCAGGATAACCGTATTCATATGCCATTTATGTATAACAGACTTGCCATACTTCCCAACCGCTTTCAAAACCTAACACATCACCTCGGTACCATCACACCTGACTTACCTGTAGGCGCACAGATGGATACTGTAAGCGTTTTTCTTCCCGATACGATCAATCGAACGTGGTCCCTTCCGGAGTTTCCCAACTATGATCTGGGTCCCCTTGTCGGAAGTGACTGCGACAGCCTCAGTCCACCGGTGGACACCACCTCGTTCATTGGACTGAGTGCCATAGAACCGCTTTGGTCCGTCCACCCAACGGTTAGCACCGGAGTTTTTTGGTTGACGGAATTGCCAATCCAAGCACGAATAGCCGTTTATGATGGCTTGGGAAGGGAAGTCTACAGATACATCCTAGAATCAGAACCCACCCAACTGGACCTTCAACACCTGCCACCCGGCCCATATTGGGTGGTGGCGCGTTCGCGCGAAGGCGCACCCTTGGGTTTACGGCGCGTGATGCTGCAACGATGAGTGCGCACCATATCCGCGGCTGACCAGTATCCCCCTATTTTTGCCGGGCCTTGACGCCCGCTGCCCCTTTTACGGATGCGCCTTCGCCGGAAGGCGAACATAGGCCACAAACGGATCCGCCGATTTTGGATCTGGTGCTGCCCTGCTACAACCCGCAGGAGGGCTGGGCGGAGCGCGTGCTGGAGGCCTACCGCACCATTGAGGCGGCGTTGCCTTCGCCGCCAGGCCTGACGGTGGTCAACGACGGGAGTACGCGCGGGGTGGAGCCGGCCGACTGGCAGATGCTGGCGGCGGCCATTCCCCGCTTCCGATGGATGGAAAACGCGCAAAACCGCGGCAAGGGGTATACCCTGCGGCGGGGCGTGCAGGCGGCCACGGCCGAACGCATCATCTACACGGACATCGATTTTCCCTACACCGAGGCCAGCCTGCTGGCGGTCTATCGGGCCCTGGAGGCGGGTGTCGATGTGGCGGCCGGGGTCAAGGACCACCACTATTACGAAGGCGTGCCCTTCCTGCGGCGGCAGATTTCGCGCGCCTTACGCGGTATGGTCAAAGTGCTTTTGCGCCTGCCGATTGCCGATACGCAATGCGGCCTGAAGGGCTTCAACCGGCGTGGCCGCGAGGCCTTCCTGGCCACAACCATCGACCGCTACCTCTTTGACCTGGAGTTCCTGCACGGGGCTTTTCGCCGCTTTGGGCTCAACGTGCGGCCGGTCCCCGCCACGCTCAAGCCCGGCATTGTGTTTTCGCGGATGCATCCGCGCATCCTGCTGACGGAAGGCGGGAATTTTTTGAAGGTGTGGTTGAATGCATGATCGGCTGCTTTGGACCGCATACCGGTGTGTACCGCCTGGTGCTCAAACGCATTGTAGCCCAATGGCTCCGCTTGCTCATTGCCTTCCCCGCTCTTCCCATCCTATGCCAAACAAGACATGCAGGTAAGGTTATATTGAGATAGCTGCCCGATTTGCCGTGTTTGCATTCCAAAGGCAGCTCGAAAATTTTTCCATGGTTACTATCGCCACCCGATGCGCTTTACCCTTGCTAGCGCTTGTACTCCTGCTTGTTGGCACCACCGCATTGCAAGCCCAGTATATCAATAAAACCTATTACCTCGACGAATCCACCAGCTACTTTACGGACGCAGTGGTGGATGTCGATAGCCAAGTGACAGCCCTGGCTGCCGCCTATGATTTTGGCAGCGGTGGGCCGAGCTCCAATTGCGTTTTGAGCCGCGTAGATGCTACGGGCAATACGCTTTGGCACACCAGTTTCGCGCAGGCCGATCGACAGATCTTCCCAAGTGCCTTGATGCGCAACGTGGACGGCTATCTGGCGCTGGTGGAGTTTGGTGATGAATTGGGCGCTATGAACAATGGATGGATGCTGGTTTCTTACAACGCCTTCGGCGATACGATTTGGACCCGCGATTTGCACCAATTCTTCGACAATCAATGGATCGGTTGCGCCGAAAGTGCCATCAACGGCGATGTGTTGATTGGGGGTTGGGGCTACAACGATGCCAATCCTGCAGCAACCCAGGGCATCCTAGCACGCTTTGACCGTTTTGGTGTTCTGTTGTGTCAGGCTTTCGTCGGAGACGTGGCAAAGGAAAACGAGCTTGAACATGTCGTCGAACAGCAAGACGGGACCCTGTATTGGAGCTATACTGAAGGGGAAGACGGGAGCAGCGATGCCATCCCCTACCTGATAAAAACCAGCAGCACCTTGGAGCTTCATTGGCAAAAGGCCTTGACGGCTCAAGGTCCGGGTCATCGGGTGTGCCAGCTAAACGTTCAGGCCAACGGCAATCTTATTGGGGGCGGTCAACTTCATGATCCCAGCATTCTATACAGCAATGCCTGGTTGTTCGAAGCAGATTCCTCCGGCACCATCCTATGGGGCAGCCGTTATGGGAAGGCCGTACGTGGCCAAACTTTTCGAGGGCTTACCGTGCACGACGATTACATCCTTGCTGCAGGCAATTCGGCTTCCTTCAGCACCACCCTGGGGATCACCTTTGAACTCTGGATGGTCAAAACTGCACGCAATGGCGACAGCCTGGATGCCTGGTTTTTCAACCCCTCGAACACCGTACCGAATGGATCGTTCGTAGAAGACATCCACCATGCGGTTTCATCGGCCAATGGCGGACTTGTGCTGCTTGGCGTTAGCGAAGACAACAGCTCTGGTGGCTTAGACGCCTACCTGGTGGCCACGGATGCCTTTGGCTGTTCAGATACCAGTTGTGCGCCGACTGTGTCGGGCATTAGTGCCAGTGCCTTTGCTACCCTGGATTGGTCTTTTGGACCGGTGCCGGTTCAATCCATGCTGCGTGTGGAGTGTCCACCCGGAACCTTACAGCTGCGTGTCTTGGACGCCCACGGGCGAAGCCTCTTCCGGCATACAGTATCCGGTCCGGGCATTGTGCAGCTCGCAACGGCCGATTGGCCTAGTGGTGTGCTCGTACTGGAGTTGGAGAATGAGGACGGCCGGCGCCGTCGAGACACCCTTTTGAAGCCTTAAGCGCTCACCCCATCAAGACCCCAGCCGCTTACCTTTACCGGCTGTGCGCCGTCCAGTTTCACCTTCCCGCCCGTCTTCGCGCGGGCGCATATCCGATTCCGCCGCCACCTGGCTGGTCGGCGCCATCGCTTTTGGGCTCCTGGCGCTCATTTTCGGGGAGATCCTGTTCCGGCCCGACGCCCGCTTGTTTTCCACCTTCGGCGACGGCCTGAAAAACTACTTCACGCCCATTTGGGCGATGGCGCACGACAGCGGTTGGCGTTTCACGGGGATGAATTACCCCTTCGGCGAACACCTTACCTACACCGATGCCCAGCCCACGGTGCTGTTTGTGTTGCGTTTTCTGGAACGGATCGGCCTTCCGGTGGACGGGCGCATGGTCGGTTGGCTCAATATCCTGATGCTGCTCAGCCTGGTGCCGGCCGCCATGCTGCATTTCAAGCTCCACCGCCATTACCGCGTCCCCCAGGGCCTGGCCATATGGACAGCGTTGGTGGCGGCTTTCCTCAGCCCGCAACTTCACCGCTGGCACGGCCACTACGCGCTGGCCTATGCCTGGGTGGTCCCACTGATTTGGTGGCTGGCCCTGCGCTTGCAAACGCCGGCGGGCGGTGCTTCGGCACGGCAGGTGCGCGGATGGTGGGCCGTGCCAGTGCTGGCCCTGGCCATTGTCGCTGTGGGCTTCATCCATTTGTATTACCTGCTGATCGCGGTGCTGTTGCTGGGGGCCTACGCGCTGGTCCTGGCCCTCGGCCGACGCCACGACTACGCCCTGGCTCTGCGTGCCCTGACCGCGGCGGGCATCGGTTTTGTGGCCGTATACGCCACCATTGCCTTCACCGACCCGATTGCCGACCGCACCGCGGCGCCCTGGGGTTTCACCCGCTACCGGGCGCAGTTTGAAAGCGTTTTCCTACCGGTTTCCAGTCCCTTCCGCGAAGTCTGGGCCTACTTCATCCGCCTGGCCCGCACCGAACCCGAAGGCTGGGCCTATGTCGGTTTTCCCGGCCTGCTGCTGCTCATCGGGCTGGGGCTGCGCATGATCTTCCGCCTGGTCCGCACGCGCCGTCAAAAACGCGCTGCCGCCTCCGGCGAAGCACCACCCCAAAACGCGGCGTCCGCACCCCCAAAGCGAACCAACAGGCAGACCGCCCACCACCAACCCTCAGGCCGAACAGCCCCCTGGCGCATGGCCCTGCCCGGCGACCTGGGCGTCTGGATGCCCGCCGCAGCGCTTGTGTTGATTTTTTCGATGGCGCTGCCTTTCCGTTGGGGGTTGGAGGATCTTCTCGGTTTGATTCCACCTTTGAAGCAATTCCGTTCGCCGGGCCGGATGGCCTGGGCGTTTCATGCCGTATGGACCACGGCCACGGCGGTCTTTTTACACCGGATTTGGCGTGCGGGTAAAATGCCGGGCGGTCGGGTGGCGGCGACCGGGCTGCTGGCCATGCTCCTGGGCATCTGGACCCTGGAAGCCTACGCCCAAGTGCGCAATGCGCGGCGCGGCGGCTTTGACGTCAACCTGTTCCAAAACCCGCGCTTCCTACCCGCGCTGGAAGCGGCCGGGGCGTCTCCCGACGGTTTTCAAGCCATCCTCAGCCTACCCTTTTACCACAACGGCTCGGAAAAAATCTACGTGGAGCGCGGCGCGCGGCCCATGGCCTGGGGCATGTTGGCCTCGGCCGAAACCGGCCTGCCGCTGATCAACGTGATGATGAGCCGCACTTCGCTGAGCCAGACCCTGGCCTCGGCCAGTTTGGTCAGCCGCTATGGTCCGCTGCCGGGTGTTTTGGACCGTTTTGACCAAAAACCGGTACTGCTGCTGGCCGAATCTGGGGAATATGAACCCCGGGAAATCGAATTGATCGGCATGGCCGATACGCTTTGGCACGAAGACGATTTCACGCTGCTTTCCCTTCCCGTTTCCGCCTTCGGCGAATCCACCGAGCCGCTGGCCGAAGCCCTGCCCAACGATCTCGGCCTGCTCTACCACGAGGATTTTGAGGCGGAGCCTACTTCCAGCGATCCGCTGTGGTTGCGCCAAGCACGCGGCAGCGCGAAAACCGATACATCCCTACCCGGGCTGTTTGGTGCGGCCGCCTACCGTGCCCACGGTCCCTGGCCCCTGGCCAATGTGCCCCTGGACCTGCCCACCGATAGCCTGGGCCAGCCGCGTCCCGTGTCGGTCACCGCATGGTTTTGGGCCGACCCGCGGATTGCCTCCACACCGGACCTCGGAGTCGCCTTTTTGGACGCGCAAGGCACGGTATTGGATTCGGTTTTGTTGACCGCCAAAAACTCCACCGACGTGTGGGACGGCTGGATCCAGACGCGCTGGGAGACCGCGCCGCCGCAAGGCACGGTACGCTTCCGCGCTACGGCCACTTTAAAGCACATCCGCGTGGACGAGCTGCGGGTGGAGCTGCAATAAGGCCTTTTGAGCGGCTTACCGGAGGCGGTTATTTCGGCCCCGGCCGAAAACCGATGCCGCCACCGCCTCCACCCAATCCCGGAAGGCTGCCGCCCTTGAGCTGCACCGTACGGTGTGGGTAGGGGATCTCGATGCCGGCCTCGCGGAAGCCCTTGGCAATGCTGCGCACGGTTTCAAAGCCCAAGACCCAGGAATCCTCCAAGGTATTGGTCCAGGCCCAGGCCTTGATGCGGATGCCGGAATCCTCGAAGGCAATGGCCTGCACGTCGACTTTGGGTTCGCCGGAGGCGATTTCTTCCTCGGTCCGGCGGTCAATGCACAGGCGGTGTTCAGCGCAGCAGCGCTGCAGGATGTCCAGCGCTTTGTCCAAATCCGATTCGTAGGAGACCGTCACCTCCACGTGGCGGCAGATGGCATCCTCGTAATGCGCAAAATTGACGACGGTGTCCGAACTGACGGTGCTGTTCGGGATGATGATGTCGGTATTCTGGAACGTGTGCAGGACGGTGTGGC
Source organism: Bacteroidia bacterium (assembly GCA_030432405.1). Classification (GTDB taxonomy): domain Bacteria; phylum Bacteroidota; class Bacteroidia; order Chitinophagales; family BACL12; genus WGOA01. The sequence continues at coordinate 15,865 of JAUIHG010000017.1, read as the reverse complement.
GCAGGTTGATGTCGCGCACATAGCCTTTGTGCGGGCCGATGTTGACGTAGTCGCCCACCCGGAAAGGTTTGAAAATGACAATGAAAACGCCCCCGATGATGTTGGAAAAAGCCGCCTGGCTGGCAAAGCCGATGGTGGCCGCAAGGATGCCTGCGCCGGCAAAAAGCGTAACAGAAAGAGCACGCAGCGAAGGCGTCAAATAAAAAACAAGGATCACGGCCATGAGGTAGATGGAGGCCGAAATCAAATGCAAAAAGAACCGGTAGCGCGCGGGGTCCACCTTGATCAGGCGGCTGGCACGATCCACCCCGCGCGTGAGGATGCGGTGCAGGATCTGCGCTGCAAGGAAGGCCAGCACCAGGATGATGGCGGCCATCCAGGCGTTGGGAATGACGGGGGTGTCGGACAGCAAAAACATCGTGGGTCGAAGATACTTGGGCTACCCAGCACCGCCTATCTTCGGGCGCAGCATGGCCGAAAAAGGACGTTTTGACAACCCCGTATCCGCCGCCCTGGCTGGCGTGAAAGACCTCTTCCGCAAGCAGGATCTGGCGGACGATTATACCGATGCCCTGCGCGCCGACGGCAAGACCGTGCTCATCACGGGCGCGAGCTCGGGCGTCGGGTTGGGCCTGGCCAAGGACCTGGCTTCGCGCGGAGCGCACGTTATCATGGCCTGCCGGAGCCGCATTCCAGAAGCCATGGAAGAGGTCAAGGCCGCCAGCGGCTCGGAACGTGTGGAGATCCGCAAGCTCGACCTGGCCGACATCGACGCCATCCACGCCTTTTGCGACGGCCTGCGCGACGATGGGGTGCGCCTGGATGTGGCCCTGTTCAATGCGGGCATGGCCGCGCCGGGGGCCCGGCGAACCGCTTCCGGCCTGGACGAGATTTTCCTGGTGAACTACCTGAGCAAGTTCATCACCGCCAACCGCCTGCTCGGCGATGGCGTGATCCCGAACAATGCCGCTGCGGGCAACCGTGGCGACGGTCCCGTGCCACGCATGATCTACACCTCATCCGATTCGCACCAAAGCGCTTCGGCCATTGATTTCGATTTGTTCGGCAAGTACCGGGAATACGGCGTCAACAAGGCCATCAATTACTACAGCTATTACAAGCTGGTGATGAACACCTTCAATACGGAGTTGTCGCGGCGCTTGGCGCGCGAAGGCCAGGTGGACGTTTCTGTGCACACCTTTTGCCCCGGTCCGGTGAACACCAATATTGTCCGCGAGGCACCGGGATGGCTGCGGGCCATCTTGCGCGGCATTTTTACGGTGGCTTTCCGCACGCCCGCTCAAGGGGCCATGCCCGGCACCTGGTTGGCCACCAGCCCGAGCATCGAAGGGCAGACCAACCGTTACCTGCACATGCTCAACCGCAAGGAAATGGATCCCAAGGTTTACGACCCCGAAGCGGGCAAGAAACTCTGGGCAGCCTCCCTCGATGTCTGGCGCAGCGTGGACCCCGAACGCGCCAGGGCGGTGGTGTAGGGGAATGCCTACTCCTTCTCCTCCAAGCGCCGCTCGCGCTCGCCGAGATCGTCGAGCAACACGCCCAGGGCGCGGGTGGAAATGGAAATCTCCCAGAGCGAATACACCAGCGACAGGCTGAGGGTGAAAATCGAAATGCCGAACAGCCAGCTTCCGGCGCGGGGCTCGTTGAAAAAGATCAGCACCATGGAGCCGGTGCAGAGCAAAAAGCTGGTCACGCCATAGATCTGCATGGTGCGGATCAGGCGAACGCGTTTGCGCAGGGTTTCAATTTGGCGGTGCACCGTGTGCCGGTTTTCGGCCGTCAGGCTGCCGGACAGGTTGCGGATCAGCTGGGCAATCACCAAAAAGCGGTTGGTATAGGCCAACAGCAACAGCGAAATGGCCGGGAACAACAGCGACGGTGTGGTCAGGTTGATCTGCGGAATGTCCGTATCGACAAGCAGGGTGGCAGGAGCCATGGCATTGCGTTTGGGCGGCAAAACGTAGGGCTTCAAACCGCTAAGGGTAGTAGAACCCGTGGGCATCGAAGCCGCAAAGGGCAACAAAGCCGCAAACCTACACCACAAGACTAGGCACCGCGGCTCTGTTATGCTCAGCGGTCCAACCAGGCCTGAAAATCCTCCACGCGCTCCCGGCTGACCAGCACATCAAAGGGCGCTGATGGTTTGAGCTCCAGCTTGAGGCGGCCGGAGAAATACTTGTGTATGCCTGCAATGGCCGAAAGCGCTACGATACACTTGCGGCTGGCACGAAAAAAATGATCCGGATCCAATTCCGAAACCAGTTCCTCCAGGCTGCGGTCCAGCAAATCCCGCTGGCCGTCCTGGGCCACCAAATGGGTCAGGCCTTCGGCCGAATAGCAATAGGCCACCTTGCCGGCAGGGATGTAGTCCAGGCGCTCCCCGCGCTTGACCAAAAAGCGTTCGCGGTAACGCGGCTTACCCCAACCGTCCAGCAATGCCTGGATCCAGGCTCGGTCGGGCGTGGCAGCACCGCTGGCTTCCCCTTTGGACGCGCCTCCATTTGCAGACACGCGCACTTTTCCGTCTGCCGGCGTCCCGCCGGCGAAGTGCTTGCGGTACTTGTCCAGCGCAGCGGCCAGGGCATCGGGTTCTATGGGTTTGAGCAGGTAGTCCACCGAATTGACCTGAAAGGCCTGCAGCGCGTAGGCGTCGTAGGCGGTCGTGAAGATGACCGGGCACTCCACGTCCACGTTGGTGAAAATTTCGAAGCTCAGCCCGTCGGCCAGGTGGATGTCGCACAGCAGCAGGTCGGGGGCCGGATGTTTGCGCAACCAGGCCACGCTGCTTTCGATGCTGTCCAGCACCTCCAAAACGTGGATGTTCGGATCCAGTTCCCCCACCATGCGTTGCAGGCGGTTGGCCGCAGGCAGCTCGTCTTCGATGATCAGGGCGCGCATCAGGGGGGCGTTTTGGAACAGGCGGTCAGTAACGGGATCAGGAAATCAAAAGCCGTCAGACTTCCGGGATTTCGGCGGCCAGGGTCGGGACGGTCACTCGGAATTCGGTGGCCGAGGAAACGGCTTCCACCACGCGTTCGCCGAGCAGGCGGTAGCGGTTGCGGAGGTTGTCCAGGCCCTTGCCGGTGGAGGCTTCCGGATGGGGTTTGACCTGCAGGTTGTTGGAGACTACCAGATCGTAGCCTTCGGCGCGCACGCGCACCTTCAGGGGACGCGCGGCGGAGACCACGTTGTGTTTGATGGCATTTTCAAACAGCAATTGCAAGGACAGCGGAACAATCCAGCGGCTTTTCAGGCCTTCAGGAATGTCGAATTCCACCTGGAGCTTGTCGCCAAAACGCGTCCGCAAAAGGAAAAGAAAGCTGTCCAGAAAGGCCAGTTCCTCGTGCAGCCGGATCAATTCGCGTTGCTGTATTTCGAGCACGTAGCGGTAGACCTTGCTGAGCTCCTGCACGTACTGCTCGGCCCGGTGGGCGTCTTCGTGGATGAGGTCGGCCAGGGCATTGAGGCTGTTGAACAGAAAATGCGGGTTGACCTGGTTGCGCAGGGCCTCCAACTCGGTCTGGATTTTTTCACGGAGGAGTTGTTCGCGCTCCACCTGGATGTCCCGAAGCCGGCTCAAGAGGTAAATGGATTCATAGATGGTGGCAATCAGTGCGGTGAGCAGCGCACTCATCAAAACGGTTTGGTAAATGGGCTGGCCGTTTTCCACGGAAGATGGAATCAACCAGTAGCTCAGTCCGCAAACCGCCAAAATGAACGGCACAAAAAACACCGCAAGCCAAACGATGCGGTACCGCAGTTGTTCGGGCTCGGGAAAACGCCGGTGCAGGCGGATCATGAGTTCCCGGGCCACCACCCAATACAAACCGGCATAGGCGGTAGAGAAGGCAGCGTCTACCCAATACACCGTCCCATCGCTGAATTCGCGGCCACCGAAGATCAACGGGATCAGCATGCCCATGATGGGAATCCCCAGGGCCGTAAACAGCCGGTCGTTGAAGCCCAGGTAGCGGCGGATGCGGTCAGGACACATGCTTTAAAGGTAGGGGTGGAAATGCCGGATGCGCTCCGCGCGAAGGCTGGACCGTGGCATTTGTGTACTGGCCCGGCCTTCGACCGAAGGGCACCCGAACACGGGCTCCGGTTCAGAACAACACCCGGTACTGGATGTCCGGGAAGAAGCCCAGTTGGTAGCGGGTGTTCAGGCCCCCGGTGTTTTGGTTGAACGATTGGCTGAAGACGTTCTCCTGCCCCGTGACGTTTTGCAAATCGACGGAGATCTTTTGCGTGGCGCGTTTGCCCTCCAGGGTATAGCTGACCTTGAAGTCCATGCGGAAGTAGAGGTCAAACTGTTGGCTGTAGGCCAGGTCTTCATTTCGGATTTCAAAACCGGCAGCGCGGCTGGCATCCAGGTCGATGGGGGTATAGCGGCGGCCACCACCATAGGTGATTTTGGTGTCAAAGCCAACCAGGTGTTTGCCCTTGATGCGGAATTCCTTACCGCCGAGCAGGTTAGCGATGTAGCGGCCGTTGAAGGCGGTGTTGCGTTCCACACCGTCGGAGGCCGTGTAGCGCGAATCGTAGAGGGAGACGGTGCCCAACAGGTACCAGCCCTTGTTGAGGTAGCGCTCCATGGTCACTTCGAGGCCGATGTTGCGGCCGGTGCCTTCGTTGACCAGGCTGTCGTTGTTGGGGAAGCCGAAATCGGCGCCGGCATTCAGCATGCTGAAAGAAGTAGCACGCTGCTCCACAGCGGCGTCGTAGATGTACTGGTAGTAGGCTTCGGTCTTGATGCGAAAACGGCTGCCAAACAGTTTGTCGTAGCCCACCACGGCCTGTGCGCTTTTGAAGAGGTCCAGGTCGCGGTTGGTCTGTACCGTGCTGCCGTCCGGCAGGCGGCTCTCGGTGAAGTAGGTTTCCAGCGGTTGCAATTGCCCGTGCAGGCCACCGCCGATGCTCAGGGCATTGCCACGGCCAAACTTGTACTGCATGTTGGCGCGGGGTTCCACCAGGCCCGTATTGTTGAGCAGGAAGTACTGCCCGTGCACGCCGCTGTTGAGCGTCAGACGGTCGGTGAAGCGATGCTGCCACTGAGCCCAGCCGCGCAGGAAGCCGGCATTGCCGTCAAAGGCGGTGATGGGGCGTTGTGCACCCGCAATCAGAGTGGCCTGGTCCAAATTCAAATCAAACAGATCGGCGGTGATGCCCGCGTTCAATTTGTTTTTGGCGTTGAACTTGGTGTTGAATTCGTAGCCCGCGGTGTAGCGGACCTGGCCATAGGCAAAATCGGTCAGGTCGGTAAGGCTCTCCAGATCTTCGGTGCTGATGGAGTCGATGTCGCCAGTGGATTCAAATCCGGAAACCGCAAGGAAGGCCCGGCCATAGGTCTTGGGGCTGCAGAAGAAGGTGTGGTTCAGCCCAACCATGCCCACGTTGGATTCGAAGACCTGATCCAAACCGTCGTCGCCAAAGACGGCTTCGGCATCCACTTCGCCTTCGGAGGTCAGGAACTCGATGTAGCTCAGGCCACCGAAACCGAACAAACTGAAGCGGCCGGCTTTCTTGGTGGGCATGTTGAGTTTGAAGGTCAGGTCCTGGTATTGGGGTATGGCGGCGCCGGTGCCGAATTCCAGACCGATGGCGTCGAGCACACCGAGCGTGGAATAGCGGTAGTTGGCCACGTAGGAAGCGCCGTTTTCGCCCATCGGGCCTTCAGCACCCAGCTCGAAACCGTTGAATCCAATCTGGCCCAGAAATTCGTGGGTGGCGGCGTTGCCATTCCGCAAACTCAAATCAAAGACACCAGCGGTGGCGTTGCCGTATTCGGCCGGGAAGGCCCCGGTGAAAAAGTCCGCATCGTTGAGGTTGTTGGTGTTCAGGATGGTCACCGGACCGCCCGTAGCACCCAGCGTGCCAAAGTGGCTCGGGTTGGGGATGTCGATGCCCTCCATGCGCCACAGGACGCCTGCCGGCGAATTCCCCCGGATGATGATGTCGTTGCGGTCGTCGCCGGGGCTGGCCACACCGGCAAAGTTTTGCGCCATGCGCGCGGGATCGTTCCGCGTCCCGGAGTAGCGCATGGCCTCGTCCACGCTCAGTTGGCGGGCGGACACGGTGGCCATGTCGTTGGTGGTCTGGCCGGGGTCGTCGTCGTCCGCTTTGATGACCACTTCGTCCAGCGCTTCCACCTTCTCCAACAGTGCAATGGTCAGCACGGTTTCCTTGCCGCTGTTGACCAGCACGCCGGGCATGGTCTGGGGCTCGTAGCCGATGCTGGTCACCTGTACGGTGGCCCGGCCGATCGGCACGTTGCGCAGTTCAAAGCGTCCGTCCATGTCGGTCGAGGCACCGATCAAGGGGTCGCTGCCCACCACCAGCACGGTGGCGCCGGGCAGGGGGGCGGTGGATTGTTCGTCGGTGACGGTTCCACGAACGGTTTGTTGGGCCTTCGCCGAAAGGCCTAAGCCAATGAGCAGGGTAAGCAGTAGGTAAGAAAGCCGGTTCATGGCGGCGGGTTTGGGTTCTGGGGGGATGTTTTCTCGTCCCAAGCCAGTGCCGCAACGGTGTTTGCCAGAAGGGCCTATCCGGCGAAGGACAGGCCAAAAGTGTCCCGCCAACCCGCCGGATGACAGGGGATTCGGGGTGAACCGTAGGATATGGGGGGTGAACTGCAGGCTTGGCGGTTTCAGCCGGGCCGCATCATCCGCAAAACGACCAGGCCTCCGAGCGGTTCTCGACCGGGGGATGGGCACGCAGGAAGTCGACCACTTCGGCGGCGGTGTCGGCCAGGCCGATGAAAGAAGGCCAGGGTTTGTCCTTCGCCAGCCGGCGCATCAGATCCACCACGGGCAAGTGCTCGGTCCAGAACGTGCGGTCCAAAAAGACCATGGGCGTGTTGAAGCCGGTGCTGGCATAGTGGTTCTGGCAGGCGTCCTGGAAAATCTCCTGGACCGTGCCGGCGCTGCCCGGGGCAAAAACAATCCCATGGTCGGCCACCGTCACCAGGCCTTCTTCCCGCACCGAATTGGCAAAATACTTGGCCGTGTGGCTGGGGAAGGGGTTGGGCGGTTCGTGGCCGTACAGCCAAGTGGGGATGCCCAGGCTGGGAACTTCGTGCACCGGGGGCAGGGCCGCGCGTACCGCGAAGGCCTGGGCCAGCCATCGGCGGTCTTTGTAATGCGGCGCTTCGGCCAGCAGCGCCAAGGCGCGTTTCCGGTCTTCGGCCGAACGGCCGGCCAGCCAAACGCCCAAATGCCCGGCTTCCATGGCGCCCGGGCCACCACCGGTGGTGATCAAATAGCCGGCTTCGGCCAGCATGGTGGCCGCCTCCACGACTGTGGCATAGGCCGGATCGTCGCGGCGCATGGAATGCCCGCCCATGATGGCCACCACCGGTTTGCGCTGTTCGGCCAGCAGGTCTTCGATGCCGTCGCTCATGGACAGGTCGTGCAGGCGGCGGGCGAGGGCTTCCATCAAACGCGCCGGTTGGGCAGCGCCCGTTTCCTGCCAGTGCCGGTACACCACCGCGTCCAGCGTGTGGCAATAGCTGTCCGGGTTGGCCGGGTCAAACCCGGCGAACAATTCCTCCACTCGGTAGAGGTGGGGCCGATACGGATCGTAGGGCAAGGCCGGCAGGGCGGGAAAAAGGACCGCACCCTGGGCGGAAAGATCTAGGGCCTCCTCCGGCGTCATGCGGCAGCCCAAAAACACCGCCCCTTCGGCATGGGCGGCGCGCAGGGCCTCCACGCGGCCGGTCAGATCCAGGCCCTGCAGGATGCAATCGGCCAGGGGCTGGCCCGAAGCCAAGTGCCGGTCGAGGGCGTCGAGGTCGTGGATTTCGGGATGGGGCATGGCGATGCGCCACGGCAATGCGCGGCAAAAAGGTGCAGCGCTACCTGCACCGACGCGCTCAGCTCGAGCTGCGCTTGTTCAGCTCGTCCTGCAGCTCGCGTTTGAGCTTCTGTTCGCGCTCCAGCGCGCGCTTTTTGTAGGCGTCGTAGTCCTCCTGCAGGTCGTCGTGCATCTTCCGGTTGGCGGCGGCTTCGCCAACGGCGGCACGGGTCCGCGTGAACAGGAAACCGGCCACCAGCAGGAGCACGGCCACCAGGCCCCAGACCATGCTGCTGTAGGCCCCCTTGCTCATGGGAATGCCGAGAAAGCGGATGCTGTCCCGCTCGGATTCGGTCTTGGTGAGGGTCTCCTTGGTGCCGTTCAGTTCGGCCTGCAGGGACTCGATCTGGTTGTCGCGGTCGGAAATCTCGCGCGCATCGCCGTTGATCTTCTGCCGCAGCACCTTGAGCGTGTCGGCCACGTGGTCCTCCAGCGCATCGATCCAGACCCGCTTGATGACCTTGTATTCCTGGTAGCGGCCCGATTCGTCGATCACGTATTCAAACTGTTGTGCTACGCTGCCGGAATCCAGGGTACCGGGCCGGTTCTGGCCTTCGGCCGAAAAGGCCGCCAATACGGCAAATGCCAGCGCGGAAAAGCGCAGGAGCAGGGACTGGGCAAGGTTGGAGGACATGGTGTATGCGGATGGTGGCGCGCAACCGGAAGGCGGCACCGTCGTGCGATCCCTTGCAAGAATAACGTACCGCCGCGTAGTGCGCCACGTTTCAGGCCTCGGGACTGGCACTGAAGACCGAATTGTTGTACTTTTACGCGCCCGATCCGAAAGGGGTTTGCCTTCGCCTCCCGGCGAACACCAAACCCCACGGTCAAGCCCCACGGTTTCGGGCAGCCTGCAAGGGCTGATTTTCCCGGTGCGGTAGCTCAGTTGGTAGAGCAACGGACTGAAAATCCGTGTGTCGCTGGTTCGATTCCTGCCCGCACCACCAGACCCCCGTTCAACGCGCGTTGGCCCTCCCGGCAAGCGCGCATTCCGCAAAACCGGCCCCAGTGGCCGGTTTTTTTGTGTCCAATGGCGTGCAAAGGGTTGGGTTGAACAGGGGTTATATATGTGACGTTATGCGCTGAATTTCAGTGAAATGAGTGGGTGTCTAAGCCTTTGAACAGGGCATAAACCCCGCATCTCGTGTTGCAGCCGGGTGGGTGGCCGGAGCATGTTTGTTCCGCGGCCCTCGGGGACCGCGCATCCTTACACAAACCCAATACACACTGCATCATGATCCGCAAACCCAAATTCCTGCGCCGCTTTGGCGCGCTGCTGGCAGCCCTTACCGTATGTGGCGCCGCCATGGCCCAGGTAGCCGGCCCCGTACAGGTCGGTTTTGACGAGTACGCCTTCCAATACGTGCCGAGTCCCAACATTGGGCTCTTTTTCAGCGGCACCGACAACCGCTATGAGCTTCGGGATGCCTCCAGTGGGCCTGCATTTTGGCTGAACCCCCAGGCTGGCCGCAGTTATTTCCGCGGCCGCATGGGCATCAACATCGAGGTTCCCCTCGCCAGTCTGGATGTGGCGGGTGATGCGCGCATCGGGTCCAGCACCAATCATGCGGCAATCGCCACAGACGGGGACCTGCGTTTCGCCGGAACGGCGGATTACCTGGTGGGCAACAACCGCTACGCGTTCCGCTCCCAGGGCGACCAGGACTACGGCCTGTTTTTCAACGCCACCGACAACCGCTACCAATTCCTCGGCGATGGCGGCGTATCCGCAGTGGACTTTTCCGCAGATGGGGGCTTTTTCCGGGCCTATGACGCCGATGGCGAAGAGATGTTCTCCCACAACGGCAACACCTTCACCGTGGCCAGCCTGGGCGCCAGTTCCGGTTTGACCCTGGAAGGCTCCGACGCCACCACCCAAGTACGGATCCGCATGAACAACAACATGCCGGGCGGCCAGAACTACATCCTGCAATCCACGGCCAACGGCGTTCCCGTGGGCGGCGGCAAATTCTCCATCCGCAACGAGAACCGCGGGGAGAACGTATTTGTCATTGACTCGGTGGGCCGTTTCGGTTTCGGTTTGGAAAACCCGGAGGCGCGGCTGGATGTCAACGGCGCCGTCAAACTGGGCACGACCCTGGGCTCGGTGGCCGAAGGCATGGTCCGCTGGACAGGCAGCGACTTTGAAGGCTACGACGGAAGCTCCTGGCTTTCCCTGACGGGCGAAGGCAACCAGGCCTGGTCCGATGCTACCCTCAGCGCCCACAGCTACCGCACCGGCAAGGTCAGCATCGGCACCACCGTATCCTTCCCGGATGACCAAGTCCTGATCCGCAACAACGACCTGCTGGCCAACAACCCGCTACGCGTACAGGTCGGTACGTCCACCAAGTTCTACGTCACCAATACCGGCGGCGTGAGCGTGGGGTCCAGCCACGACACCCCGCCCACCGACGGCATGTATGTCAAGGGCGACGTCACCATCGGCACCCAGACCCCGGCAGTCGGTTATGCCCTGTCGGTCAACGGCAAAGCCATTGTGGAGGAGCTGACCGTGGAAATGTCCGGCGATTGGCCCGACTACGTGTTCACCCCCGAGCACAGCCGTCCTGCCCTGCCCGAGCTCAAGCAGGCCATCGCCGAATTGGGCCACCTGCCGGGTGTGCCCAGCGCGGATGCCGTTGCCGAGCACGGCATCCACGTGGGCGAAATGCAAACCACCCTGCTGGAAAAGGTGGAGGAACTGACCCTCTACATCATCGAGCTGGAAGAACGTCTGGCGGAAGTGGAAGGCAACGCCGCTGGCCACTGATTGGATCATCCGTTTTGGAACGATTGTTCTAAACCTCAAAACCAAACGCGATGAACCATACCGCAACATCCCGACGCGGGAGGGCGGGCAGATCAGCTAAAGGCTGGCCCCAGGCCCTGTTCCTCCTGCTGCTGTGGGCAGCCGCAACGCCGGCCCTGAATGCCCAAGCCATGCTTTTCCAGCGCAGTTCGGCCACCCCCGGCCAGGACGCGCAACCCTACCTGAACCGCATCCAGACCACGGCCGGCTACCTCAGCGGTGAAGCCGTCACGGCCAACCTGGAAGCCATCAAGGCGGAAACGGTGTACGTGCCCATGCCCCAAGGCGGGCAGCGCAGCTTCCAAATGGACGAGCGTTTCCGCGGCAATACCGGCCTGCGCATCTGGGTAGGGCGTTCGCCGGCCGGCGAAAACCGACCCGCGGCCGACCTCTACCTGGCCCAGGATGGGCCTTACCTGCTGGCCTTTTTGGATGCCGGCGCAGACCAATATTGGCTGGAATCCATTGAGCCTGTTGCCGACCGGGCGCAGACCGGCCTCCACTGGTGGAGCCACCACGATCCGGCGCAACTGCCGGACGACCACAGCGAATCCGGCCTTCAGCACCTCGAAATGAATGAGCGAGAGGTCCGGCCCGACCCGCACGGGGACCCCGGGATGGATCCTTCGGCCGTTGAGGCCGCCATTCCGGACGACTGCGCAACCCGGGTGCTGGTGGCGTATACCTCCGGCCTGGCTCTGACGGACCTCAACGCGCTCGGCCGCATTGAAACCTCAGTGATTCTGTTCAACGAAACCAATGCCGCTTCGCAAGTCGCATGGCGGGTTGAGTTGGCCGTTGTGGAGAAGGTGGGCTACAATCCCAATGCTGGCGTGGGCTTTGCCACGGCACTGAACTATTTCGAAACCCCGGGAGATGGGGTCATGGACGAAATTCACACCCTGCGCGGCACCTACGATGTGGACATGAGCCTCTTGGTGACGGAGAACGACGTCGATGATGGCTGCGGATTGGCCAGCGGCATTGGGTCGACCTCCAGCACGGCCTATGCAGTGGGGGCTATCGGCTGCATTGCCAGCAACCTGACCCTGGCCCATGAGTTTGCACACCTGCATGGCTGCAAGCACGATCCCTATGTGCTGACCCTGCCTGCAGGCAAAGCCCATGGGTACGTTTACAAACCGGACCGCTGGCGCACGGTTATGGCGTACGACGACGAATGCGAAGACGCGGGCTACGATTGCATCCGGGTCAAGCATTGGTCCAACCCGAATACCGATACGGCGGGCATCCCGTTTGGTACACCCAATTCCTCCTGGCCTTTGGCCGCCACGCACAACAATGCCGAAAAGCTCAATGAGAACGGGCTGAGCATTGCGGCGTATGAATTGCGCATTACCGATAAGATCCTTGCAACGGACAACACCGTCCGTGGCGGGGAAATGGTGCAGGCCGAAGGGGTGAGCACGCTCACCTTGCTGGCATCGACGGAGTTCATCGTGCGGGCCGACGGCCGTGCGAGTTTCCGCGCCGGGGATAAAATCACCATTGAGCCCGGCTTCGAGGCCCGTGCCGGGTCCTCCTTCAGCGCTTACCTGGATGCCTGCGTCAGCTTTCCGACCGCTCGTGAGGAGCAGTTGGATGAATTGGCCCAAGCCGCCCAGCAGCTGAAGCTGTTTCCCAATCCGGCGCAAACGCAGACCCGTGTGGTGTTTGATGCGCCTGCCGGCGAACACGGCGGCACTTACCGCATCACCCTGCTCGACGCGTTCGGCCGCACCCGCGGCCAATGGAGCGGCAAGGCGGCCAGTGCCACCCTAACCCATGACATCGACCTGACGGGCCTGCCCGCAGGCTTCTACCTGGTTCGCCTGGAGCACAACGGCCGTTCGGCCGAAGCCGCGCTTCAGGTCATCCAGTGACACCGTGTGTATTGGTGCCATCGGCGTCCATGCCCCAATCCCGGGGTGTGGACGTCCGGCCCAACTCCGTCGGATAGAGGTGGTCAAACAGGTCCGGGACGCCCCGGTACTTGGTGCCTAAAAAAAAACGGGTATATTTCGCCACCTCCGGTAAACGAGACACCGTCCGAACCACCGGACGGTGTTTTTTGTTGTTCGAAGGTTTCAAACCACGTCGGCATTTCACCGTACATCCGTTCATCATACCGGCACCCAAGGCCCACGTCGAGTGGGGCACATCAGCGCCCTGCTCCACGGATCGGCTAAACGTCTGAAGCGAGTCCAATGTCTACCAACCTCCGTGAATCCAGTGAAACCCCCCGCGTCAAGGCGCAGCGGAATCGGGAGAGCTACCAGCAGTATGTAGCCGACCTGGACGAAAAAGAAGCCAGTTCCGATGAAGTGCCCAAGGCGGTGCACAAGGCCTTCAAGGACAAGTACCCCGACGGCAAGGTCATCGGGTATCTGCGTGTGGGCGGTGGACGCTACGGCGTGTATTTTGTCGACAAGGTCTGGTACAAGTGCGCCTGCTTTGCCAGCAATGGGGAATTTGACCAAACCCGCGTAACCTCCCTGGCCAAAGAAGCCCGGGACAAGGCCAAAAAGACGCTGCGCAAGGTGATCCGCCGCAGGGGTTTCGACATCCTTTTGCTGGAGCGCGTGCTGACCGCCGACGGATCCCGCTACTGGGAGGCCATGGCCGACACCGATCAGGGCAAACGCCACATCCGCTTTGACGACGAAGGCAACATCCTCAACCGCTACGAAGACGATGAGGACCTGGACGATGACGACGACAACAAGCCCGAAGACATCGAAAGCGATGGCGACGATGACGACAGCGATGACGATTACGGGGATGACGACGACGGCGACTCGGGAGACGACAGCGACGACGACGATTAGGTCCCCACGGATGTAGTGCTGAGCGCCTCCGGCGCATCCGGTACCCGTTTGGCGCTGCTCCGCCAATCCCTCGGCAATTCCCGCAACAGCTCACGCGTAAAGGCGTGGTAATCCACCGTGATGGTGTGCCGCGGGGTGTCCAGCTGCTTGTAGTGGGGCTGCCGCCGCTGCAACCGCAAGGCCATATCTGCCGGACGTTTCCAGGATCCCGAAATTTCCCGCGCCATAATCTTGGCCTGCAATTCGGCCAGGGGCCAAATGCAGCCCAGGGGCTGGAAGAGCCCGATGAAGTAGAGGCTGCGGTAGTCGGGGTGCAGCATTTTGTGGTACAGCCGCACAGGACCCGTGCTGAAATTGATGCCAGCCTGCTCCAAAAACGGATGCCGGATGTGGTAACCCGTGCAGGCGATGATGGTATCGTATGGTGCCCTGCTGCCGTCGGCAAAATGCACGGTATCCCCGTCCAGGCGCTGCACATCGACCCGGGGATGCACTTTCCCGTGGCGGATGCGGTAGAGGAGCTCGTCGTTGACCGTGGGGTGGGTTTCGCCGAAGGCGTGATCCGGTTCCTGCAAGCCATACAGGCGGTTCGGGCCATTGAGTACCCGCAGCATCAGGGCCGACATGCGCGTACGCAGGCCGATGGGCAGCCAGGCCATGCGGGCGGCAAACAGGTCGGAGGGCTGGCCAAAAACAAACTTGGGCACGATGCGGTAGCCGCGGCGCCAACTGATGTCGGTGCGGGCGGAGACCCGGCTGGTCTCCACGGCCACGTCGCAGGCAGAATTGCCGCCGCCGATGACCAACACGCGTTTGTCCCGGAAAGGCTCGGCCTTTTTATAGTGATGGCTGTGCAGCAATTGTCCGCTGAAGGTGCCGGGATAGTCTGGCCAACGTGGATCCCAATGGTGTCCATTGGCCACCACCAAATGGCTGAAATGCGCCTCAAAAGGGCCCTCGGGACCTTCGCCGCGGAGCAGCCAGCCTTCGGCGGCGTTTTCGCCTACCGGCGAAGCCTCCTGAATCCGCGTGCCAAACCGGATAAAGGCCTGCAGGCCAAAATGCCGCGTATAGCCCTGGAAATAGTCGGCCAACTCCCGGTGCGAGGGGTAGTCGGCCACTGCATCGTTGTGCACCGACCAGGGGTAATCGCCGTATTCGCTCAGCTGACGCGAGCTGATGATGTGGGTGGTCTCAAAAACCGAACTGTGCGAATCGTCTTCCCGGTAGATCCAATTGCCGCCCACACGGTCGTTGGCGTCGAATGCCAGGGCATCCAGACCCTGGTCGAGCAGGTTTTTAAGGGCGGTGATGCCGGAAGGTCCGGCTCCGATGACGGCAATGCGGTCAATGGCCATTGTGTTAAGATACGCTGCACGCCCCCAGTATGACAGGAGTGTCATATTGTTCGATTTTCTCGAACTTGGCAATTATGGGTATGCGTAGCCGAAGGTGTTGTTGAACACCGGACCATGTGCAAGCACCTTGGCATTCTATTTTGTATGTATGCCCATAACAGCTATATTGCGCCCCTTCCGGTCAACGATACCGGCCGGATCCTCCGTGCATGAGCCGACAAGCCGAAAAAAAAGTCCGCAACCGCAATGCCATCATGGCGGCAGCGGTATCGGTGTTTGCCGAGAAAGGCAAAGACAACACCAGCATCTCCGATGTGGTGCAGGCCAGTGGTCTGGCCAGGGGCACCTTCTACAATTATTTCCCTTCGCTGGAAGCGGTTTGGCAGACCATCCTGGAGGACTTTTTCACCCAGGTAGCGGATGCGGCACATCGCGGCCGAATGGCGGCGCGGGACATGGAGGAGTTTGTGCGCCAGGGCTATGCGTCCTATTTCGAACTGCTGGCCTCCCAACCAGAATACATCGATTTGATTGTGCGCAATCCCCATGCAGTCCGCCAGACCTTTATGGAAGGGCCGTCCAGCCTGTCGGTGTACACACAATTGGAAGAGGACATGCACCAATCCGGTTACTTCACGGCCTATACCGATGAGGAAGTCCGCGTCCTTTGTGTGGCCATGATCGGTTCGGTGTTTGAAGTCCTGTCCCAAAGCGCTGCGCCGGGCAAGCAGCCCAATCCGGAAATGCTGATCGGCACCCTGACCAATTTGCTGGTGCACGGCCTCAAGTCCCGCCAGCGCTGAGCCGCAGCGCGCACCCACGCGCGTGCACGAGCAAGCTCCGCCACCGCGCAGCACATCCCCAGCTTCGCCACTGTGCGCAGGCATCCCTTTTCAGGATGCTGCCCAACAAAAAGGGGCCAGCTCCGAAGAGCTGACCCCTTTGTTCAGGCATCGGCCTTCCGGCCGAAGCGTTGGAGGTACTTAGTGCTGCAC
>JAUIHG010000415.1 GCA_030432405.1 Bacteroidia bacterium | reverse complement strand
GGATGGCCTCGGCGATCACCAGTTCCGCCACGCTGCGGGTATTGGAAAAGGGCGCGTTGAACACCGCGATGCCGCGCCGGGCCGCCGTGTCCAGGTCCACCTGGTTGGTGCCGATGCAGAAGCAGCCCACGGCCACCAGTTTTTTGGCGGCGGCAAAAACGTCCTCGGTGAGCTGGGTGCGGGAGCGAATGCCGACAAAGTGGGCGCCGGCGATCGCCTGTTTCAGCTCCTCGGGAGGCAGGGCTTTCTTGTGAGCCTCGATGTTGTGGTAACCGTCGCGCTGCAGTGTTTCTACGGCAGAGGGGTGAACGCCCTCCAGGAGGAGGAATTTAATCTTGTCCTTGGGCAGTGACTTTTGGGTCATGTCCGGTGAATCCTGTGTGGTAAAAGGCCGCAAAAGTTGGCCGGGCTGGAAAAAGGGCGCGTATGGTACCATACGCCGCCCTGAATCTGCCCTGTAAAAAACACCGGAGGAAGCCCCTTGGCTGCACTGTTGGATACCGCCCTTCTGGATTCCCTGCAAGACATCTGCGGCGCCGGCCGGGTGCTGACCGACGAGGAGAGCCTGCAGCATTACGGCAGGGACTGGACCCGCTTCCACCAGCCCTCGCCCTGCGCGGTGGTCTTGCCGGGCAGCATCGAGGAAGTGCAGGCGGTGGTTCGCCTGGCGGCCCAGCACCAGTTGGCCCTGGTGCCTTCCGGCGGGCGCACCGGGCTAAGTGCCGGTGGCGTTGCCTGCAAGGGCGAGCTGGTGGTGGCCCTGGACCGACTCAACCAGATTGATGACTTCAACCCGGTGGATCGCACCGTGCGCTGTGGCGCCGGGGTGATTACCGAACAGTTACAGCAGTTCGCCGAAGATCAGGGACTTTTTTACCCGGTGGACTTCGCCTCCTCGGGCTCCAGCCAGATTGGCGGCAACATCTCCACCAACGCCGGCGGTATCAAGGTCATCCGCCACGGCATGACCCGGGACTGGGTGGCCGGGCTCAAGCTGGTCACCGGCACCGGTGAGTTGCTGGACCTGAACCGCGGCCT
>JAUIHG010000220.1 GCA_030432405.1 Bacteroidia bacterium | reverse complement strand
AGCGGTAAGGTTGGCTGTCAGGCGCGTGTTACCAAGGTGAAGCCGGGCCAGTCCACCTGCGGGTAAGCGATGTGGTGGGCGTTGAAATTGCCCGTGGCACCGCCGAATTTGCCCGAATGCGGCAGGGCGCAATACTCGGAAAACTGCATTTCCAGCCGGTCTACAAAAACCCGGATTTCCTTGCCCAGTTTGGTGGGGGAAGCGGGCTGGCCGTGGGTGCGGGCCAGCATGGGCACATCGGCCCAGTCTTCGGCCAGTTCGGTCAGCCGGGCAATCAGGTCGCGCACGGCCGGTTGATAGACGTTGCGGCTGGCCGCCTTGACGGCCATGGGCATGGCCGTATTGTTGATGTCCTGGCTGGTGAGGCCGAAGTGGATGAACTCCGCATAGCGCTCCAGCCCAAAATCGGCAAAACGCTGCTTCATCCAATACTCGACGGCCTTGACGTCGTGGTTGGTGGTCTTTTCGATGGCCTTGATGGCCTCGGCTTCGATTTCGGTGAAATCCTCCACCAACGCCCGGATGTTGTCCTGCCCGTCTTCCGGCAGGCCCTCCAATTGTGGGAGGCCCAAATCCACGAGGGCCATGAAATACTCCACCTCCACGCGGAGGCGGTAGCGGATCAGGCCATACTCCGAAAAGTACGGGGCCAGCTCTCGGGTTTTGCTGTGGTAACGCCCATCGGTGGGCGCCAACGCGGTCAGGGTGCTCAGGGCCATGGCGTAAAAGTACAGTGCCGTCCCGTGGGTGCTAGTTTTGCGCCATGTTCCAACGCTCCACCTCCCAAGCCCCGAGGGGCAACCGCAGCAAAAGCCCTATGCGCCGCGCGGCACAAGCCCTGGCCTTCGCCGCAGGCGTGCTGATGACCGGCGGCCTTAGCGCCCAGGACCTGAGTACGTCTTCCGCCAGCCTCGACTTCGGCGATGTGTTCACCGACAACCCCCAGACCCTGACCCTCACGGTGTCCAACAGCGGTCCGGTGGACCTGCTTTTGGACCGGATTCGCGCCTTCGGCGAAGGCTACATGCTCGACGACACCAGCCTGGTGGTGCCGGCCGGCGGCAGCGCGGACCTGGACCTCACCTTTGCTCCCCGGCACAACATGCCCCGCAACGGCGAACTGATCCTCGAGCCCATCGACGGTTCCCGGATGGAGCCCCTGCGCGTGGACCTGACGGGCCGAGGCGTATACCCCGACACGTATTATGCGCCCACCCAGGACCTCAGCCAGGAAGCGCTCAAAACCGCCCTGACGGCCCTGATCGACGGGCATACCGCCCTGGGCTACAGCCCGGCCCGCGACGAGATGTATATGGTCATCGACAACTGGGCAGTCAACGGCATCGGCGCGGCGGTCAATACCCTGGAAACGGCCTACACGGGCCGCCTTGTGGCCGGTTATAGCAACCGCAGCGATGCGCAATCGAGCTACAACGTCAATACCGAGCATACCTGGCCGCAATCCATGTTCGGTTCTTCCGATCCCATGCAAAGTGACCTGTTTCACCTCTACATCACCGATGCCGGCGCCAACAGCACGCGGGGCAATCTGCCTTTCGGCGAAGTCACCGGAACACCCGACTGGAGCGATGGCGGCAGCCAGCGCGGAGGTGGGGTTTTTGAGCCGCGCGATGCGCAGAAGGGCAAAACGGCGCGCTCCATGCTCTACTTCATCACGCGCTACGGCAACCTGGGGAGCTTCTTCTCCAGTGCTCAGGAAAATGCCTTCCGCAGCTGGCACACCAGTTTTGCGCCGGATGTGGTGGAGCAGAACCGCAACGAAGACATCTTCAGCGTGCAGGGCAACCGAAACCCCTTCATCGACCATCCGGAATTCACCGAGCGCATATCCAGTTTCCTGGGAACGGCGAGTGCGCCGGTGCTCAACACGGCCGTGGTGGCCGACGATACGGCCCGTTTCGGCCAGGGCACCGACAGCTACCGCGTCTGGATCGTGGCCACGGGCAACCAGCCGGTGTCCATCACCGCGGCTGCGCTGACGGGAAGCCCGGACATCACCATCAACCTGCCGGGCACGATCGCGCCCGGGGAAGCCGGTGCCATCACCCTGAGCGGCCCGGACACCCTGGTTTACGCAGGCACCCTGAACCTGGACTGGAGCGCCGCCACCGGCTCGGCTTCGCTGCCGGTGCTGCTGGACAATGCGCTGCCCACCGGCCTGCCAGCGCCCGGATTGGATCAGCCGCGCGTTTGGGTCAACGCCTCCGGCGAAGCCTGCCTGTTGTTTGGGCAGGCACAAGAAGGCACGGTCCGGCTGTTCAGCACAGCCGGTCAATTGATCAACGAAGCGGTGATGCAGGGCCGGGACCGGATCTGTCTGTCCCAACAGGGTGCTGTTGCAGGCGCGCGCGTGCTGCGCTGGCAGCCGGCAGGCTCCTTGCGACCCGCCGTAGGCTGGACCCTGCCCGCCCTGCACGACTGAGCGGCGGAGCGGGCTAATCCAACCCGGTTCGGCCCCTTTCCGCACCGCTTCATTCCGGCACCCCGTGAACCCTATGCCCGCTTTTTGCCGTTCATAGGGCAAGCAGGGGCCATGCGTCTTCGCCGGACAGGCGCTCCGGTTGTTCCGTTTTGGAATAGCTTTGGCCCCCCTTCAAGCAAAACCGAGAAGCCTCCCATACGCTCCCTTATGGCCAAAAACCTCCTCATTGTCGAGTCGCCTGCCAAGGCCAAGACCATCGAGAAATACCTCGGCGAGGGCTTTGTCGTGAAGTCCTCCATGGGCCACATCCGCGACCTGGCCAAGAAAAACGACGCCATCGACGTCGAAGACGGCTACAAGCCCAATTATGTGGTGCCGGACGAAAAGAAAAAGGTCGTCGCCGAGCTTAAGAAGATTGCCAAGGAAGCCGAGGCCGTCTGGCTCGCGACGGATGAAGACCGCGAGGGAGAGGCCATTTCCTGGCACCTCTGTGAGGTCCTCGGCCTTGATCCGGCCGAGACCAAGCGGATTGTTTTCCACGAGATCACCAAAAGCGCCATCCAGGAGGCCGTCAAGAATCCCCGGACGGTCAATTTGAACCTGGTCAACGCCCAGCAGGCCCGCCGCATCCTCGACCGCTTGGTCGGGTTTGAACTGTCGCCAGTCCTCTGGCGAAAAATCAGCCGGGGTTCATCCCTGTCCGCCGGCCGCGTGCAATCCGTGGCCGTGCGCCTGATCGTGGAGCGCGAAGCCGAAATCGATGCGCACGATGCCAAAGCGGATTTCCGCGTATTGGCCTATTTCAGCGTGCCGGACCAAAACGGCGTGGAGCGGGAATTCAAGGCCGAGTGCAATAAGCGTTTCCCCGATGTGGAAGCCGCGCGGAAATTCCTGGCGGCCTGCGGCAGTGCGGCCTACAACGTGGCCGATGTGCAGGTCAAACCCGGCAAGCGCAATCCGGCCGCGCCTTTTACCACTTCCACGCTGCAGCAGGAGGCCAGCCGCAAGCTGAGCTTTTCGGTGTCGCGGACCATGGCTGTGGCCCAGAAGCTCTACGAGAGCGGGAAGATCACCTACATGCGTACCGACTCGGTCAACCTGTCGGACCTGGCGGTCAACACCGCCAAGAGTGTGATCACCGATCGCTACGGCGCGGACTATTCCCGTCCGCACCAGTACAAGAACAAGAATTCCGGCGCCCAGGAGGCGCACGAAGCCATCCGGCCCACCGACCTGAGCGTGGACCAGGCGGGCAACGACGATGCCGAGGAGCGGCTCTACCGCCTGATCTGGATGCGGACCATCGCCAGCCAGATGTCCGAAGCCCAGTTCGAGCGTACCACGGTGCGCATCGGCATCACCGGCCGCGAAGAGCAGCTGGTGGCCAAGGGCGAGGTGCTCACCTTTGAAGGCTTTTTGAAAGTCTACCAGGAAGACACGGACGACGAACCCTCCGAGGAACTGGACGGGCTTTTACCGCCCCTGTCGGTGGATCAGGATCTGCCGCTGGGCCGCATGGAGGCCACGGAACGCTTTTCCAAGCCCCCGGCACGTTACACGGAAGCCTCGTTGGTGCGCAAGCTCGAGGAACTCGGCATCGGCCGGCCTTCGACCTACGCGCCGACCATCTCCACCATCCAGAAGCGGGAGTACGTCATCAAAGGCGACCGCGAGGGCACCGAGCGCGCCTACCGCGTTTTGCTGGTGGAGGCAGGTGGCCAGCCGGCCGAACGCTCCGAGACGGAGATCACCGGCCGCGAAAAGGCCAAGCTCTTTCCCACGGACATGGGCATCCTGGTCAACCAGTTCCTCACCGAGCATTTCAAGACGGTGATGGATTATGGGTTTACCGCCCGCATCGAAAAGCAGTTCGACGAGATCGCCGACGGCGGCATCGAATGGCCCACGATGATCGACGCCTTCTACAAGCCCTTCCACGACAACATCGAGGAGGTCAAGGAGACGGCCGAACGCGTGACGGGCCAACGCCTGTTGGGCACCCACCCCAAAAGCGGCAAGAACGTCTACGCCCGCATGGGACGCTACGGACCCATGGTGCAGGTCGGCGAAGTGGAGGACGAGGAAAAACCGCGTTTTGCCAAGATCGTCGGTGATGCCAGTCTGGGCACCATCACATTGGAACAAGCCCTGGACCTGCTAGTATTGCCCAGGGACCTGGGCGAATGGCGGGGCGACAACCTGGTGGTCGGCATCGGCCGCTTCGGCCCTTATGTGCGCAACAACGACAAGTTTGCGTCCATCCCCAAGGACGAGGATCCGATGACCATCGACGAGGACCGCGCCCGGCAGCTCATCCTGGACAAGGAGGAAGCGGACCGCAAGAAGTTCATCAAGGCCTTTGAGGAAGAGGACATCCAGTTGCTGAACGGCCGCTGGGGCCCCTACATCAAGCAGGGCAAAAAGAACGTCAAGATTCCCAAGGAGATTGAGGACCCCAGCAAGCTCACGCTGGAAGAGGTGCTCAAGATCATCGAGGAAGCACCGGCGCGCAAACGGGGCGGTCGCCGGAAGGCGAAAAAAGCCTGACGCTGCATAGCGCGGCGGCAGACGGATTTCATGCCTCCGGCCTTCCGCCCAACCGGAATTCCCGGATAACTTGACGTTTCCCTCAACCTGTTCAATCCCACACTCCTTTGGTTTCAGAGCGCGAACTCGATGCCCTCATCCGCTTGCTGGACGATCCCGACGAGGAAGTCTACCGCAACGTGGCCGACCGTTTGTTCGGTCTGGGCAGCGCCGTGATTCCCCACCTGGAGGCTGCCTGGGGGAAGGAGACCGATGAGACCCTGCAGCCGCGTATCGAACACCTGGTGCACCGCATCCAGGCCGATACCGTACGCCGTGATTTTCACGAATGGTTGGAGGAGGACAGCGAGGACCTGCTGGACCAGAGTCCCGCCAGCAGCAGTGATAGCCCCAGCGATGCCGTAGCTGACGCGGTTTCGGATGGCGCGCCCAGCGATCCGAGCGAACTGTTGCCTTCGCTGGAGGAGGCCTTAGGGGCCGCCAGTTCAGGCGCGGGCGCGGCGGCGAGCGCCGAGGAGCTTTTGACGGGGGCCGAGTCGCAGCGGACGATCGCCGGGGGGAAGGCCAAGACTTCGGTCTTCGGCG
>JAUIHG010000219.1 GCA_030432405.1 Bacteroidia bacterium | reverse complement strand
CCACCAGCAATGCGCAGACGATGGCCGTCAACACGCCGCTGCGTTTGCGGTTGGCCTGTTCAAGTTCGGCCCAGCTTTGGGTGGTGGCGGCAGACAAGGGGAGGAGGTGTTTGTGGAAATTTAAGTCCGTCTGGAGGTGCTTTCAACCCTGTGTCCGGAAAGATGGAAGCAAGCGCTTCGCCGGCGGGCCGGCGAACACCTATTTGGGCGGTTCGGTGGCCAGGATGAGTTTGATGCGTTGGTCGTTGGCGATGTTCATCACCTGGATGACTTCGTCGATGGGCACTTGCTTGTCGGCATACAGCACCACCGTCGGGTCATCCTGGTTGGCCGTTTTACTGGCCAGAATGCCGCCCATCTTGCCGCGGGAAACCGGTTCGTTGTCCACATACCAGCGGTTTTGGGCATCGATGGCCACGGCCACGGTCTGCCGCGCCTGGGTCTTGCTGTTGCTGTTGGGCAGCAGCAGCTTGACCGCGTTGGGCTGGACCAGGGTCGAGGTCAACAGGAAAAAGATCAGCAGCAGGAAAATGATGTCCGTCAACGAGGACATGTTGAACTCCGCCGACCGCTTGTTGCGCATCCGCAAGCTCATGCTGCAGGTTCTTGAAGGAGGTCCATGAATTCAACCGAGGTGGCTTCCATGTTGTACACGACTTTCTCCACCAGGGAAACCAACAGGTTGTAGCCGATGTAGGCGATGATGCCGACGGCCAAACCGGCAGCCGTGGTGATCATGGCCTCGTAGATGCCGCCGGCCAGGTCGCTGG
Source organism: Bacteroidia bacterium (assembly GCA_030432405.1). GTDB lineage: Bacteria > Bacteroidota > Bacteroidia > Chitinophagales > BACL12 > WGOA01. Next base: position 4,813 of record JAUIHG010000219.1, on the reverse strand, counting down.
CCACCACATTGTCGTTGCTGGCCAACTCAAAAAAGGCACGGATCATCCCGGTGACTGTGCCGAAAAATCCGATCATCGGTGCGGCCCCCGAAATCGTGGCCATGGTGGCCAGGTTTTTTTCCATTTGGTAGATCTCCAGCTTGCCGACATTCTCGATGGCCACTTCAATGTTCTTGAGCGGCTTGCCGATGCGCATGACCCCTTTTTCGATCATCCGCGCAATGGGCGTGTCGGTGTTTTTGCAGAGCATACGTGCCGCTTCGATGTTGCCGGTGGTCACGTAATCGCGGATGTTGCGCATGAAATTGGGATCCACTTTGGACGCTTTCCGGATCGTGAACCAACGTTCAAAAAAGATGTACAGCGCCGCGATGAACAGGATCACGATCGGAATGATCACAATCCCGCCTTTCAGGGCCAGGTCGATCAACGAGGTCTTTTCCGGTCCGCCGAGGCCGGCGGTGTCGGTGGCCAGCGCGCTGGTGGGAATCTGCAGCAGGAAGGAGATCATAAAGACGGGAGAGGGGTGGAGTGTTGTGGTGGTCCTTGCAAAGGCCGTGCCGGAAGTGGAATGCCCTTCAGGCGGCCGACCGGGCAACCATGCGGGCCGGGAAACCCCGGCCGTGTAACGCAAAAACCCGTTGCAGGCGTATGCGCGTGCCGGCCAAGCATGCGGCAACGCGCTCCTTAGGCTACTGAAAGGGCCCGGAAAACGTTGAGCAGCCCGGGTTTTGCCTTCGCCTGCGGCGAAAACAACCGGACGGAAATTGCCCGGTCCAAAGTAAGCCGGCAGGGCAGGGCAGGGGCGCCGCAATGCCCACAGCTGACCGGCCGGTGCCCAATCCAGCGGACAGCGCGGAGCAGGCCCGGAACACGGTCCAAGCGGCGCGGATTTTGTACCTTTGGGGGCCGATTTGACCCGGAAGTACCACCCCCGGGAATCGGCCTTTGTCTTCCGAGTATCAGGTGATTACGTATGGATAACAACGACGAGCTAAACCAGGATGAGCAGGGGGAACTGAACGAGGATGCCTCCCGTCCCGAAGGCGGTGCCGACGCATCGGGTGCAGGGATGGGTTCTGATGCCGGGGGCGATCCGCCTGCCGGCGAAAGCCCGGCGGAAAACGCCCGCATCATCCCCATCAACATCGAGGAGGAAATGAAGTCCGCCTACATCGATTATTCGATGTCGGTGATCGTTTCCCGTGCCCTGCCCGATGTGCGCGACGGCCTCAAGCCGGTGCACCGGCGTGTGCTTTTTGGCATGCAGGGCCTGGGCCTGGCCAGCAACAGGGCCTACAAAAAATCCGCCCGTATCGTCGGGGAGGTGTTGGGCAAGTACCACCCGCACGGAGACGGCTCGGTCTACGACGCCATGGTCCGCATGGCCCAGGACTGGTCCCTGCGCTATCCGCTGGTGGACCCGCAGGGCAACTTCGGTTCCATCGACGGGGACAGCCCGGCGGCCATGCGCTATACCGAGGCCCGTCTTCGCCGGACGGCGGAAGACATGCTTTCGGACATCGACAAGGACACGGTGGACTTCGGGCTGAACTTCGACGACAGCCTGGAGGAGCCCACCGTGCTGCCGACGCGCATCCCCAACCTGCTGGTCAACGGCGCGAGCGGCATTGCCGTGGGCATGGCCACCAACATCCTGCCGCACAACCTGACGGAAATTGTCGACGGCACCATCGCCTATATCGACGACCGCAACATCACCACCGAGGAATTGATGGAGCACGTCAAGGCTCCGGATTTCCCGACCGGCGGCATCATTTACGGCTACGACGGGGTCAAGGAAGCCTTTGAAACCGGCCGTGGCCGGGTAGTGGTCCGCGCCCGATCTGAGGTGGAAACCACCAAGACGGGCAAGGAGATGATCGTGGTCTCCGAAATCCCCTACCAGGTCAACAAGGGGACCATGCTGGAGAAGATGGGCCAGCTGGTCAACGAAGGCAAAATCGAGGGCATTTCCGCCATTCGGGATGAGTCCGGTCGCCGCGAGAAGATGCGGATTGTCTTTGAGCTCAAGCGAGACGCCGTGCCCAGCGTGGTGCTCAACCTGCTGTACAAGTACACGCCGCTGCAGAGCAGTTACGGCGTCAACAACATCGCCCTGGTGGGCGGGCGGCCCAAGCTGCTGAGCCTGCGGGAGATGATCGGCCATTTTGTGGACTTCCGCCACGAGGTGGTGGTCCGCCGGACCAAATACGAACTGGCCGAGGCCGAAAAACGCGCCCACATCCTCGAGGGCCTCATCATCGCCCTGGACAACCTGGATGCGGTCATCGCCCTGATCCGCAACAGCCGCACCCCGGACGAAGCCCGCGAAGGCCTGATGAGCCAGTTCGGCCTTTCCGAAATCCAGGCCAAGGCCATTCTGGAGATGCGCCTGCAGCGCCTCACCGGCCTGGAGATCGAAAAAATCCGCGCCGAATACGAGGAACTGCTCAAAACCATCGCACACCTGAAGGCCATTCTGGCGGACGAAGGCATGCGGATGGACATCATCAAGGACGAGCTTACCGAGATCCGCAGCCGCTACGGCGATGAGCGCCGCACCACCATCGACTACACCGGCGGCGACTTCCGCATGGAAGACATCATCGCCAAGGAGGATGTGGTCATCACTATTTCCCACCTCGGTTACATCAAACGCACGCCGGTAACCGAATACCGCAGCCAGGCCAGGGGCGGGAGAGGGGCCAAGGGCGGCGCCACCCGCGACGAGGATTTCATCGAGCACATTTTTGTGGCCTCGACGCACGATTACATGCTCTTTTTCACCGAGCAGGGGCTGTGCTACTGGCTGAAGGTCTACGAGATACCAGAAGGCACCCGGACCTCCAAGGGGCGGGCCATCCAGAACCTGATCGCGATTTCCCGCGAAGACTGGGTGCGGGCCTACATCAACATCCCCGACTTCAGCGACGAGGACTTCATCAACAGCCACTACATCGTCTTCTGCTCCCAAAAAGGTGTGGTCAAAAAGACCCTGGTGGAGCAGTTCTCCCGGCCGCGCACCAACGGCATCATCGCCCTGGGCACCCGCGACGGGGACACCCTGTTTTCCGCCCAGTTGACCAGTGGCTCCAACGACATCATCCTCGGCCTGCGCAGCGGCCGGGCGGTGCGCTTCCACGAAGACGATGTCCGCGAGATGGGCCGAACCGCCACCGGCGTGCGCGGCATCACCCTGGCCGACGACGACGATGCCGTAGTTGGCATGGTCTGTGTTGATCCCAAAGACGACGATACCACCGTTCTGGTGCTCAGCGGCAACGGCTACGGCAAACGCACAGCCTTGTCCGAGTATCCGGTGCACAAGCGGGGCGGGAAAGGGGTCAAAACCCTGCAGCTGACCGAAAAGACCGGTCCTCTGGTCGGCATGCTGGGCGTAACCCCGGACCACGACATGATGGTGATTACCGAAAGCGGGATTGCCATCCGCACCTCGGTCGATTCGATTTCCGAACAAGGCCGTGCCACCCAAGGCGTACGCGTCATCCGCCTGGACGATGATGGGCAGATTGCCTCGATTGCCCGGATCGAACCGGAAGAGGAGGATCCCGATGCCGAAGCCGACGCAGCAGCGGACGGCAGCCCGGTAGCCGGGGATGCTGAACCTTCCACGGGGCTTTCGCCTGAAGGCGAAAACTCCGATGAAACGGCGGATTCCGATGGGGAAGAGGCCCAGAAAACCGAGCCTTGACCCGGTTTTGACGGAACCTTTTCAACCCACGGATACCTTTATTCCCGAAAACTCCCAAAAGCATACCCTCTTAGCAAAAGCGCGATCCCATGAAGCGAATCCACCTTTCCATAGGGACCTTTTTGGTCCTGTTGATGGCCGGAACCGTTGCCGTTCAGGCCCAGGGCAGCAAACTGACCAGCGCTGCCAAATACCTCGGCGATGGCGATTACGACAAAGCCCTCGAAGCGCTCGATGCGGCCAGCCGCCACGAAAAGACCATGGACAACCCCCGGACTTACCTGCAGTTCGGCAAGCTCTACATGGCACTGGCCATGGACACCACGGGCAAGTGGGAAAGCCTGGTCAACGATCCCTTGCTGGAAGCCAGAAAAAGCTTCCAGAAGGTCCGCAAGTACGACGAAAAAGAGCGGGAGGGAATCCGCGTGGTGCCCGAGACCGACCAACTCAGCCGTCTGTTGTACAATGGAGGCCTGACCGCCTACCGCGCCGGTGCATACCAGGATGCGTTCAAGCATTTCCAGGGCGCCTATCAGGCATACAGCCTTATGGCCGCCTACGATGCCGTGGAAGGCAAGGACACGAGCACCTACTATTTTGCCGCCATTTGTGCCGATTTGGCCGGCAACAAGGACACCGCAGAAGCCATGTACAAAACCCTCGTCAACATGGATTTTGATGAGCCGGGCGTGTACACCAATTATGGAAAACTGCTGGTGGCCCAGGAGCGCTACAAGGATGCAGAAGCCCTGTTTACCGACGCTCGCCAAAAGTATCCGGAGAATCAGGACTTGCTCATCGAGGAATTGAATTATTACCTCGGACAGGGCAGGGCGCCGGAGGCCATCGACAAATTCAAGCAGGCCATCAAGCTGGATCCGGACAATCCGGAGCTGTATTTTGCCATGGGCACAGCCTACCAGGCGCTTATCAAGCTGGACAGCGCCAATGCACAGCAGCACATGGCCAGCGCCCGCGAGGCATACGGGAAAACCATTGAACTCAACCCGGAATATATGGGGGCCTACAACAACCGCGCCGGGATCCTGATGGCGGCTGGTGAATATGCAGCCGCACTGGATGATTACAACGTGGCCA
>JAUIHG010000016.1 GCA_030432405.1 Bacteroidia bacterium | reverse complement strand
AATTGGTGTAGTAATCAATACTGGCAGAGGCCCACCAATACGTCACCGTATGGACAAAATCCGAGGTCTTTTCCTTCCCGTACGCATCGTCGATGGCCAGCAGGGTCTTGGCGGTGGCCAACTGCTCGTCGGTGAAGTAGTTCGGGTCGTCCCACATGGCGATATGCTCCTCGAGCTTGGCCACGGCTTCTTCCACCTTGGTGGGGTTGGGCACCATGAAAATCTGGATGGGGCCTACGTGCTTCAGGGTGGCATAACTCACGCCCACCTGCAGGGCCAGACCGGCATCGACCAACTCCTGCTGCAGCTTGGAGCTGGCCTGCTGGAGGATGTAGCTGAACACGTCAGCCGCATACGTGGCCTTGATGTCGTTGCGCGTGTCCGGACCGTGGTAGCCGTACATGATGATGGGAATGGTGGCGTTTTCGTTGACCGTGATGAAGGACTCGTCGCCTTCCAGGGGCTTGAATTCCGGAATCGGCCACTTGTTGAACGGATCAAACGGCGCGGCTTCCCAGTCGCCAAAAACAGACTTGGCCTGTTTGAACACGTCCTTGGCGCGGACATTGCCGGCCACCACCAGCATGGAGTTGTTGGGGTGGTAGTACTTGTCCTTGATGGTCACCATCTTTTCCTTGGAGGCGGTCATGATGATGTCGTGGTCGCCGATGGTGTTTTTGCGGCTGTAGTGCTCGCCCCACAGCTGGCGGTCCATGTCCTTGAGCAGGAAAAACACCGGGTTGGATTCGGCGCGTTGGAATTCGCCGTCCACGACGGGGTTCTCCTTTTTCTGCTCCTCCTCCAAGAAGAGGGGGTAGCGGATGGCCGAATTCATGAACTCCATGCCTTCGGTCATCTTCTCGCTGGACAGTGTGATGAAGTAGTTCACTCGCTCGTTGGACGTGGTGCCGTTGAAGGCCACACCCAACTCGTTGACGCGGTCCATGAAGGCCTCCTGGGACGGGTAGTCCTTGTTGGCCTTGAAGAACATGTGCTCGTAAAGGTGGCTGAGCCCATCGTACTCGGGGGGCTCACAGTATGCGCCGTTGCGCACGACGATCTCAATGGTGGCGAGGGGAACGGAGGGGTCCTCAATCACCAGCACCTCCAACCCGTTGTCGAGTGTTTTGAGGTGGAAATTGTCCGGCAGGTCGTTTTGGGCCTGGAGTCCCAATCCCGAAAAGCCTGCCATGATGCCCATTGCGGCACCAAGGAGGAACTTCTTCATTGCGGTGGTTTTAAGTGGATGCATCCGTTGCAGGCGGTTTCGCGCGCGGCAATGGACCGGCGTTTGCGCCGAAGGACCGGCTTGAAAAGAGGGCGCCGGACCCAACGGGCCGAAGGCCGAAAATAGGACACGGTACACGAACACCCCGTTAATGCTTTGTTAAGGGACACGGTTCAGACAATGTGCGCCTCCGGCGAACGTTGCCTTCGGCCGAAGGCCCCAACATGGCCATACGTCGGGTCGCCTACCAGGCAATCCGGTAGTGCTCCTTCTGGCGTTGCTCGGCGCGGAAGCTCAACATACCGCAGCGGCCCAGGTCGATGCTCAGCCGCACATCATCCATAGCGCAAAGGGCGTGCCAGGCCCGCCACATGCCCGGCGACCAGCGGATGTCGTCCAGAATCAGCAGACTGTTGTCGTGGCACCAGGGCAGGCAGCTGCGGACCATATGCAAAGTGGCCACCTCGGTATGGTGCCCGTCCAGGTAGGCCAGATCCAGGCGTCCGAGGTCCCGGAGCGCCGGTTCCAGGGTCTGCGCAAACGGTCCAACACGCTGTTCCACGCCCGGCAGGGCCTGCAGGTGTTCGGCTGCCACGGCGGCCACCGACGCAGCGCCTTCCAGGGTGATCAGGCGGCGGTGCCGGCCCGGGCCGGCCAGATAGCGGGTGCCGATGCCCAGCGAGGTGCCCAGTTCCAGGATGTGTTCGGGCGCTTCGCGCTCCACCAGGCGAAACAGCATACGGCCCAATTTGGGGGGACAGGCGGCCCGGCGGGCCAGACGGGAAATGCTGCGCTGCACCTGGGGAGGGCGGACCGCGCTTTGGTCCAGGGCCGCATCCGTGGCGCCGAAATCGGGGAAATCGAGCACCCGGGGGTCCTGTTCAAGGCGCTGGCGCAGGCCGGCGGTTTCGCCGAAGGCGTAAAACGTCCGTTTGTCCCGCAGGACCTCCGTCACCAGGCCGTAAACAAAGGGCGAATGGACCCGCATGATGCGCTGGGCACACAAGGCGTGTTCCAGGTGGCGGTAAGCGCGGAATAGGGCATGGGCCATGGCGGCGCTAAGCTAACGCACGGCATCGCGGAGCACGGATGCAGCCCTGCTGCCAGACGCTGGACCGGAATTGCCCGGCGATGCTGCACGATGGTACCGGTGCATGGCCGAAACGCCTGCAGATGGCCGTAGTTTTTGGGCATGGAACGCCGTTTGGGATTGCTGGCTTGTGCAGCGGATAGGCCGTGCCGCGTGGTTTTGCTGGTGGTGCTGGCCATCGCGTTGTTTTCGCCTCCGGCGAAGGCCCAGTCCATGCTGGATACCCTGGAAGCACCTTCCCTGAGCAGCTGTGGTACAGTGCTGCAAAGCTGGCGCAGCCCCTTTGGCTTTGTTTTTGGCAACAACAGCCTTGGCGACCGCGAGAAGCTTCAGCGCCTCGTCCTGCCCGAGCTCGGCAACGGCTTCGTGACCGCGGTGCGTGTGCGTTACGATCACCTGAGCCTGGGCAGCCCCAGCGGATCAATACGTTGCGTGGCCTATGCCGTGGGTACGGACGGCGCTCCGGGCGCCTTTTTGAAGGCCTCGGACACCCTGACGCTGAGCAGTTTGCCTGGGGCTCCGGGCGAGGCCTGGTTTGCTTTTCCGGAGGCCGCCGCTTTCACCGATGCCGTTTATGTGGGCATCGATCTGCGTTTTGTATTGCCCGGCGACAGCATCGGTGTACCGGGTACCGAAGACGGGTGTGGCAGCGGCTGCTGGCCCTATGAAACCTGGAGCGACGGCACCCGCAATCCCATTTGCAATACCTATGACCTGGAGGACGTGGATTTTGCCGTGGCAGCTGCCGTGGATTGGAGCCCCCGCATTTCCGGATTTTTAATGTACGACAACGGTATTCCGGCACTGGCCCTGTACCCGAATCCCGCTGCAGACCATGTTTGGGTTCAGCTGCCTGAAAACCGGAAGCACCACCATGCCGCAGCGCGCGATGCCGCCGTATGGCACTGGGAAGCCCTGGATCCGTACGGGCGCACCAGGGCAGAAGGAAAGGCCCTGGCCGATCGGGATGCTGGGATGCGCCTGGACCTTTCGGAATGGCCCAAAGGGTGCTACCGCATCGTGCTGCAGCCTGATGCATGGCATGGAGGGGATCAGGATGGGGTGGACGCAGACTTACAGCGCCCTCTCTTTTCCGGCACCGTCTGCAAGCCGTAGTTTGGACAGGTCAATGCGGGGCGTCAGCATGCGGGTCGTTTTTAGCCCCGGATTGGCCCCATCGTCTTCTCTAAAAAAGAACCGCCAAAAAAGCACCGATGGCGCAACTGCACACGTTCGAACGGACCGCTGAGGATCAGGCTTCCTTCAACCGCAAATCCCTTGCATTTGCCAAAGGCCGGGAAGGCGCCTTTGCCCGATGGTGTTGCTTGGGTGTGCTGATGAGCGGCTTGCTTGGCGTCGGTTCCACGCAAGCACAAGTGTTTTATGCCGGCCCCAAAGTGGCCTATCAGACCGTCTGGATCCTCAACCAGAACAATTACGGATTGTCGGAAATGGATTACGAGCTCACGGGCGGATTGGCCTACGGGTTGAGCCTGGGCGTCGATTGGTCCGAGCATTGGGGGATGCAATTTGAATTTCAGTTTGCACATCAGGGGCAGGATTACCGGGATAACATCGGCCTTCAACTTATCCTGGGGGTCAACGACGTTTTTGATGTAGGCAAAACGGTGGACCTGCGCTACGGACAGGTCCCGCTTTTGGTGCGCTATCGGGGAGGTGGAGAAGGGGCCTCGTTTTTGGGTTTGCTCGGTCCACAATTCGGTTTTCGCGGAGCTGCGGAAATGCGCTATACGGTAGACAGCACCACCTTGCCGGTGGCCGTCTTGCCCGGTGCACTCTATCCCGACTTGTTGACCGCTGACGATTTTTTCCAATCCATCGATTTTGGTTTGGCCGGCGGGGCAGGGCTGGAATGGACCATGGGCGAATACGTGTACGGCCGCCTCATGGCCCGTTTTTATCTGGGGCTGACGGACATCAATGCCGGGCCCACACGCGGTGCGCCGGAATATGGGGCCTCCCGAAATGCGAGCCTCGGAGCTGAACTGGGCTTCGGAGTACGCATCCCCAGCAATCCAAGCCGGGGATGGTCGCGGCAGCCGGGGCGTTGACCGGCATACAAGGACTGGTGCTTTAATGCGCATTTCGCCTCCGGCGAAAAACCAAGCCCAAATACGCTACGACCGCTGCTTTTCCCAGAGCGCTGAAAAGCGGGCAAAGGCGGGATCGGCAGCCGGGGGATCGGCAAAAAGCTGCAGCGGGACTTTTTGGACCGGATGTTCCAATTCTAGGCAACGGGCATGCAGCGAGATGCCGGCATCCGCATTGGGTCGGGTTGCCCCGTACTTGAGGTCTCCGATAATGGGACAGCCCAAAGCGGCCAATTGGACGCGGATTTGATGCGGCCGGCCGGTATGCGGCCGAACCTCCAGGCAAAATGGTCCTTTGCCATCGCCCGCCAACAGGGTATAGGCCAGGTGTGCATTTTTGGCACCCGGTGTTTTCTGCGGGACAACGCGGCTTTTGTTACGGCTGCGGTCCTTGACCAGGAATTCCGTGCGTTCGCCAGAAGGCGGATTCGGTTTTCGCTCCACCACGGCCCAATATGTTTTTTGGACCGATCGTTCCCGAAACTGGCGGTTGAGGCGCTCCAGCGCTTTGCTGGTTTTGGCCAGCAGCAGCACCCCGCTGACGGGCCGGTCCAGGCGGTGGGGTAGCCCCAGAAACACGTTTCCCGGCTTGTTGTCCCGCGCTTTGATGTAGTCCTTGAGCAATGCGGTGATGGGCGGGTCGCCGGTGGCGTCCCCCTGGGCGATATCCCCGCAGCATTTGTAGACCGCCAGCAAATGGTTGTCCTCATACAGGATGCGCGCGCTGAAATCCATGATGGGCAAGGTCGGTGTTTGGCCGGCATCAGTCCTTTGATCCGCGGCCGGGGGCTGCTTCCTCAACCGCGCGCTGATGCTTTTTGGGCATCCCGGCCACTACCTGTGCATAGGAATGGTCCACCCATTCCAAAAACAGCTTGTCCGGCACCGATCCGTCGAGTTGCACGGTATTCCAGTGCTTTTTGTTCATGTGGTAGCCCGGCTTTACCGCTGGCCAGGCTTCGCGCAGCTGCAGGGCGCGTTCCGGATCGCATTTGAGGTTGACGCTGCCCGGAATGGCGGAAAGCGCCATGAGGGCGAAGGCTTTGTCCAATACCTTGAAGACCAGGGTATCCGGACCAAAAGGGGTGCCTTCGGTAACCAGCGGTTTGGAGAGGCAATACGTGCGCAGGCGTTCTTGATCCACAGATCCAGGGTCAGGTTGATGGGCCGCCGTAGTCGGCAAATGGTGCAGGCCAACAGGCCCTTTGTTCAAAAGTACATCCTATGCTTCCCGTGTTCAGGTTGCCGTAGCGTACTTCGGGCCCGCTGTGATCGCCACCTTAACCGTCCTGCTGCTGGCCGCCACCAAATGGATGTTGGCCGTTTTTCTGGAACTATCCGGGGGCAACCGCTTTTGGGCGTCCGCGCTGACGCTGTGGTCCGGGGGCATGGCCGGAGTGCTTTTCTACACCTTTCTGGGCCGCTGGACCTTTCGGCTGTTGCGCTCCTGGAGCCGCCCCAATACGCCCGTGCCGGACCGGCCGGAAAAGGTGCACTTCAACCGGGTCAAACGCCTGATCGTTCGTGTTCGCCAGCGGCATGGCCTTTTGGGCATAGCCGTACTCACTCCGGTTTTTTTGACCGTGCCCATTGGTACCGTGGCGGCCAACATCATCGAACCTCGGAAGAGCACGGTGCTGGTGTATATGGCCTTGGCATTTGCCGTATGGACCTTGCTGTTCTGTCAACTGGACCATTGGCTCCAGTTCAATATTGGTGAGTGGTACAAAGAAATTCTGCACAAGCCATAAGTTGCGGTCTTCCGTGACCCTGTTAACTTGACGTCCACTTATGGCCCAATCCGGTTTTCTACCCGTTTTTCCGCTGTCGCTGGTGGCATTCCCCGGCGAAAAGCTCAACCTGCACATTTTTGAACCCCGTTACAAGGAAATGTTGCGGGACGTGATTCAAGGTGAAGGCACCTTCGGTCTTCCGCCTTTTCTGGACGACCGGGTGGGCGATTGGGGCACGGAGATGCATGTGGTGTCGGTTGAAAAAACCTACGAAGACGGGAAAATGGACATCCGCACCGAGGGGGTGGGCGTCTTCCGCATCCTCGAGCTGCTCAAGGATGTACCGGATAAGGCCTATTCCGGTGCCGTGGTCGACCGCATTGCCCTGGACACCACCGTGCAGGTCAAAGAATCCAGTGCGCTGTTTGGATACTGGCGGCAATTGCAGGACCTGCTCAACATCGAAAAGCCCCGGTATGAACGCCCTTCGGACCTGCGCGCATTCGAGATTGCCCATTTTGTGGGCCTGAACATGAAACAGGAATACGAACTGTTGTCCTATCCAAAGGAAAGTGCCCGCCAACAATACCTTATTGCCCACCTCAAGGAGGTGCTGCCAATCCTCCAGGAGACCGAACGTGCACGGCTCAAGGCGCGGCTGAACGGCCAATTCCAGCAATTGGACGCGCCGGATTTCTAGTGGTGTACTGAACCTATAGCCCAGCACAAAAGGGGCACGGCCCGCTCAACGGAGCTGCGGATGAATGAGGTTTGGTTTTCGCCGGAGGCGAAGATCAGCCAGCCCCTAGTCTTCTAGTCTTCCTTCTTCTGGAACTCCTCGAAGCGGTACAGGTCTTCGTCGTCGCGGTGGTGGGGACGACGGTGGTCGTTTTGATAGCGTCCGCCACCCCGGTTTCCGCGGTCGTAGCCGCCCCGGTCATAGCCACCCCGGCTGCCGCGGTCGTAGCCCCCGCGATCGTATCCACCTCCGCGGTTGAAGCCTCCGCGGTTTCCGCGATCGTATCCGTCGTTGCGGTCGTAGCCGCCGCGTTCGTATCCACCCCGGCCGCCACGGTCGTAGCCGCCGCCCCTGTCGTAGCCACCCCGTTCGTATCCACCACCGCGGTTAAAACCGCCACGGTCCTTCGGGGGATAGCCACCGCGGTCGCGGGGCACAAATCCCCGGTCGCGGCGTGGGGGGTAATCGTCGTGTTTGTCCTGTTGGTATTCGTGTTGCGGCCGGGCCTGTTTGATGACTACACGGCTGCCGTCAATGTCGGTGTCGTGCAGGTTGTCGATGGCCTGGAGCGCTTCGTCCTCATCCGGCATCTCCACAAAGCCGAAGCCCCTGGAATTGCCCGTATCGTGATCGAGGATGACTTTGGCGGTATCGACGGTGCCGTATTGTTCAAAGAGTGCGCGGAGATCTTCTCCAGTGGTTTGTGGAGCCAGTTTGGCGACAAAAATGTTGACCATGATCAGGAAAAATGAACGTCTATGGGGACAGAAAGAAAAGCGTGGCAGCGCATCCGCGATCGGAACAGGGCGGAATACACCCGCTGCAACGGAAATCGAATGGTGAAGGCCGCTGAAAAAAGCGGTACCGGTGAAAAAGCATGTAAACCGTCAGAAGCGTTCCTCCTAGGGCATACGGGCTAAAAATACGGAAGGCCAATCGGAACGCCCAAGTTCGGGCGAAGGCTTAACCCGGCCATCCGGTCCGTGCCCGCTCCGCCCCGACCTTCATGCCCAATGCATACCGCATCCGGCCAATGCGGCCGTTGGTTTGGGTGCATCAAAGCACAGGGGTACTCAACCAAGAGGGCCTGGCGTTGTTGTGCATCCATGGTCCAACCATCCCGAATCCGTTCGGAGCAGAACCGCTCGTTTTGGTCCCGACGGCTGCACACCCTTTCCCGGCAGCCTGGAAAGGCAGCGGCCGGCATGGCCTTGTTGTGGGGTGGACCGGGTTTGCTGTTTCTGCCGATCCTCCTGGCCGCCGGAGCAGGCGCTGAAATCCTTTGGGGCCTCTGCACGACCGTGCTGCTGACCTTTGCAGTGCTCAGTGCGGTTGCCGGATTGTTTGTGCGATCGTGGTGGTTGTTTTTGGGCTTCAGCCTGCTGGCCTACCTCGGACTGGCCCTTTCCTACGCGGGATTGGTGCTGCTGATGCACCGCGATGCGGGTACAGAATTGGGCGCTTTCAGCCCCATGTATGGGGCCTTCTTTCTCTCCTTTTTCATGATTCACGGGGTTACCGGAGCCGTTCGTCGGATCGCCGGCATGACCGGCCTGGCAGAAGGTCAGGCGGCAGGAGAGGAGTCCGGCTCCTGAGCATCCATCACGTCCGGTTCGGCAGAGACCGGGCCTTTTCCGATTTTCGCCGCAGGCGCCTATTCCGCCAACCGAATCCCGTACCCTGCTGCCATGCATGTTGATCCCATCCGTCTGTTTGTCACCGGCGGCACCTTTGACAAGGAATACAACCTCATCACCGGTCAACTGTATTTCCGGGATACCCACCTGCCCGAGATCTTCGAATTGGGCCGCTGCAACCTGCCCATCAACATCCGCACCCTGATGATGGTGGACAGCCTGGAGATGACGGATGCCGACCGCGAAATCATCGTGCAGAATTGCCGCACGGCCGAAGAGGCCAATATCCTCATCACCCACGGCACGGATACCATGGTGGAGACGGCGCAGTATCTGGCCAAAGGGGCCCTGGACAAAACCATCGTCCTCACCGGTGCCATGATTCCTTACAAGTTTGGGTCCAGCGACGGCTTTTTCAACCTGGGCAATGCCCTGGCCTTTGTACAGGCGTTGCCCAAAGGCGTTTATGTGGCCATGAACGGCCGGGCTTTTGAATGGGATAATGTGTGCAAGAACCGCAAAACCGGCATGTTTGAAGCGTTGCGTTGATCGGGCTTGTGCCCGCCGACCGGCCACCAGCAGGGCATGGTGGTTGCTGCTGCTGTGGAGCGCCTGCATGCCCCCGGACGGGCAAGCCGTCCAGCCTGAGGAAACAAACCGCACCACGGCGGAGGCGGATGCGCCTGATGCGGCAACATCAAAAGGGTTGCAGGTAACAAGTGGCGCGGTGCCAGGCGCATCCTTGCCCGCCGGGCTGCAGGAGATGCTGCTTCCGCATTGGGGGAGCAGCACGCTGTGGGATGTGTCTTTCGAGTCAGCGATGTACTACGTGCAGCAGGACGGCGTGCGCAGCACCCAATACCACACCACCGCGCTGGAGCCCGAGCCGGAGGGCAGCGCCCTTTGGAATTGGAGGTACCGCATCGGCCTTGCTCCGGATTCGGCGTTTTTCGAATTGTTCGCCCTGCGGGCGAAACTCCCCCAACCCTGGCACTGGACCGCAGCACCCCCAATGCCTGCGGATGCGCGTCCGGGTCAGGCGGCAGACCGGCCCACGGATCCGCAACCAGACAAGGCAGTGGATGCTGGATCAACGGCTTCCGGCGCACCCGTTGCACACGTGCCTGCATTGGGCCTGCCGTTCTGGCTGCGGCAATGCGCCCTCCAACCGGGGGCTGGTGGCCGATTTGCGGTTCAGGCACAGGCGGGGTCCATGCTGCCGCCTGCGCCGGGAACGGGCAAAAATGGCGTGCGGGTGCTGGAATGGCATGTGGCAGCCCTGGACTCCCTGGCTTTTGGAGAGCACCGTTGGGGCGCCTGGAAACTGGAGGCGCGCAGCCCGGTTTCCGGTCCGGCGGACCGGAAGCCGGCGTCAGGCGCAGCCGTGCTGACCTGCTGGGTGGACCGGCGCTATCCGCATACGCTGTTGCGCTGGGAAGGCACACAGGGGCAAACCGGGCAATTGGCCGCCCGGCACTGGATGGACGTGCGCTAGTTGCGAAACCGCTGCCTGCACGCTGTGGATGGCTCGATCCGTGCTCAGATCACGCCCATGGCCGCCAGGACCACGGTCAGCACGATAATCAGCACCACGGCCACAATCGAGATCGTCGACAGGCTGCGGTAGTAGTTGACCCGTTCGTGGAGGCGTTCGTTGACAAACAGCTTTTCCACGGCATGCTGAAGGCGGACAAACTGGTTGTCGCCCTTGACCACGTAGTCGGCCGCGCCATAGGTCATCGTGTCCACGGCAACCTCCATGGAGTCCTGGCCCGAGACCATGATCACCTGGATGTTGGGGAACTCCTTTTTGATGAAGCGCAGGATTTCGGCGCCGTTGCGCGCTTCGGCCTTCACGCTGTTGAGGTAATAGTCCAGCACAACGATGTCCGGGTGGTTGGTCAGGTTGTTGACCGCTTCCTCGCCGGTGGAGAACCCGCGCACGTCAAAACCGAACTTCTCGATGAGGTGGTCCGACATCATCTGGACCTGCATGGGATCGTCGTCTACCACGTAGACCAGTTTTTTCTGCTGAGCCATATAGGTGAAGGTTGTGGTGCCGAAAATAGGCGCTTTAGCGATGCCGCTGGGCATGCACTTATGGACACGGCACGGGGGATGGGTAAAGCCTTATCGCCGCGGGCCCGGTACACGGTCAGACCGGATGCGGGGTGGGGATCAAGATTGGTGCCAAAAGCGTTCGCCGGTACCGGCGAACACCCTGTTTTGGGCCGGTTTGGGATTCAGGGATGAAGTGCCGGGTGCCGGACGGCCTGCAAGAAAACGCATTTTGCGCGCTTTGTCATGCCCGAAGCCGCGGCACTGGGACAGGGTCGGAAAGGCAGATTCAGGAAGGCGGATTCTGGCTCAGGCCTGGGCTTCGAGGTCCTGGGCGGCCTGGCGGAGTTCGCCGAAGGCGGCTTCACACGTATCGTGCACCCGCTCGATGAGTTGGGGCACTTCTTCCAGGCGCTTTTGCTCCCGGGCGTATTCCTCGATGCGCTGCACCGACTCCTTGATCGCGCCGATGCCCATATACCCCACTTGGGGTTTTAGGGAATGGGCGGCGGATTTGAGCTGCTCCCAATCGCGTGCCTTGTAGTGCACGCGCATGGCGTCGATGCCCGGAGGGGCGGCCTGGAGGAACATGCGGATGTATTTGGCCATGCGGCCCTTGTCGCCTTTGGTGAACTGTTCCAGGAAAGCGAGGTCGATGTGTTGGTAGGCCATGGTATTGCAGAGATGGGCCAAAGCCCGGTGCTAAAAATGCAAAAGCTGTGCCGAAGCGGTGTGCTCATCAGCGGGCATCCGGTGTCGAATCCGGACCGTCGGAGGCGCTTTGGTTGGAGGTTTGCGGAAGGACCGCCGCCATGCGGCGAAGGAGGTCCTCAACGGCAAAGGGTTTGGGAATCAGGTCGTCCATGCCGCTGGCGATGGCGCGGTCGCGGTCGGCGGGCAGGACATTGGCCGTCATGGCCAGGATGGGGGTTCGGTTGCGCCCGGCGTGTTCCTCTTCCTTGCGGATCAGCTGGGTGGCTTCCTTGCCGTCCATAACCGGCATCTGGATGTCCATCAGGACGAGGTCAAAGCGCGCGCTGCGCATGGCGTCCAGGGCTTCCGCCCCGTTGGCGGCCACCTCAATCCGGGGTTCCGTCAGGTTGGCCTCGAGGGTGTCCACGGCCACCATCTGGTTGAACAGGTCGTCTTCGGCCAGCAGGATGCGCAAGCCGGCGGGCAGCTGCAGGGCGGCTTCTTCGGCCGCTGCAGCGGCCGAATGGCCTTCAGCGTCCGAATCGGCTTCAAAGGGCAAAACCACGGTGAAGGTGGAGCCCTTGCCCAGGGTGCTCTCGGCTTCGATCCGCCCGCCCATCGCGTCGCTGAGGCGCTTGGAGATGGCCAGACCCAGGCCGGTGCCGCCGAACTTCCGCGTAATGTCACCGGAGGCCTGGGTGAACATGTCGAACATGCTCGGCAGGCGTTCGGCGGCGATGCCGATGCCGCTGTCCTCCACGGTAAAACGAATCCACACCCGTTCGTCCGGGGCCTCCGGTAGTGGTACGGCTCGGATGCGGACATGGCCGCTTTCGGTGAACTTGACCGCGTTGCCGCCCAGGTTGACCAGAATCTGGTTCAGGCGGGTGGCGTCGCCGACAAGGGCATCGGGCAGGGCCGGGTCCTTTTCCACCACGAGCTCCAGGCCCTTGTCCTGGGTTTTGAAGCCCAGCATGGTTTCCAGGTTCTGCATCAGTGCGGAAAGCCGGAAGGGCGCTGGTTCGATCGGCAGGCGGCCGGCCTCGATGCGGCTGAAGTCGAGGATGTCGTTGATCACCGCCAGCAAGTGGTTCGCCGAATGGCGAATGCCCTCCAGATAGGTCAACTGGTCCTCCCGGGGTTCGCGGTTCAGCAGGAGGTTGGTCAGGCCCACCACCGCATTCATCGGCGTGCGGATTTCGTGGCTCATGTTGGCCAGAAACTCCTCCTTGATTTTTTCGGAACGCAGAGCGCGCTCGGTTTCCTTTTCCAGTTCGCGCGTTTTGCGCCGCACATGATCGCGGAGACTGGCCTCGCGTTTGATGAGGCTGCGCACCCAAAGCCGGGCCACAAAAAAGCCCACCAGGATCAGGACCACCACAATCCAAAGCCCTGTCCAGGGCGAACGCGCGCTTTGCAGCAGCTGCAGGCCGGGCACCGCGACAGCCGAGGCGAGCGCCCCCTGCAGGGCGGCGGGCAAAAGGCCAGCCATTACCCACAACGGCACAATGCCCGCCGGGCGGGGACCGTCTTCCGGGCGGCCCGCCTTGAGCCGCTGGATTTTGCCCAACAAGTCGTCCACCTCAAAGGGTTTGGCGATGTAGTCGTCCATGCCGGCTTCAAAACAACGGTCCACCTCCGATTTGGTGACCGAAGCGGTCATGGCCATCAGGGGCGTTTCACGCACCCGTTCCTCCGCGTGTCCGCGAATGGTTTTAGCGGCCGTATACCCATCCATGACCGGCATGCCCAGGTCGAGCAGGACCACGTCGTAGGCTTGCGCCTCCAGGGCCTCCACCCCTGCCTGGCCGTCGCCGACCACCTCCACGGTGGCCTCGGGCGCGTATTCAGCCAACGTGTCCACGGCCACCATCTGGTTAAAGGGGTCGTCCTCCATGAGCAGCAGGCGCACCGCGCCGATGTCTACCGGGCCTTCGCTGCCTGCAGCGTTCCCGGCCTTTTGGTCGGGGCCCTCCACCACGGGATAGGGGATGTGGAAATGGAAGGTGCTGCCTTGCCCAACGCGGCTGCGGACTCCGATTTGGCCGCCCTGCATTTCCACGAGGCGCTGGCATATGGACAGGCCCAGGCCGGTGCCGCCGTAGTGCCGTGTGGTGTCGTCGGAGGCCTGGGTGAAGGAGCCGAAGATGTCGTCCAGACGGTCTTCGGGGATGCCGATGCCGGTGTCGGTCACTTCAAAGGCCAGATCGGCGGTTTCGCCGGCAGGCGGAGGGTTTTGGCCTTCCGCCGCGCCGGTGTCCTTGAGGCTGCAGGTCACGGTTACCGAGCCGCTTTCGGTAAACTTCAGCGCATTGCCTACCAGATTGAGCAGCACCTGGTTGAGGCGGACCGGATCGCCGCGCAGCCAGGCCGGTGTGTCTGCACGGCGTTCCACGATGAGTTCGAGCTGCTTTTCGGAGGCCTTGAGCATGAAGGTGTCGCGCACGCCCTGCAGCACGTCTTCCAGGGAAAAATCGATGTCCTCCAGGGTCATCTTGCCCGCTTCGATTTTGGAGAAATCGAGGATGTCGTTGAGGATGACCAGAAGGTTGTCTGCGCTGCGCCGCACAGCGCGCAGGTAATTGAGCTGGTGTTCGCCTGGGTCCTTTTTGAGCAGCAGTTCGGTCATGCCCACAATGGCGTTCATCGGCGTTCGGATCTCATGGCTCATGTTGGCCAGGAATTCCTCCTTGACCTGTTCGGAGCGCTCCGCGCGAAGGCGTGCCGCCTCGGCTTCCATGCGCGCCACTTCGGCATGGCCCAGAGCGGCTTCGGCCTCCCGGCGTGCTGTCTGGGCATGCTGGAGGGCTTCGTCGGTGCGCTCGCGCGCCACTTCCTCATGGGACAGTGCGCTCTTCAGCTCGGCAGTTTGCGCTTCCAGGGCCATGTTCTTGGCGTCCAGGTCGGCCGTCTTGCGGTCGATCTCGGCCTGCAGTTTGGCTTCCTGTTCCGCCGCGCGGCGGCGAATGGCGGCCGTCCGCATGGAAACCACCGCGTACAACAGCAGCAAGACCAATAGGCCAAGGCCTGCACGCGCCCACCAGCTTTGGGTCCAGTGGCCACGGATGCGGAATCGGTAGCGCGCCGGTTCGCCCAACCAGAGCCCGTCGGCGTTGGCGGCCAGCACCTCAAAGGTGTAGCTGCCCGGTGCCAGGTTGGTGTAACGCACCTGCTGTTGGGTGCCGCCGTCCACCCAATCGGCATCGTAGCCGTTCAGGCGCCAGCGGTAGCGCACCGCTTCCGGCGTCTCCAGGGCAATGCCGGTAAAGCGGAAACTCAAATCCCGCTGCCGGGGCTTCAGCACGAGGTTTTCCGGCAGGCCGGTCCAGGGGTCGCTGCCGGCCAGGGCATCGGCGTCCATGGCCAGGGTGCCGCGCTCCAGGTAAATGCCGGTGATCAGGGTGCGGGCCGGGGTGTTGTTGTGCCGTTCGGCCGAAGGGTCAAAGCGGGTCAGGCCGTTGAGCCCCCCAAACCACAAGCTGCCTGCTGCGTCCCGCAGCGCCGCGCCAGGCAAACCGCCACTGCCTTTGTGGCCCTGGGTCTCGTCGTAGTGGCGCCGGTCGTGCACACGGCCTTCGCCGTCCAGGCGCAGGCGCAGCAGGCCGTGGTCCAGGCTGGCCCAGATGTCCCCGGTGGCGGGGTCTTGCACCAGGGCCTGCACGTCGTTGGCGCTGCTGCCGTGCTGCTCCAGGCTACCGCTGCCTTGGGCGTCCATCATGTCCAGGCCATGCAGTTTGGTCCAGGTGTCGCCGTCCAGGCGCCAGATGGCTTCGGCCTTGCCGCCGACCAAAATGCGGCCCCGGGCGTCCATGGCCAGCGTGGTCGGTCCACCGTCCTGCATCAGAGTTTCTGGAATCGCAGCGATGTTTTCAGCCAGCCCCAACCGCGATTCGAGGGAATCGGGCGGTCCGCTCCAGGCCCATATTCGGCCCTGCTCGTCCAGACCATGCACCGGAGTGGAAACGCCGCCTTCCAAAACCACCGGCTTGGCCAAGGCCACAAATTGCGGCATTTCTGTCCCTTCAAACGAGGGCAGCGAAAAGAGGGTAGGGATACCATCAGGCTTGGCGCCAAGCCGTGGATCGTGGCTGTGGGAAACCCAACGCCCAGCGTCCGTCAACACATGCAAGCGGCCATCCGGGCTCGCTACCAGTTGCTGGATTTGGCTCCGGTAGCCATGGATGACATCAGGAACACCTCGTGCTTCATCCATTGCGGCAAACCACTGCAAGCGGGGCTCCCAGGTGGCGTTGCCCTGGGCATCCACCCGGTATAAACCTGGTTCGTCCGTGGCCATCCACCATCCCGCTCGGGCGCTGTCCCGGCCGTCCGGAGCAATGGCCACAATCCGGTTGCTCGGCAGGCCGGCCAGGGTATCGATGAGAGGACCGAAGCTTCCATTGTGGTAGACCTGCATGCCGCGCCAGGTGCCCACGGCCAGCCCGCTGGGGCCTTCGGCTAGGGCTTGCACCACGGGATTGGCCAGGCCTTCGCCGGAGGCAAAATGCGTCATGGCCGCGTCTGCGTAGCGGCAAATGCCGCCAAAATAGGTGCCGATCCACAGGTTGCCCTCACGGTCGGTGACCAGGCAGCGCACGCGGTTGTAGGACAGGCCGTCGGCTTCCGTGAAGCCGGTCCACCGCCCGCCGTCAAAACGGGAAAGCCCGTCCTGGGTGCCCAGCCAGACGTTGCCGCGGTCGTCCCGCGCGATGGCCCGCACGCGGGGGTGGAGCAGCCCGTCGGACATCGTGTAGAGGTAAAAGGCCTGCCCGTCGTAGCGCAGGGCGCCCTTGCTGGTGCCCGCCCAAATCTGTCCGTCTTTTCCACGGGAAAGGCACAAGGTGGTCCTGGGCTGCACGCCGTCCAGGATGCCGTAGGTCCGCAGGCTGTCGCCGTGCCAGAGCGCCAAACCGGCATCGGTACCGATCCACAAGCTGTCTTTACCAGCCTGCAGCAAACAGCGCGCCTTCGGCGAAGGCAAATCCCAGTCCAGAGTGTATTGTCCGCCTTCGCGCCAGACGTGCACGCCGTCGCCGAGGGTGGCAAAAACCAGCGAATCCCCCCGTGCCACGATGGCCCGGATGGATTCGCCCTGGCCGGCTTCCGGCCAGGTGCGCCATTGCCGCCCGTCGAAGCGGCTCAAACAACCGTTGGCCAGGCCAAACCACATGCGGCCACGGTCGTCTTCGGCCATGCAGCGCACATGGCTGCCGCCAAGACCATTGGCCGCATCCCATACGTCAAAACGGTGCCCGTCAAAGCGCACTGCTCCGCCGCCTTCGCTGCCGATCCACAGGTAGCCGCGCTGGTCTTCGTGCAGGCTGTAGACGCCGGGCTTGGGCAGGCCATCGCGCACCGACCAGGTGCGGAAATTGAAGGTTTGTGCCTGTACGCCTTCGGCGAAGCCGGACAGCCCCAGCAGGAGCACCACGATGCCGCGCAGGGCTATGGCGGACCGCTTGCTGCCGCAAAACTTCAGGAAATGGGAGCCGGGAGGATGCTGCATGCGGGGCTGAAATTAGGGCCAAAAGCGCGCGGGCAGGCAGGCCTCCAACAATCGCGGTGCTGCGCCGGGTCGTGGAGCCCGGTACGGTGTTTCCTGTGCGGGGATGGGTCCCTCCGCCACTGCCGTTGCACCGCCGGATCCGGGTGCTGCGATCTGTTGCTGCAGCGCATGGGCCAGGGCTTCGGCATGCCAGGGGCCCCATAGGCTGCCTTTGGTGCCCAGGCCGTTGAAACACCATAGGTTGGGCAACCGGGGATGCGGTCCTACAACAGGACGCCGGTCGGGCATCGTGGCGCGAATGCCGACACTATGTTCCAAAACGCCAAAGGCGCCGCGGAGCATGCCTTTGGCCATGCGGTGGAGCTGGGCACGGCCGGCTTCGGTGGGGTGGTGGTCCATGGTATCCCAACG
This sequence comes from Bacteroidia bacterium, assembly GCA_030432405.1. GTDB lineage: Bacteria > Bacteroidota > Bacteroidia > Chitinophagales > BACL12 > WGOA01. The sequence goes on along the minus strand of JAUIHG010000016.1, from coordinate 15,418 downwards.
GTTGGCGCTGCCCAGCCACCAAACCCTGTTGCGCTGCACCTGCTCTGTTGCAACGTCCCCGTCTTCCGGCGCCTGTCCGGTGTGGAGGTGCATGGGGGCCAAAAGGCCGGCCTTGCGCACCACCCAGGGCCATCCTTGCGGTGGCTCAGCCGCCTCCGGCATCCGGGGCTCCTCCAATTTCAGCATAAGGCGTTCGCCCGCATTCGGGCGAATGCCCAAAAAGGCCCACCAGGGCGTATTGTGGTCCATGGCCCCGCCGCAACAGACCACGGCTCGATAGCTGCGCTTGGCCCATTGCCAGCGGCCGTCGGGCAGCGCCTGAATGGCCTCCGGTGCAAGAGAAGCCGTTTCAAAGCAGCCCTTTTGGGTCCAATAGGACCGGGAGGCGTCCAGCAGTTTTGCGATGTGTACCTGGCTGCCACCGACCACCGCCATGCCCCCGCACCCATCCTGCAAGGGCAGGGGAGTGGCGTTGTTTTGGACCGATTGGTCCAAAAAACAGCTCCGCTCCGGATCGTTAAGCAAGCCCCGCCACTGCGCGGCTTCTTCCGGATTTCGGAACAGGGTCCAGTAGGTCCGTTCAAAAAGGAACGATCGTTCCAATTTGCGCTCCAAATGGCGGTAACTGTGCCGGGCTTGCGTGTGAAAGGTATCCCACTCGGGTGCCGGTTTCAGGGCGCGTCCCGCCAGGGGATTCATCAAACCTGCCGCCTTCGGCGAAGCCGCACCCAACCAGGCAGCATCCACGATATGCACGGGGATGCCCCGGGCCTCAAGCGCATGCCCCAGCAGGCAGCCGGCCAGCCCCATGCCGCGGATCAATACGGGTTCGGACATGGCGCAAAACTAGCATGGCGACCGACGGGGACCGCCGCAAATCCTCCGCCTGATTCAGGCCCGGACAGGCCCCAAAACGCGCGATGCCCAGCAGTCTGAGACTACCGGGCACGCGAGCAAACTAAAGGGAGGATGTATCGGAGCGGGATGCCTGGCGTTTGGCCGCGACGACCCGTTGTGTGCGATCAATGCTTCAAAGTAGCCGGGCTGGGCGGCCGGTGCCGGACAAGCGCTGCATGCTTGTGACAGGAAAGAGGATGTGGCCGACGGATCGACACCCTGCGGCGTGCCCGCTCAGGGCTTGACGGCCCTGAGGATTTCCCGCTTGAAGGGGGGACCGGGCAGGCGCTGCACCGCAAATCCGCAGTCCTGCAGGCGGCGGCGTACCACGCCTTTGGCGCAGTAGCTGACCCATACGCCACCGGGCACGAGGTGCTGGAACAAGTGGTCCAGAACTTCTGGCCGCCAGGAGCCCGGGTCGTTGTCCGGTGAAAAGGCATCGTGAAACACCACATGAAATGCAGGGGCTGTGACCGGGGATGCCGAGCCTTCGGCTGCCGCGTCCAGCGTTCCTGCGTGCAGCGGCTTTTTGTGCAGCACAAAATGGTGTTCGGTAGCCGTCGGATTGCCCGTTTGTGCGCCCTGGTCATACGCCGTTTCGTCCGGGGTAATCCGCACGCTGGCGCCGTTTTGGCATGCCCCCAGCCCCAGGTGGAGGCGTTTGGCCAGGGGGTGAAGGCTGTCCGGCCAGGGCCAATCCGCTACCGCAGCCCAGGGGACCGGGTAGGGTTCATAACCGTGGTAGACGATCTGCCGTCCCAGGGAATAGCCCCAATTGGCGGCCAGCAGGGCGTTCAGGCCGGTGCCGAAACCGAGCTCCAGGATGTGCAAAGGCGCGGCAAAACGTTCGGCGGCATGGGCCAGGCCCGCCTGGATGAACACGTGTTCGGATTCGGTGCGGGCACCGTGTTGGGAATGGTAGTGTTCGCCGAAGGCGGCATTCCACAGGGTGCGGGAGCCGTCGGGACAGCGGTGTTGGGCGTGGTCCATGGCTATGCGCCCTGGCTGGACGAGGTGCCGGAAGAGGGGCCTGAAGATGAACCGGAAGAGGGATCGGAACGCGAGGACCTGCCCTCCGATGCGGCACCGGGCTGCGGAGGCCTGTGCTGTGGCCGGTAGCGCAGGCGGATGACGCGCGGGCCTTCGCCGGAGGCGATCCCGGAATCCCGGCGGGCCGGCGGAGCGGAATGGGAGGGGTTTGAAGCAGCCGGATCTGCACCGGGAGTTTGCGGTCGGATGTGGTAGGTCAGGGGGCCGTTTTCTCCCCTATACCCTTGGGGGACCAGGCCCTCTTCGTCCTCGTCCCATTCGCGCAGCGGCGGCCGGTCCACGTTGCGGAACAGGTAGGCGGCCAGGGTGCCGATGGCCGCCCCGCTGGCATGGGCCTCAAAACTGATGTGGGGATCGGAGGGAAAAACGCCCCAAACCATGCCGCCATAGGCGAAGGCCACCAGCAGCGACAGCGCCAATGAGCGCAGGTCCATGCGGAAAATACCGGAGAAAAAGAGGAAAAAATTGATGCCGAACACCACGCCGCTGGCGCCGATGTGTGTGGCCGGCCGACCGAGCAGCCAGACGCCCAAACCGGAAAGCACCCACACCAAGACCAGGGTGGGCAGAGCCACCTTGCGGTAGGAGTAGAGCAGCAGAAAACCGAGCACAAAAAGCGGCAGGCTGTTGGCCGCAAGGTGGGCCCAGTCGCCGTGGATCAGGGGAGCGGAGAAGATGTGCCAGAGCTGTCCCCAATGCCGGGGCAGCACGCCCAGAAAACTCCAGTCGCTGCCCAGGGCCCAGGCCATGGCGTGGATCAACCAAAGGACGACCACCAACAAGGCCGGCACAAAGGCGCTGAACTGCAAATGGCGCCGGGCATTGGCCCGGTCTTCCGGGCTTTGCGGGCCTTCGGGCAGGGGTTGGCGGACGTTGAGGAAACCAAACAAATTGCGGGGTGTTTGATCCAGCTCCCACAAAAGCCGGGCCTTCCGGCTGTGGGCGCAGTTTTGGAGCCAGATTGGCAGATATGGCCCCGAGGCCTCATATGCCAGCATCCGGCATCGCTCATCCAGCCAGCAGATCCATGATTTCGCGGATGGTGGTGCGGCCCTTGTCCCTGGCGTACCAGAGCTGGAGGGTTTGGACAAATTCGCCGTAAGGCGAAGGGCTTTCTTCCGCTTTCCAGGCATGGACCAGCTCCTGTGCCGGTTCCGGCCGGGGTCCCCATTGGAACAACACCTCGCCCGAATCGGGTTGAAACGCAATCAGTTTTGGAATGCTGCGTCCACCTGCTGTGAGGAACTGGTCCATCAGGTCGGTATGGTCGTCGCGCAACAACAGGCGCATGCGAATCACCGGACTGGCATCGGCCAGGCATTCCAGGAGCGGAACGGTGGCGGCCGCATCCCCGCACCAGCCCTCGGTCAGCACCAGCCAGTCCATGGGCTGCTGCATATGGCGCAGCGTTTGGCGCACGGCATCGGGAAGGACCACCGTCTTTTCCACGCGGTCCATGCGGTGGTCGTTGAGCTTGGTATAGCCCGCCAGGGCCTCGTTTTGCACGGGTCCTGTGGTCCCGCCGTTGGCGATGGCCTTGCGCACCAGTTGGCGGTAAGCCGCATAGGTCATGGCGTTTTCAAAGTAGCGGGTATCGATGCGCGTTGTGGTATCCATGAGGGGTTTGCGGTGCTGGTGAGCAAGTGCGATTGGGAAACAAACCCCTGGCCGCCGGCTTTGGTTCCGGGCACACCGGCGGGAGGCTCCAGGGTGCTGCTGCTGGCCGACCGCGGTGGCTAGGGCTAGGGCTGGGGCGGCGTGCGTTTTCCGCCGCTGCGTGCACCGCTGTTTCCGCTGCTGTTATGGCCGTCCGGCAAGACGGCCAGGAGCTTGGTCAGCAAGGCCTGGCGTTGCGGAACGCTGACCTGGCCTTCGCGGAACAGGCCCCCGTATTTGAGGGCAAAATAGTGGCTGAGGGCTTCCTTCAGGCTCAGCCCTTCCCGCGCCAGGTATTCGGGGTCGGCCAACAGGCGGAAAAAAGCTTCATCGGCGGCCACCATGATGCCTGGATGGACCCGGGCCAGAGCTCCTGCTTCGATGCCTTCGCCGTAAAAACGGCGCAAGGCAGCGCTGCTTTCCCGGATAAAAGCGTCCACCTGTTGCCAGACCCGGGGGTAGGCTTCGCGCAGCTCGGCCAGAAATTCGGTGCGGATGCTGGTGGTTTCCTCCGCGGCGGTCGACAGGGCCAGGGTGAAACGCTCCAGGTAGGGCATTTCGGGGTTGAACAAGTGCGCCTGAAAGCGGCGGATGCCGGCAAACTTCCACGCCAGGGCAGCGGAAAGGATCTCCTCCTTGGAGCGGAAATAGGTGTAAAGCGTGGCCTTGGAGATGCCCAGCAAGGCCGCGGCCTGATCCATGGTCAGGCGCCTGAGGCCGTGTTCCTGGAAATGGCCAAAGAGAGCTTCGGCCCAGGCCTGCTTGCGCTCGGCGTCCTGGACGCGGGATTTGGGAAGGGATTTACGGCCCATGCGGTTGATCGGATCCGGTGTGCAGCAAGAATAGGGTTTGCAAACCACTAAACTATTTGTGCTAAAATAGTTTAGTTTTGAGGCGAAGGCGGTTGTTCCACCGCCCCCACATCCTTAATTCCGCCCGTTCTGCCATGCGCTACTGGAAATACCTCGCCGGCTTGTCGATTCCGCTTTTTGTGGCCCTGGCCCTGCTGCTGCCCGAAGGCTGGTCCTTTGTGGGACTGGCCTATGCCTTCGGGTTCATTCCACTTATGGAGGTGCTGCTGCCGCCGCAAACGCAAAACCTGAACAAGGTCCAGGAAGTGGTGGAACGGGCCGACCGCGGGTACGACGCCATGCTCTACGCCATCGTGCCCATCCAGTGGGGGCTTGTCCTGCTCTATCTGTTTGGAGCCGCCTCCGGGCAGTGGTCCACCCTGGAGTGGGTGGGCAAAACCCTGTCCATGGGCGTGGCCTGCGGAGCCCTGGGCATCAACGTGGCGCACGAACTCGGCCACCGCACAAAGGCCGCAGAGCGTGCCATGGCCAAGACGCTTTTGGCCTCTTCGCTCTACATGCACTTCATCATCGAGCACAACCTGGGCCACCACCGCCACGTCTCCACCGGCGATGATCCGGCCTCGGCACCCTTCGGTATGAACCTTTATGCCTACCTGCCGCGCAGCATCGCGGGCGGCTATGCTTCAGCCTGGCGCCTGGAAGCCCACCGCCTTCGCCAGAAAGGCGAAGGATTCTGGAGCCTGCACAACGAAATGCTGCGGTTTACCGCCATTCAGATTGGGCTTTTGGTGGCCATCGCGTTGCTTTTTGGTCCGCTGGCCCTTCTCGGCTTTCTCGGTGCGGCTGCGGTGGGTATAGGCCTTTTGGAGACGGTCAATTACATCGAGCACTACGGCCTGCGCCGGCAACGCAAGGCATCAGGCCGTTACGAACGGGTGATGCCCCACCACAGCTGGAACTCCAGCCATCCGCTCGGCCGCCTGATGCTCTATGAATTGACCCGCCACAGCGACCACCACCACCTGGCCAACCGGCCTTACCAGATCCTGCGCCATGTGGAGGATGCTCCGCAAATGCCCGCTGGCTATCCCGCCATGGTGCTGCTGGCCACCGTACCGCCACTTTGGTTTGCGGTCATGAATCCACGGGTGCGCAAGGTGGCCGAAGCCTACGGGATGCAGGTGCACGATGCAGACGAAGGTGCAGTGCCACCACCCCCGGCTATGGCCTGAGCCCAGCAGCACAGCAGCATGGAACTGCCCTTGCAGCGATGCGGTTTCCGGGATGTCGGAGTGCTGTCGGCAAGGCCCTATTTTCGGCGCATGGCCCCCGACCCCCTTCCCCAGCAAGGTCCGAACTCCACCCGAACCGCGGCGGACGTCCGCAAGGCCACCAAGCCTTTGGTGATCGGCATTGCCGGGGGCTCCGGCAGTGGGAAAAGCCATCTGGTCCACAGGCTACAGGCCCGGCTCCCCGCGGGACAGGTACTGGTGTTTCCGCAGGATGCCTACTACCACGACCGTTCGGATCTGGACCTGCCGGCACGCCAGGCCATCAATTTTGATGCGCCCCAGGCCATCGACTTCGACTACATGGTCCGTGACCTGGACCGCCTGGTGTCCGGTCAGGCCATCGCGTTGCCGGATTACGACTACTGGGCCTGCCGCCGTAGCCCCGGGCCAACCTTGGAACCGGCTCCCATCATTGTGGTGGAAGGCATCCTGGTGCTTACCCAGGCAGCCCTGCGGGAGCGTATGGACCACCGCTTGTTCATCGACATTCCCGAAGACCTGCGCCTGATCCAATTGGTGGAACGCGACAAGGCCGAACGCGGCCGCACCGCCGATGAGGTTCTGGAACGGTATCAGGCTACAGTCGGGCCCATGCACCACCGCCACGTGCTGCCTTCGCGGGAACACGCGGATTGGATCTGGACCCGTTTTGCCCCGGGCCAATCGCCCTGGCCTGTTGCCGATGAAGGGTCATCGGATGCGGTATTGAAGGAGCCTTCGCCTGCCGGCGAACACGCCTTGCCCAAACCAGGGACCAGCAAACCCCGGCCCATCGATTTGGAACAATTGGTCCAAATCATGGTACAGCACGTGCTGTGTGTCCGCGGGCAGCAGCAAGACGCTCGGCAACGGGGCCATTAGGGGCCCAGCGCGGCGTGTGGTTTGCCGGCAAACGCCAATATGCCTGGAGAATGCTATGGCGCACTGCTGGCTTACGCATCCATCGGAAAACCGAATGTACCGCTGCTGTCATGCAGGGGCTCGGGGTCCGTATCGATGCCTTGCGCAGCGTTGGGCGGAAGGGGCAGGATGCGCTCGTGGTGGCCCACACCGCGCAGCCAGCTGCTGAGGATGCGTTGCACGTCCGGATTGTCGCCTTTGGAGGAGACCACATCGCGCAAGGCCTCCGGATGCTCCTCCACCATCGAGGGGTCGTAGTAGCCGTAGCCCAGGTAATGGCCGTTTTCCACCGCCACCACGGAGCGTTCGTCGGCATGCCGTCCCCGGCCCAGAATGAGGCAATGGGCGGTTTCGGCGTTCAGGGCCCGCAGGGCTTCCTGCACCTTCTGGTTATAGGCCTTGCGGGTTTCGCGACCTGCACAGGCACCCTGGCAGAGGCCGGCGCGGTGGTCGTGGCAACCGCTTTGGGCGCGGATGCTTTTTTGCAAACCGCTCAGTTGTGGGCACAGCCCGTGGGCGGCCACCATGCGTTCCAGGCAGCGGCGTGCCGAAAGCAGGTCGGGGAAAGTTTGGATGCAGGGCCGTCGGCGGTGCAGCTTGACCACGCCAAGGCGTTCATAGCCCTGCTGATCGCTGTAGCGGACCAGGCCAAAATTGGGCTGCCACTGTTTTTGCGCGGCGTTGAAGGGTGGCCGGTGTTTTTTGATTTCGGCCGATTCCAGCAAAAGCGCAATCAATTCGCTGCCGGTTTCGGCATAGTCGACATCGTGGACCAGATGCCGCAGCCGCGCTTCGCGGGCATTGCGTTCGGCGGCGCCGAAATGCTGGGTCAGGCGGGCGCGCATGTTGCGCGCTTTGCCGATGTAGAGCAGTTGCCCGCGTTCGTTGTAGAGGTAATACACCCCGGTGCGTTCCGGCACCGACAGGAAGCGTGCCCTGGTGAGGTTGGGCGGCAGGTTGCGCTCGCCACTGCCGTGTTTGAGGCTGCGCCCGATGACGCCACGGCGGTCGTTGTCCACCAGCATGTTGAGCAGCAAGGCCGTGGCCTGCGCATCGCCGAAGGCGCGGTGGCGGTCGGTCAGCGGAATGCCCAGGCGTTTGCACAGGCGGCCCAGGCTGTAGGAGGGCAGGCCGGGAAAAATCTTGCGGGACACCTTGACCGTGCACAGGCGTTTGCGCTGGAACAACAGGCCGCAGCGTTCAAACTCACGCCGCAGGAAACCGTAGTCGAAGGCCGCATTGTGGGCCACCAGGATGCGGTCGGCCGTCCAGGCCTCAATATCTGCGGCGATGTCGGCAAAACTCGGGGCGTCTACGAGCATGTGGTCGTCGATGCCGGTCAGGGCCGTGATGTAGGTGGGAATGGCCACACCGGGCTGCACCAGCGAACTCCATTCGCCCTGGATGGATTCCCCGTCCGTTTGGTAGATGGCCACCTCGGTGATGCGGTCCTCCCCGAAGCGGGAGCCGGTGGTCTCGATATCGACAACGGCGTACATAAATCCTCCCCCGGAGTAGGGTATGGGCTTGGCAAGTTAGCCGCTCTGACCGGCCCAAACCAAGGTCGGCTATCCACGCTGGACTGTGGGCAAACGATGGCTGCCCGTTAATTTGGGACCATGGCGTCCTCCGCGCAGGCCGGACCTGCATCCCGCCCCGTTCGCTGGTGGCAATACCCCTACACGGTTTGGGCCATGGCGTGTTTTCTGCTCCTGGTGCTGCCCCTGGGCAGTTTGGGTTATGCGTTTTTGTCGCTGAGTCCGGCCCGGGGCCGGGAACGGCGCATGTTCTATGCCAACAATGCCCTGGCGGCCATGTGGGGAATCTTGTGTGGCGTGCGCTACCGGGTGCTGAACGGCCATTTCCAGCACACCGTGGATGCCTTTGTACTGACCCCCACACACACGGCCACACCGGACATGCTGGTGGTTTCCCATGCCCTGCGCCGTGGTACCCGCTTTCTGGTCAAGCGGGAATTGCGGCGTGTGCCGTTGCTGGGCTTCATGTTCGCCCGCATGGGCGTTTTTGTGGATCGAAAGGACGCTGCCAGCCGCAAACAAGCCCGAGCCAGTATGCGTGCGCTGGCGCGCGAAGGCGTTTCGGTCTGCATTTTCCCCGAAGGCACCCGGAACACCAGCGGTGCGCCCCTGGGACCCTTTTACGATGGAGCCTTTGCCACGGCCATCGACGCGAGAATCCCGATCCTGCCGCTGGTGTTGTATGGCGGCCCGGAAATGATGCCCAACGGGCAGTGGTGGATGCGGCCCGGAACCCTGACGGCGCGTTTTTTGGCCCCGGAGCCCACGGAAGGGCTTCGGCCCGAGGATGTGGAAGGCCTCAAACAGCGGGTTCGCCAGCGCATGCTGGCCGCGGTATTGGCAGGTCCACAAGCGCCGGCCCCTGGTCCCGGCGCCGCCTCGTAAATTCGGGCGCATGCCTGGCGCGCCTTGCACGGGCCTTTTTTTTGGAATGATCGTTCCTTCATAATTCCACCCCGTTTCCATGAACGTCCAATTCTGCGGTGCCGCCGGTACCGTAACCGGTTCCTGCCATTTGCTCACCCTCGACGATGGCGCCCAGATCCTGTTGGATTGCGGCCTGTATCAGGGCAGCGACGACGATATGGCCACGTTCAACCGCGAATGGTTGTTTGACCCCACCAAATTGCACGCCGTGGTCCTGTCCCACGCGCACATCGACCATTCCGGCCGCCTGCCCAAGCTGGTGCGCGACGGCTTCAAGGGCCGCATCTATTCCACTCCGGCCACCCGCGACCTCTGCGCCTTGATGCTCATGGACTCGGCCTGGATTCAGGTCAAGGACGCGGAGTACGAACACCGCAAGACCGGCAAAAAGGTCGAGCCCCTGTATGAAGCCGCGCACGCGCGAAAAACGATGGAACAGTTCACCTCTTTTCCCTACGAACAGTGGTTTCCCATCCATGAAGACGTGGACCTGATGTTCCGCGACACGGGCCACATCCTGGGTTCGGCTTCGGTCACCTTGCGCATTCGCCGGCAAGGCCTCAAAGACCAGTATTTCGGGTTCAGCGGAGACATTGGCCGGCCGGACCGACCCATCCTGCGCGATCCCAAGCCCATGCAGCCCCTGGATTACCTGATCTGCGAATCCACCTATGGCAACAAGCTGCACGAGGCGTATGAGGACCAGACCGAGCGCCTGTTGGACGTCATCCGCAAGACCTGTGTGGAGCAGAAGGGACGCCTGATCATCCCGGCCTTTAGTGTGGGCCGCACCCAGGAAATTGTGCACCGCATCGACCGGCTGGAACACGAAGGGCGGCTGCCCAAAGGCGTCAACATCTATGTGGACAGCCCACTGGCCGTCAACGCCACCGACATATTCCGGGCGCATCCGGAATGTTTTGACGAGGACCTGTTGCACTACCTCTACAAGGATCCCGATCCTTTTGGCTTCAACCGCCTGCACTACGTCAAGGATGTGGAGGATTCCAAAGCCCTCAACAATGTGGAATCGGCCATCATCATCTCGGCTTCGGGCATGATCACCGCCGGCCGCATCAAACACCACGTCCGCAACGCCATCGGCGACCCGCGCCACACCATCCTCATCGTGGGCTACTGTGCGCCCTATACGGTGGGCGGCCTGCTGGCCAGCGGCGCCGACTCCGTGCGGCTTTTTGGCCAGAAGTACGCCGTCAAGGCGCGGGTGGAGATCATGAACGGCTTTTCCGCCCACGGCGACCAGCGCGAGATGATCGACTTCCTCCGCCAGCAGGACCCGGGGCGGCTCCGTAAACTATGGCTGGTGCACGGGGATCCGGAGCGCCAGGAAGGTTTTCGGGATGCCCTTCGGGCGAAGGGCTTCGAAAACGTGGAATTGCCCGAACTGGGCCAGGAATACCGGCTTTGAGCGGCCAGGCCCGCCTTTGCATGTGCTGTTTGCGCGGAAGTAGGGCCTTGGCAAGATTCGGTTTGTGTTATTGCGACGCTTAGGGCAGGCTCCGTATATTGGTGAAATCTAACCCGTTACGGCGAGGCATGGCCTCCGTCCTGCGTCCCCCGTAAAAGTCCTAAACCGAAAACCACGATTCATGAAGAAAATTGTCCTGACCCTGCTCGGCATCGGCTTCACCGCCGGCATGGCCTTTGCCCAGGTGTGTACGCCCGACCCCAATGCTGTAGACGAAGGCGATCCGGGTGAAATCTGGCCCCCGGAGTTCGAGGTGGCCTATACCTGCACCAACTCCTACGCCCAGAACATCACCGCGATTGTTCCGGCCACCGTCAACCAGCTTGGTTTTGACCTGCCCGTGCAGGACTATACCATCAACGACGTGACCGGTTTGCCCGCAGGCTTCACCTACGTCTGCAACCCAGCTTCCTGCGTATTCCCCGGCGGCAGTTCGGGATGCGTGGTAGTGGCCGGTGATCCCTCGGGCGTTGCCACCGGCAACTATTCCGTGATTGCCGACATTACCGCAACGGTCATCTTGCCGCCCATCCTGGGTGGTGGTACCATTACCGTGGATTCGCTGTATCCCTTTGATCTGCTCGTTGACGATTGCGGCGACTGCGCTACGTTGGATGCTCCGCAAAATCCGCAGTCCCTCAACCTCCCGGCTCAGAACCGCTACCGCTTGACCTGGGGTCCGGTCACCAACTCCCTTGGCTACCGTGTAAGCGGTGGTCCCGTTGGCGGCGGCCTGGGCAACGTCAGCCCGCAACTGGGTGAATTCAACACCGTCTTCCAGGTGGGCTATGCCCAGCTGAACCCGGGTGTGACCTACCGTTGGGGTGTCCGTGCCGGTTGCGGTACGCTCTCCTCGCCGAGCCTGACCCCGCTGTCGCCCTTCGATACCTTTGCCAGCCCGACCCTGCGTCAGGCCGAGCAGCTCGAAAACCTCACAGAGGCCGAAGTATCCAGCATCAGCCTGTATCCGAACCCGGTTACGGAACTGGTGGTACTAGAAATCACCAGCGATCTGGCCGGCGATGCCGCCATCCGCGTGATGGACATCGACGGTGCTGTGGTCATGACCGAACGTGCCCAACTGTTTGAGGGCAAGAACGTGGTGCGCTACGACGTGGACCTCGCTCCTGGCCTTTACATCCTCGAGGTGGAACAAGCGGCAGGTACGATGACCCGCAAGTTCACGGTGACCCGCTGAGCGGATGACATCCTAACGTCCTGGCCCTGCCTGCAGGGTTGAGGCGAAAGCATGTGGACCGGTCCCTTCAAGGGGGCCGGTCCTTTTTTATGCCCTTTTGTTAGGCAGAGACAGCGGCGTGGACAGGTTTACCCTGCTGTCCACTACGTGCTCCAAAACATGGATGAACCAATGCCTGTGGCATGTCATTCCACGCGGCGCGGAGGCCGCGACGGTGGTGGTCCCATCCTGCAGCCATCAATGGCCATGGCCGCCGTGCTCCTGTGCATCGCCGTTGTAGTGCGCGTCCTCTTCCGAACCCAGGCTGTTGCCGTCCAGGACAGGCCCGAAAAAAACGGCGTTGTGCAGCAGGCGCGCCGTGTTGCGCCAAAAGGCGCGAAAGGTTGGGCTGAAGGCAAATGCAGTGATTTGACCTCGGCCCATGCGTCCGGCATAGAGCAGCGGTGCTTCGGCCCATTGGTCCAGGCTGCCGGGGTGGGCATAGCCGGACAAGAGGGGATCTTCCGGGGCCAGGCGCAAAGGCGCAGCATAGGCATGGGGTTTGATCCCAAAGGGGGCGCTGCTCTGCAGGAAGACCGCGGCATGCTGTGTCGGGTCCGGTTCGCCGGAAGGCGCTTGAGCTGTTGATGTGCCGGCGGGCCTCAATGGGCTGAAGCCATAGAGCAGGGGATGGGTCCAGTCCCCCCGGGCCCGGAAAATGGCACCCCCGAGGTAGCGGGCTCCATTGCGCCGGTCTGCCTCGGCATAGGGAAGAGGAGCGGTGCCGGCCTCGGGTGCCTCCTTGGCTTTTTGCAGCCCTGCCCAACCGCGTTGTGCCAAGTAGCTTGTAGCATTGCGGACTGCAATCAGGTGCCCGCCTTCGCGCACCCATTGTTCCAGGGCCTCCCAGAAGCGGTCCGGTGCCGATCCGTAATAGCCGTGTGGCAGGATGATGGTGTTGAAACGGTCCAGCCGCCTGCGGGCATCGGCGTCTTCCAGCGGCAGCAAGGTTGGCCGTACCTGGCCTGCGAGGTCCAGCTCCTGCCATATGCTGCCTGCGTCATAGGCGTTTGCTCCAGGGCCGACCAAAATGGCCACGGATGGCGTTTGCAAAGCCTCCAGGCTGGGACTGCCCAAGTCTATTCCTTCCAGACTCTGACCGCTTTGCACACCCCAGATGCGCAGACCCTGTGCGGCAGCCTGCTGCATGCGCCGCGCCAGTTGCTCGGGTTGACCCGGCTGCCGTGCGGTGCGCAGGACCAGGGTACCGGGACGGAAATCCATTTCCCGGGCATCGGCATCGGATTGTTTTGTACCGATCGGTCCAAACGCCTTTTGGCGAAAACCTTTGGTGGCCACTTTGAGCACGTGGTCATCCCGCAGCAGCTCGGAGGCCAAGGCGGGAGCGGCCTGGTCAGGCCAGTGGATGAGGTAGGCGTAGGCGGCGTCCGGTGCATGGGCTTGCTGGCCTGGCTGACCGTTTTGCATGTTCATCCAATCCGCCAGGGCGGGAAGCTTCCGCATGACGCTGCCCGTATCCGGGGCCTTCCCGGTCCACGCAACTGCAGGCAGGCCCCAAGCCAGGGGCAGGGTCCAGGCGGACACGTCGTAGAACAGGCTGTCGGGCATGCTGCGCGTTCGCGCGAAAAGCGCATCCACCATCCGGGAACGCGCTTGTGCACGGGGTACATACCAGCTTGCACCGGGCTCCAGGAGCATGCCGTTTGTTTCGGTTTTGGACTGGATGGGGTATACCTCCAGGCGGTGGGCAATCAATCGTTCCAAAAAGGCGCGGTCGCGGGCGGGATCTGCGCTGGAGCCAAAGGCATAGCCGCCGGATTGCTCGCGCCCGGCCTGAAGGCCTTCGGAAAAGAAGCGGCGGGTATGGGCGCGGAGTTCGCCCGAAAGGGCGTTGGCGCCTTCCAGCGTGGACCAGAGCGTGGCCAACTGGTTGCGGATGGCAAAGGCAAAGTCGAGCGATCCATTGCTTCCTTGTTGGCGGTGGCCACGTGCGCTGGCCTGTTCAAAGAGAATGCCCACCGAACCGTTGACGTCCGGGAAGGTCGAGCCCTTGCCGTAATAAAAGTCGTCGAAGCTCTCCCTGCTGTAGTAGGTGCTGCCGATGGCGTCTAGGGCCCTGGCGTGGAAGCGGCCGAGTTCCGCGGTCAGTTCCTGGTTGCGGGCCGGCGTGAGCGGATTGGTCCGCGAGGGGATGCCGGGCTGGAAGAAGAAGCTGCTGTTGCGGCCCATTTCGTGGTGGTCGGTGACCACTTGCGGCATCCAGTCGTAAAACAGGGCCACCCGGCCGCGGCTTTCGGGCTGGGTCAGCGGCAGCCAATCGCGGTTGAGGTCAAACCAATAATGGTTGGTGCGCCCCCCCGGCCAGGACTCGTTGTGTTCGCGGGCATCCGCGCCCGGATCGGGATCCAGGCCACGGTGCATGTTCACCCAACCGGCAAAACGCTGAATGCCGTCCGGGTTCAGGGCCGGATCAAGCAGGATGAGGTTGCCTTCCAACAGCGCCTCCACATCCGCGTTCCGGCTGCTGACCAATTGCCAGGCGTATTGCACGGCAGCATTGGCGCCGCTGGCTTCGTTGCCGTGTACCGAACACCCCTGGTACAGCACCAGCGGCGTGCCCTGCCCATCGGGCAGGGCCGATGCCGGTGCAGCAGGCCGGGTCAGGGCCTGTTGGGCCTCCCGCGTCCGCGCAAGCGCCGCATCGCTGAGGTTGGCCGGGGCCGAAATCAGGGCTACCAGGAGGATGCGCTGTTCCCAACTACGGCCGTAAGGCATCAGCCGCACGCGGTCTGAAGCGGCATCCAGGTAGCGGAAATAGGCCAGCAGTTGGTCGTGGCTGAGGTGGATTTGACCCGGCGCAAAGCCAAAATACGCCTCCGGCGAAAGCAGCTCCGGATTTGGGTCCACGGGTCGGAGCCGGTAATAGCCTTCCGGCACGGTGTCTCGGTAGGCGGTACCGGCCTCCTCAGGGGATGGGGCAGCTTGCGGCAGGGTCCAGGCCTGCTGGGCCCGGAGTTCGGGGGCAGCGGTAGCGCCTCCGACAAGGAGAAAAAGCAGCAAGACGGCGTTTCGCCGAAAGGCAAAAGAAACAGAAAGGAGCAAATGCGGCATGGACCGAAAATAGGCCATGCGGCAGGGGGAATGACCCGGTGGCGCTTAGGGAATCAGAAGCGGATGCGGTATTGCACCGATACGTTCCTCGGCGCGTCCATGCGCGCCGGGCGAAGGCTGTATTCGCGGTTCAGCGCATTGTTGACCAAAACGGTCAGGTTGCCATAGGCGCCTACATCGGCCGAGGCCCGCAGGCCGAGGATGAAGTCTCCGCCGTTGTGGCGTTCCCGGAAATCGGACACACCCGGAATGAACGTGGCAAAAACCTGGTCGATTTTGTCCATGAAGCTGAAATAGCGCACATCCACACCCAGGCTGAAGCGGCCATAGCCCGCCTGCACATCCATTTTAGCCACGTGGCGGAAGCGGTAGGCCAAAAGCGTTTGCAGGACGTCTTCGTCTTCGGAATCAAAATTCTTCCAGAAGAATTCCAGGAATTTTCCGGGATTGGCCAGGGTGGTGTCGGCGCTCAGGTTGGCCGGATAGACATAGGTATACCCCGCCAGGATCTGCAGGGGTACTTTGCCGATATTGCCTTGTCCCGA
>JAUIHG010000218.1 GCA_030432405.1 Bacteroidia bacterium | reverse complement strand
ACAAAGTGGAGCGTGGCGACAACGATACCCCCCGGGTGAAAATCGGTGACCGCCAGTACACGCCCCAGGAGATTTCCGCCATGGTGTTGCAGAAGCTCAAAAAGGTGGCAGAAGACTACCTGGGCAGCAGCGTCAACGAGGCGGTGATCACCGTACCGGCCTATTTCAACGATTCGCAGCGCCAGGCCACCAAGGAGGCCGGCGAAGTGGCTGGCTTGAAAGTGCGCCGCATCATCAACGAACCCACAGCGGCCTCCCTGGCTTACGGCCTGGACAAGATGGACCGCGACATGAAGGTGGCCGTTTACGACCTGGGCGGGGGCACTTTCGACATCTCCATTCTGGAGCTTGGCGATGGCGTCTTTGAAGTCAAGTCCACCAACGGCGATACCCACCTGGGCGGCGACGACTTTGACCAGGTGATCATCAACTGGCTGGCCGACACCTTCAAAGCCTCCGAAAACATTGACCTGCGCAAGGACCCCATGGCCCTGCAGCGCCTCAAGGAAGCGGCTGAAAAGGCCAAAATCGAACTCAGCTCCACCTCGGAGACCGAAATCAACCTGCCTTACATCACGGCTGTGGACGGCGTGCCCAAGCACCTGGTGCAGAAGCTCAACCGTTCCAAATTTGAGCAACTGGCCGACGAACTGATCGAGCGCAGCATCCGCCCCTGCGAGGCTGCCCTCAAGGATGCCGGCTACAGCAAGTCCGACATCGACGAAGTCATCCTGGTGGGCGGTTCAACCCGTATCCCCAAGATCCAGGAACGCGTAGAAGCCTTCTTCGGCAAAAAGCCGTCCAAAGGCGTCAACCCGGATGAAGTGGTGGCCATCGGTGCTGCCATCCAGGGCGGTGTGCTGTCCGGCGACGTCAAAGACGTGCTCCTTTTGGACGTCACGCCGTTGAGCCTGGGCATCGAAACCCTCGGCGGCCGCTTCACACGCCTGATCGAAGGCAACACCACCATCCCGACCAAAAAGTCGGAGGTGTTCTCCACAGCGGCAGACAACCAGCCTTCCGTGGAGATCAACGTCCTGCAGGGCGAACGCGCCATGGCCAGCGACAACCGCTCCATCGGCCGCTTCCACCTGGACGGTATTCCGCCCGCACCCCGCGGTGTGCCGCAGATCGAGGTGACTTTCGACATCGACGCCAACGGCATCCTCAACGTCAGCGCCAAGGATAAAGGCACGGGCAAAGAGCAAAGCATCCGCATCGAAGCCTCCACCGGCCTGACTGACGAGGAAATCAAGCGCATGCGCGAAGAAGCCCAGGCCAACGAGGCCAAAGACAAGGAAGCCAGCGCCCGCGTGGACAAGATCAACCAGGCCGACGGCCTGATCTTCCAGACCGAAAAGCAGTTGGAAGAGCACGGCGACAAGCTCCCGGGCGATAAGAAAGAAGCCATCCAGAAATCCCTGGACGAGCTCAAGGAAGCCCACAAGAGCCAGGATCTGGACCGTATCGACACGGCTATGAACGCCTTGAACACAGCCTGGAGCGCTGCTTCTGAAGACATGTACAAAGCCACGCAGGGTACGGAAGGCGGTGCTTCCGCCTCCGGCGAAACCCAAGGTGGTGAACAGAGCGGCAACGGCTCGGATGCTTCTTCCGAGGCAGCTGACGACGTGACCGACGTGGAATACGAAGAAGTGGACGGCAAGAACACCTGATCGTCCACTGCTTCCGGTCTGCGCCCGGATGCATCTGGGCTACAGCACCTCTTATAAAAAAAGCCCCTCCGAGTCCATCGGGGGGGCTTTTTGCATGCTTCGGTGTTGCGGCAGTCGCCGGACTGCGCTCAGGCTGTAATCGGGTTGCGCTCAAGCGCTAGGGCGATGTACCCCGGATCAGGAATCCACGGACTGGAATCCAGACGGATCAAAGGCGCAATGGCACCAGCGCAGGATCAGGGTTGCAGGATCAGGGGAGCCGTACCCATGATTTCGCCTACCGGCGAACGCAACACCAAACGGTACTGGCCGGCTGCCACGCCGGACCAATCCACCCACTGGGCGATCGGTGCGGACTGATGTGCTTGACGTGCCACCAGGCGTCCCTGCAAGTCCCAGCATTCGAGCGTCAATTGCTGCCCGCTTTGCGGTGCTTCCAGGTAATGCCCGGTTCGGGCGGGTTGCGGATAGATGCGCAAGCCGGCCTCCGGTGCCGGACCACTCAAACCGACGGGTGGCTCCACGACATTGGGCCCCATTTTGACCCAGTCCACCAGTAGGCGGCTGCCGATGGGGTAAGGATCCGGGTGTTCCTGATTACGGACGCCGGAATACACGAAAATCCGAAGCTTGTCGGGATTTGCCGATGAGCTGTAGGCAATCGGAATATTGAAGAAGTTGTACTGGGGCATCAAATCGCCATAGGCCCATTCCCCACGTCCCACGACCTCGCGTTCGCCGCCAGGCACGGCCCGAGACAGCTCCACGATGATGCGGGCAGAGTCGTCCTCCACCGGAAAGTATTTGAAATAGCCGTTCAGTGTTTCCGGCCTATCGGCAAAGGGTACACCCGGCGTAAAAATGCTCAGGTCGGATGGGTTGATGATCAACTCGCCGATGACGGAAACACCCGGTACGAGGTAACACACCAGGCTGTCCATGTAGCACAGCCGGCGGGTATGCAACTCCATGGCGTAGTTGCCCTCAAGGGCATCCGCGCTCTTGGTCAGTGTCAT
The DNA here is from genome assembly GCA_030432405.1 of Bacteroidia bacterium. Classification (GTDB taxonomy): domain Bacteria; phylum Bacteroidota; class Bacteroidia; order Chitinophagales; family BACL12; genus WGOA01. The sequence goes on along the minus strand of JAUIHG010000218.1, from coordinate 2,936 downwards.
CTCCGGATACCCGAGGGCATGGTGCACTTCGTTGAGCGAAGACCACTGCATCGGGTTTTCATAAGTGGCCGGAGATCCGGTCCAGTTTTCGTATTCGCCGTAAGGCACCTGTGCATGGCCGAAGGACGCTCTTGCGACCGTCAGGAAAACGAGCAGGAACGTGGCCAATACCCCATGAACAGCCCCTGTTCGGACTGCGCCTATGGGTGGATGGGGTGCCGGGTGCCGAAAGCGTGTTGCGGCGCAGCCACCTGATAACCAGTGGAACATGACATATTGGCTTAGGGTGATTCACCCTCCCCTTGCACTCGGTTCAAACACGCCTTGAGGCGTCGGCCATTGAACCATTTGCACCAGCAAGATACGGCCATATTCAGCATTTGCACATCAACACGTCCACATGCGATGCATGAAAATGGACAGTATGTACAAGCTTGCCCGGCTCAGACCGGTATGCAGTAAACCAGCGGGTTATCTGTGCTTGTTCAGGGAGTGGAGCTTCCTTTAGACGGCAAGAAACAGGCAAGTCACGATAAATTCCAGTCCAATACGGTTTTGGTCCCAGGATGTACAAAAACACCAGCCCCTACACAGAACCTGAAACCCCAGGTTATGAAGAAGGCTGCCTGCAGCAGTCCTTCTGGAGGGCAAACCCCTATTCCGGTGCCGTATACCAGTGGCGCATGTGGTCCAGCGCCGGCTTGCCTTGCGGCGTGTAGTCTCGGTCGCCTTCGCCACCGGCGCCTTCGGTCAGAAACCATTTCCAGGCAAAACCTCCCCGAAACCAGGGCTCTGCCCAAAAACTGCGGTACAGGGCCTCGTAGGCATTGGCCTGGGCCTGTGCATTGTAGGTCAACGCCGACCGCCGGGCTTCCAATTCCCAGTGTTTTCCAGCGCAACCGTCCACGCTCAGATACCCGTATTCGGTGAACAGGATGGGCTTTCCGTGGCGCTCGGAAAGGGCCTGCAACTGGGCTTTGGGCTTTGTCCAGGCGTGCAGCAGGGTTTCAAGCGCCGGCGTTTGCGCGGTACTCAGCGGGAAGTAGGCATCCACACCGATGAAATCCAGGGCATCCCAAAACGGCACCTGCTCCATATTGTCCCAATTGGCCGCGTAGGTCAGCTTGCCCCCGTAGACACCCCGAATGTCGCGGATCAGGCTGTGCCAGAATTCCGGCCTTCGGCGAACCGCCATCCTTGCCTCGGTACCGATACAGAGCATCTCCACACCCAGGCTATCGCCCAGGCGGGCGAATTGCAGGAGGTATCGGCGGTAATCCGCCTCCCAAAGTGCCCAATCCGCATCCTCAGCCAGGTCAAAATCGCCCAACCAGCCCTGCCCCATCACCCAAATGTGCGGCTTGAGCATGACGTGCAGGCCCTGGGAACGGGCAAAGCGGATTTGGTCCACCGTCCCCTCGCTGCGCTCCCCCCACCATTGGCGGGGATGGTCAAACTGCACCCCGGGCTGGCCCGCCCTGCTGAAACCATATGGAATGATGGCCACCCAGGAGGCTCCGCTGCCTGCGATGGCTTCAAAGGGTTTGGCGGGAACCGGTCTGGCCGGGGCGGTAACACACACGCCGGCGGCCCGCCCCTCCGGTAAACCGGGGTCCCAAGCGGCAGGGATCGTGCGCTTTTCATGCACTGCCGGACCAACTCCTTCACCCGAAGGACTGGCACCTTCAGCTGGCTGCATGCACCCATACAAAAAGACTGCGGACGCAGCCAACAGCAAGACCTTATGGCACCATACATGGAACCATAGGCCCCACCAATGCTGCCGCACCAATCTGGTAGCGCTTGCCGGTGCGGAAAATTGGTGCTCGATGCACGCCAAGTGGTCCAGGATGCGTTGCTTGTAGGTCATGCGGCGGCTGTGGTACAACAAGATCGGCGCTTTTGCCTGTTTGGCCACCCTCCTATGCCTGGCCTGTGGGCCCGCATGCGCGGGCGAAAACGGCGGCGACGGGCGCATGCCGCGCCTGCTGGTGCTGGCCGGCTGGCATCAGGAACACCTGACCTTTGCGCAGCAGGATGCCAACACCGTGTTTGCGGTGCAGCCGGCTCAGGGGCCCTATGCCTCCTTGCTCCTGCAGTTCGCCCTTCCGGGCGAAGCCTTTGTGCAAACCGGCATCTCCCTGCGCCAGCTGCAGTTGAATGGCCGACTGGTTGATCCGCGCGGAGGACTGCCTCCGGTGCGCAGCCGCCTGCCGGCCCTGGACCTCCCCCTGATGCTCGGGTGGCGTGTGGCCCTGCGGGAGAATCGCAACCCTTCGCCCCGCTGGACGCTGGTGCCGGCCACCGGTTTGCAGCTCGGTTTTCTGGGTTCCGGCCTGGAACGTACGCTGCCCGATGCACCGTTGCGCTTTGTCCCGCAGGGCGCATCCAGCCCCCGTCTGGTCTGGGACAACAGCCTGGCCTTGGAACACCGATTTGCGCGGGGGCATTGCGTCCAGTTGCGCATCCACTATGCCGCCGGGCTGCTTGGTGGACGGCGCATCGGCACCTTGCGCTGGAACACGAGCGACCGCAACCTGGACGCCGAGGTGCTGTCCAAAGGCAGCCATTGGCGCATCGGTCTGGCTTATGGTTTTGGCGGCAAGCCCAGCATCTGAACCGCGTGCCGGCTCCCGCCGGCGAAGGCCAAAAAAAACCGCCCCATTCATACGAACGGGGCGGCTTCCCTCTTGAATGAAAAACGACAAACCTAACGATGGTGGAAGCGCGGTTTTCCGATCGGATTGTGGACCAAATGCATGCTTCTGCGTTGAGCCCTCCAGCCGTAGACCGTGCTGCCAACCGCTTCGAATATAGGTCGCCCTCCAAGGGGGCTCACGCCCTTTAACGCGTCCTTAACAGACTTTGACGTTGATGACCCTGAACAGACCGAACAGGGCCTGTAAGCAGGGCAAATCGGCTCCAAAAAAGGTGGT
>JAUIHG010000414.1 GCA_030432405.1 Bacteroidia bacterium | reverse complement strand
CGAGGGCAACGACAGCCACGCCTACGACATCGTAACCGCGGCGCGAAAAAACACCCCCTGACCCAACGACCAGCAGCAACGGACGCTCCATGACAGCCCAGGAATACCCCGAATCGATCCACGCTTTCTCTGACGACGCACTGGGCCACCACGATGCCACCGCGCTGGCAACGGAACTCCGCCAAGGCAGGGTGAGTGTCGATGAAGTTTGGCGGGCTGCGCAGCACAGAGCCGACAAGGTCGCGCCCTTTATCAATGCGGTGGCCGCAGTGTCCGAGCCAGGCCCGTTGCCGACCCAGCGAACGGCCAACTCCGGGCGGTTCGCTGGTGTCCCGACCTTTATCAAGGACAATACCGACGTTAGAGGCCTGCCTACCGGCCACGGCAGTGCCGCTATCACCGCCAGCGTTTGCAAACAGGACAGCCCGTTTGCCCAGCAATATCTGGCCCAGGGCTTTACCTGCCTGGGAAAAAGCACCCTGCCGGAGTTCGGCTTTAACGCAACCACCGAGCCGGCTCATGGCGAACCCACCCGCAACCCATGAAACCTGGCTTACTCCTGTGGCGCGTCGTCAGGCGGCTCAGCCGCGCTGGTGGCCGCGGGCGTGGTGCCGATTGCCCATGCCAACGACGGCGGCGGCTCCATCCGGATTCCGGCCGCCTGCTGCGGACTGGTGGGACTCAAACCCAGCCGTGGCCGGCTGGTGGACAACCCGGCTGCCAAATCGTTGCCCATCAATATCGTGACCGAGGGCGTCGTCACCCGCAGCGTGCGCGACACCGCCAATTTTTACGCCGAAGCCGAGGCCTGGTACCGCAATCCCAAATTGCCGTCCATTGGTCAGGTCGGCGGTCCGGGACAACGGCGCCTGAGGATCGGCCTGGTGCTGGATTCCATTAACGGCTACGCCACCGACGACGCCACCCGAAGTGCGGTGGAAGCAACGGCCATGCACCTGCAGGCCATGGGCCACACACTGGTCCCCATGCCGGTACCGGTGGATCAGCAGTTTCCGGAGGACTTTTCACTTTACTGGGGGCTACTGGCCAC
>JAUIHG010000217.1 GCA_030432405.1 Bacteroidia bacterium | reverse complement strand
GAACGTGTTTCGCCGGAACCGGCGGCCGAGCGGCCGCAGGCAGCAGCAGGCCATGCGGATAACGCGGCATCCGTCCCCGGGTCCTTCGAGGGACCAAAGGCTGAGGCACCAAAGCCGGAAACGCCCCGAAGCCCGACATCTGATCCGGCGGCCAATCCAGCCGAAAGCGCCTCGGAATATGCCGCTGCCCGGCACGGCCTGGCCAGCAGCCCCAGCCTCAACGAGCGTTTTGCCCGCACCGAACCCGAACACGGCAACCATCCCCGGCTCAAGGATCAACCCCTGGGCCGCCGCATCGACATCAACGAGCGTGCGCTGTTTGTCCGCAACCTCTTTGACGGCAATTCGGAGGCCTTCAATCAGGCCGTGCGGACCATCGACGGCTTTGCCGATCGTGCCATGGCCGAGCGTTTTGTGGACCAGGAACTGGCCAAAAACCACGATTGGCCCAGCGACAGCCGGGTGGTGGCCCACTTCCGCGATTTGGTGGAACAGGGATTCGCCTGATGGCAAAACCAGCATACAGACCGCGGTCACTAAGGGTACCCATCTCGGCAAAGCGCATCATGGCCTTGCCGGGTTTCAGGCCTTCGCCGAAGGCGTGGATGCCCGGTGCGCCTCCCAATCCCTGAGCACGACGCTGCGGATGCGCGCAACCGCACCCGCGCGGTGGCGCACATAATCCGCTGCTGCCCGGGCGGCGCGTTCGCCATCGGCGCTTCGGCCGGCGCCATCCAACATGCGTTCCGCCCAGGCCTGCAGTTCGGCGGCATCGGCCGTCTGCCGGGCGGCACCGCAATCGAGCAGCTCCCGCGCCTCGGCAAACTTCTGCCAGCGGGGGCCGAAGGCCAGGGGTAGGCCGTACACTGCAGCCTCCAGGGTATTGTGGATGCCGGCGCCAAATCCACCGCCGATGTAGGCCAGCTGCCCCAGGCGGTAGGCCTGCGCCAGCAACCCGATGCGGTCCACGATCAACACCGGAACTTGCTCCAGGTCCGCCAGGTCCTCTTGGCTGAAAGCGCTGTACAGCCGGGTTGATTCCGGGTAACAGGCCCGTACGGTCTGGATATGGTCGGCGTCCACATGGTGGGGGGCCACCAGCAAGCGCCAGCCGCGGGGTGCCAGCAGGTTTTGGACCAGTTCGCCGAGCAGGCGGTCGTCCGGCAGCCAGGTGCTTCCGGCCACCAGGAGAGGGCCCTGACGGGCGAAGGCCTCCAGCACTGCATCGTCCTGGGGCACCGCGGCGCGTTGCAACACCCGGTCAAAGCGGGTGTCGCCGCTGCGCTGCACCACGGTGTTTCTTCCATCATCCGCGGCGGGACCGGCCGACGCAAGTGTCCCCACCTTGTGCGCCCGCGCCGCTCTTTCCAGCGCTCCGAGTACCCGCTCCACCGAAGCGTGGTCCTGGCAGTGGATGCCGGCAAAACGGGTCAAGCCATCGCGAAACCATTTGGTCCAGGGTTTCCAGTCGGGGCCAAAAAACACCTGATCGTCCCGAAAGCGCGCCGAAACCAGGTGCAACCGGGTACCGGTACATTCGGCTTCGAACAAGTGGTTGAGCCAAAACTCGTATTTGACCACCAGGCCTATGTCGGCTTGGAGGGTCTGCGCAAAGGCTCGGGCCCGGTCCGGCATGTCCAGGGGCAGATAGACGAGGCAAACCGGATGGGGCAGGCGCGGCGGTCGCGCCGCCACCACGTCCAGCCCCGAGGGAGAGAAAAAGCTGATGACGCCCTGCACGGATTTGCCGCTGGCCCGCGCCAGGTCTTCCAGCACCGCCTCCAGCAGGGGCAAGCCCTGTTCGTATTCACCGAGGCTGGCGCAATGCATCCACACCCGGGGCGTTTCGCCTGCCGGCGAAAGCCCGGCCAGGACCCGCTCAAACCGATGCGCCTCCGCGTTGCGCGCCTGCACCCAACGCCGGGCATCCCTTCGCCAGGCGGAAGCCAGGCGGATCACCGCGCCGTAGGCGCGAATGCCCAGGCCATAGGCGGCTGGTGGAGCAGGGGAGGGCATGGCCTATTGGGTCAACGCACCACAAGCGCCGGGCATGGCCCGGACGCAGCGGGTCAATCGTAGAAATACCGCGTCTTGGGGTTCTCGTAGATGGGCAGCACCCAGGACACAAAAGCGCCCCATTGCAGGTCCAGTCGACCGGTCTGCGTCACAGCGCCCAGATCGCCCTGGAAATCCCGCCGATCCTGGGTGAAGCCCTGGGAGCATTCGACGCCAGCATGCAGGTTGAGGAAACGCGATCCGCCGCAATACAGGTAGCCCACACGCTGGCGGAGCCACAGCCCGCTGCTCAGGCGGTCGTAGAGTTTGGCGTAATCGTTTTCCACCTGAGGCACAAAATCCCGTTCAACGTCCAGCAATACGCGGTGTTGCATGTAGCCAACGCCCACGGCCACGCTGAGGCCTGAGTTCGGATTAGCGGCAAACAACGGCGTGACCTTGCCCACATCGAAGGCAAATTGGAGGCCGCGCATGTTGAAGATGGGCAAGTACTGAAAACCGTCCGTGCCGATCAAAAAGCCGTTCGGGCCGCGCAGCGCTTCCAACAAATCACCTTCAACAATGCGGGTGCCAAACAGGAAACGCGCTGTACCGCCAAAGGTCCAGTTGTGCCGGTTTTTCAGGTCGATCCTAAGGCCCACGCCATTTTGAAAGCCATAGCGGTCGGCCAGGTCTCCGCCGGGCCACAGGGCGGTATACTCCACGTGTACCAGTCCGGCCAAAAGGGTCGAGTCGCCTACACCAACCGGAAGGGAAGGGCCCCGGCGCTGGGCTTCTGCCCGACCAAAAAGGCCCAGGAGCAGCACCAATAAACAAAGCGTGGATAAGTTGCGCATCATCCGGGCTAAAATACCGGCTTCCATCCGGCGGCTTGGACAGGAGGCCCCTATTTTTGCCGCCGCCTCCCTGACCCCCAATCCTGCAGCCTATGGAACCGATTCGCATGGTGGACCTGCAACGCCAGTATCAGCGCGACCGTGCGGCCTTTGACGCGGCCATGGCCGGTGTGATCGAGTCCACGGCCTTTATCGGCGGCCCGGTTGTCAAGGGATTCGCCGACAGGCTTTCCGACTACCTGGATGGGGCCCATGTATTGCCATGTGCCAACGGCACCGATGCGTTGCAGATTGCCTTGATGGCCCTTGACCTGAAAACAGATGACGAAGTGGTGACCGTCCCCTTCACCTTCGTCTCAACCGTGGAAGTGGTCGCCCTGATGGGGGCCAAACCCGTTTTTGTGGATGTGGACCCGGCCACCTTCAACATGGATGTGGACCAGCTGGAGGCCGCCATCACACCGAAGACCAAAGCCATCATCCCGGTGCACCTTTACGGACAGGCCTGCGACATGGCGCCCTTGATGGCCATCGCCAAGCGGCATGGCCTTCCCGTGATCGAGGATACGGCGCAGGCCATCGGCGCGGCCTACCGCTTCGGGGACGACCGCCTGGAAAAGCTCGGCACCATCGGCACCATCGGCACCACCTCGTTTTACCCCACCAAAAACCTGGGTGCGTGGGGCGATGGCGGTGCCATTTGTACGCGGGATGCCGAGTTGGCACGCAAGATCAAACTGATCACCAACCACGGCTCGGACCGCAAGTATTACTACGATTCCATCGGCGTCAACTCACGCCTCGATGGCCTGCAAGCCGCCATTCTGGACGTCAAATTGCAGCGCCTGGACCAATACAACCAACGCCGCCGGGAAGCTGCCGATGCCTACGACCGGGCATTTGCAGACCTGGAAGGCGTAACCACCCCTTATCGGGCTCCGTATGCACAGCATGTCTTCCACCAATACACGCTGACCATCGCGGACGGCAAGCGCGACGCTTTGCGCCAACACCTCGCCGAACAGGACATCCCCACCATGATCTATTATCCCGTGCCGCTGCACCTCAGCTCGGCCTACGGGGCTTACGGATACCAGGCGGGGGACTTTCCGGTTTCGGAGGAATTGGCCGGCGCTGTGCTTTCCCTTCCCATGCACTCGGAACTCGACCATGAACAACTCGATCACATTACCCAAGCCGTCCGCGGCTTCTACGCTTTATAAAGGAAGCATGAACATTGCAGTCATTGGCACCGGCTACGTTGGCCTGGTTACCGGAACCTGTTTTGCCGAAACCGGCAACAAGGTGGTTTGTGTGGACATCGACGCCGAAAAGGTGGCCCGCATGCAGAACGGGGAAATCCCGATCTACGAGCCCCACCTGGACGTCCTGTTCGAACGCAACATCAAACAGGACCGGCTCACCTTCACCACAGAGCTCGAAAGCGCCATCGAGGATGCCCAGGTGATCTTCCTGGCCCTGCCCACGCCTCCCGGCGAAGACGGCTCGGCCGACCTCAGCTATGTCCTCGGTGTGGCCGAAGAACTCGGCAAGATCATCAAGGATTACAAGGTGATCGTGGACAAATCCACCGTGCCGGTTGGCACGGCGGACAAAGTCACCGCAGCGTTGGCCGCCAACGCCAAAGTGGATTTTGACGTGGTTTCCAATCCCGAATTCCTGCGCGAGGGTTTTGCAGTGGATGACTTCCTCAAGCCCGACCGTGTAGTCATCGGCACCAGTTCCGACCGCGCCCGCAAGGTCATGGGCGACCTCTACAAGCCCTTTGTCCGCCAGGGCAACCCGATCATCTTCATGGATGAAAAGTCCGCGGAGCTGACCAAGTATGCCGCCAATGCCTTCCTGGCCACCAAGATCACGTTCATGAACGAGATCGCGAATTTCTGCGACCGCGTGGGCGCAGATGTGGACAAAGTGCGCATCGGCATCGGGTCGGATACCCGCATTGGCAAGCGCTTCCTGTTCCCGGGCATCGGGTTCGGCGGAAGCTGTTTCCCCAAAGACGTCAAGGCCCTGCTGAAATCCGGCAAGGAGTACGGCTACAACTTCGAGATCATCGACTCGGTGCTCGAAGTCAATGAGCGCCAGAAGATCCGCCTGATCGACCAGATCAAGCGCTACTACGGCGGTGAGCTGAAAGGCAAACGCTTTGGCCTCTGGGGCCTGGCCTTCAAGCCCGATACCGACGACATCCGCGAAGCCCCTGCACTGTACATGATCGAGGAGCTGACCAAGGCCGGTGCCCACGTCACCGCTTTTGACCCGGAAGCCATGGACAACGTGCGCCGACTGGTCGGCGATGCCATTGCCTTTGCCGACGATGCCTATTCGGCCATCAACGGTGCCGATGCCCTGATCATCGCCACGGAATGGTCTGTTTTCCGTACGCCGGACTTTGCGCGCATGTCCAAGCTGCTTCGTGAAAAAGTTATTTTCGACGGACGCAACCTCTATGAAATCGAGCAGTTTGAAGGCTCTGATTTCTACTACGAAAGCATCGGCCGTCAGATCGTCGATCCGCGCGCCTGATCCCCTTACCAAGGCCTTCCGCTGTGGCCTTCTACGCCGGGCTCAAAACCCGGCATACCACCGAACCGCCCCTTTCCCATTCAGCCCATGAAAAGCGTTTTGATCACGGGAGCCGCCGGCTTCCTCGGTTCGCACCTTTGCGACCGTTTCATCCGGGAGGGTTTCCACGTGATCGGAATGGACAACCTGATCACCGGCGACATGCGGAACATCGAACACCTCATGCCCTTGCAGG
>JAUIHG010000413.1 GCA_030432405.1 Bacteroidia bacterium | reverse complement strand
GCAAGAGTTGGTGGAGCAATCGGTGCATTATGCAGTGCTGCGTGAGTATTTTATTGAACGCTGCGTGCGGCCTAGCTGGGAACGATTTGTGGATATGGCGGTGCTTTCCGGCCAGCTGAAGATCTCCGAAAACGAGATTAATAGAAACACGCTGAAAAAAGCTGGGTTCCAAGGCCCGATCATGCCGTGGATTGATCCACAAAAAGTACGGTAAGTGGCACGTTGCCTTCGGCAGGTGTCGCCGTGAAGGCCGCTGTGGGCCCTTCAAACAGCGGACAGCCCATCAACACAAGCGACAGGGTAACGCAGGCCAACCCTGCAACCAGCTTTTCGCGCATTACCTTCCCTTTCGGACTTCCGGGCGCCGCCACGTGCCCACTCCGTCGTACGAAGCAACCACTATCCCGCGCGGACATCTCCATGGGACGCCGACTTGAGGTTGCTGGAACGCAATCAGTGGCTAGCTATGCCACGGGGAACGGAAGGACACCCTTTCCTCCAGCCAACTTGCCATGTTCCACCTCTATCGCTGTGGCATACCAGTTCTAAGGAACCTTATATTGTCACCGCCGCCCTTGTCAACCACATTACAGGCCTGCCCCCCCGCGATCCACCGGGCTTGCCGGCGCCGTTGCGCGTTGCATTCCCGACCCCAACCATGTATCTTTATGGACGGTATTTTTGGACCTGCCGGGTGACCTCCAGGGGCGTTGCGGCGCCCCCGCTATTCTGGCCATGGCCGCTCGCGATTGTGCGGGCAACAGGGACTGCGTTTTGCCAGGAATATTTCAAAATGCGCTTTGCGGCCTGCTCATTTGCCTGTTTTTCGCCGGCTGCGGCCCCGCGCGGGAAGAAATGGCCGAACCGGCTGGGACCACACCGGAACTGGCAGCGGAAACGCAGCACGCGGAACCTATTCTCCCAATCGCCACGGTCGCGAACCTCCCGGCCGAAAAAATTCAACTGGGGCGCAAGCTGTTCCACGATACCGATCTGTCCGGCGTGCGGCGGCGGGTGAGTTGTGCCACTTGCCACCCTCTCGATGGGGCCGGCAC
>JAUIHG010000216.1 GCA_030432405.1 Bacteroidia bacterium | reverse complement strand
GTCTTTGACATCAACGAGATCAAGGGTTTTTTGCCGCACCGCTATCCGCTGCTGCTGGTGGACCGCATCATCCACATGGACGATACCTGTGTGATCGGCATCAAGAACCTGACAGCCAACGAGGAGTTTTTCAATGGCCATTTTCCGGGCCACCCCATCATGCCCGGTGTGTTGCAAATCGAAGCGATGGCCCAAACCGGCGGCATCCTGGTGATGAACCAGTACCCCAATCCGCAGGATTACGAGACGCTGTTCCTGCGCATTGAAAAGGCGCGATTCAAGCGGCCGGTGGTGCCGGGCGATACGCTGATCATGAAAATGGAACTGCTGCGTCCCATCCGGCGCGGTTTGTGCGAAATGAAAGCGACCGGATTTGTGGGCGACAAGGTGGTCACCGAAGGCGAACTGGTGGCCCAGGTGCGGTTGAAGCCGGGCGTCTGATCCGGCTGTTTCACATTCCCCAATCCCGCACCCATGAACCAACCCCTGGCCTATATCCACCCGGACGCCCGCATTGCGGATAACGTGGTCATCGAGCCCTTCAGCACCATTTCCAAGGACGTGGTGATCGGAGAAGGGACCTGGATCGGTCCGAACGTGACCATCATGGAGGGAGCCCGGATTGGCAAGAATTGCCGGATTTTTCCGGGTGCCGTGGTCTCGGCCATTCCCCAGGACCTCAAATACGAGGGCGAACGCACCGAAGTGCTTGTTGGTGACAACACCACCATCCGGGAATGCGTGACCATCAACCGGGGCACCAAAGCGGCCAACCAGACGGTGGTGGGCAGCAATTGCCTGCTGATGGCCTACGTACACGTGGCCCACGACTGCCGCATCGGCGATTCCTGCATCCTGGCCAATGCCGTTACCCTGGCGGGCCACATTGATATAGAGGACTACGCCATCATCGGGGGCATGTCGGCCATACACCAGTTTGTCAAGGTCGGCCCACACGCCTTCATCTCCGGGGGCTCCCTGGTGTCCAAGGACGTGCCGCCCTATTGCAAGGCGGCACGCTATCCGCTGAGCTATGTGGGGGTCAATTCGGTCGGTCTTCGCCGAAGGGGCTTTGCATCCGACACCATCAACCACATCCTGGACATCTACCGCATCCTCTACGTACGGGGCTACAACACCTCCCGCGCACTGGACATCATCGATGCGGAGATTCCCGCATCGCCGGAACGCGACGGCATCATCGATTTTGTGCGCTCCTCCGTTCGGGGTGTGATGAAAGGCTTCATGCACCGCCATGAACATCGCGCTACAGGGGGTCGGTAAACGCTACCGCAACGCCTGGGTCTTTCGTGGCCTGACGGCCGAACTGAAGGCCGGGCAGCGGGTGGCCCTGTTGGGCGCCAACGGTTCGGGCAAGTCGACCCTGCTGCGCATGCTGGCCGGGGCCATGTCCCCCAGCGAAGGCGCGGTGTCCTGGAGCACAAGCAACGGCACCGCGGTGGCCCCCGATCTGGTCTACCGCCACCTGGCCCTGGCCGCGCCGTATATGGATCCGATCGGGCCCTACACGTTGGACGAACAACTGGCCTTCCACGAAGGCCTCAAACCCTGGCGTGCAGGACTGGACCGGGAGGCCGTTTTGGGGCTTTGCGGTCTAAAGGCCCACCGCAACAAGCGCCTGCAGGACTTTTCTTCCGGCATGCGGCAGCGCGTACGCCTGGCCCTGGCGCTCTACACCGAAGCCAGCCTATTGCTGTTGGACGAGCCGGGCACCAACCTCGATGCAGCAGGAATGGCCTGGATGGCCGAGCAAGTGCACGCCGCCGGCGAAGGCCGCCTGTTGGTCGTTGCCTCCAACGATCCGCGCGAAACCGCGGATTGTGGCTGGAGCATCAAAATGGGCTAAGCAGGAATGGGCCAATCAGGCCTTGATCGGGCCAGCAGCGGTGGACCCAGCGTTTGCCAGTGGGCGTTATTCTGCAGGCAGGGCCAGAAAGGCCGCGGGCGCTTCGCCCAATTCGGGCGCCAGGCCAATTTCCAAACCTTCGAGTCCGCTTTTGCTTTCGGGAATGCGAAAGACCATCCAGCCTTCACGGGCCAGGCCGGGCATCAGCGTACCGCTGCCGCCAAAGTCGGGATCGGGCGCAAAGAGCTCCGGTTTTGCGGACCAGCTGCCGTCGCTGCTGCGGAGTTGGAACTGCCGGTCGATGTAGGAAAAACGCGCTTCGCCGCCGTTGAACAGGCGGATCTGCAGGCTGAGGAAGGATTCGCCGGAAGCCGCTTCCCGGATGCCGATCTTATTTTGTATTGAATGGTCCAAAATGCCGAGTTCCAGACCTTTGGCCAACGCCAGCGATTCCTCCAGGGCCTCCATGCGGGTGTCCGTGGCAGGGGCGGAGCCTTCTTCGGTCAGGGCCGCTTCCTCGATCGGTGCATCGGCATTGTTGCTGTCCGTGCCATTGCCGCCGTCATCCGAACAGGCGCCGAGGCCCAGTGCCATGGATGCGGCGAGGAGGAAAGACGGAACGTTCGTTCCAAAAAAGGCCGTGCGGCTTTGCGGGAATCGATGCATGGGAGGGTGGCTTGGGCGGGAGTAGGGCGGGCGTTTGACCTACAGCAGGCCGTTTTCTTTGGCCTGCATGGTCAGGGCTTTATCGATTTTGGCCACGCCCTCCAGCAGCTCTTCTTCGGAAATGATCAGCGGCGGGGCAAAGCGGATGATGTTGCCGTGGGTGGGCTTGGCCAGCAGGCCGAGCTCGGCCAGTTTGAGGCAGATTTCCCAGGCCGTCGGACTGGTGGCCGTGTCGTTGATGACCACGGCGTTCAGCAGGCCTCTGCCGCGGACTTTGGCGGCCAATTCGTGTTTGTCCACCAGTTCGCCAACGGCGGAACGGAAGACCTCCCCGAGTTCCTCGGCGCGCTCGGCCAGGTTTTCGTCGCGCACCACCTCCAGGGCGGCCTGGGCCACCTTGCAGGCCAGTGGATTGCCTCCAAAGGTGCTGCCGTGTTCGCCGGGGCCGATACACATCATGACCTCATCGTCGGCCAGGACAGCCGAAACCGGCATCACCCCGCCGGAAAGCGCCTTGCCCAGAATGAGGATGTCGGGCCGCACATTTTCGTGTTCGCAGCAGATCAGTTTGCCCGTCCGGGCGATGCCCGTCTGTACCTCATCGGCCACAAAGAGCACATTGTACTGCTTGCAGAGCGCGTAGGCTTTGGCCAGATAGCCTTCAGTCGGAACGACCACACCGGCTTCGCCCTGGATGGGCTCCACCATGAAGGCGCAGACGTTGGGGTCCTGCAGCGCGTGTTCGAGGGCCTCCAGGTTGTCGTAGGGCACCACGTCAAAATTGGGCATGAAGGGCCCGAACTGGTCGTGGCTGCTGGGGTCGGTGGAGGAGGAAATGGCCGCCAGGGTACGGCCCCAGAAATTGCCTTCGGCAAAAATCACCCGCGCCTGGTTGTTGGGGATGCCCTTCTTGCGGTAGCCCCAGCGCCGGGCCAGTTTGACGGCCGTTTCGCCGCCTTCCACGCCGGTGTTCATGGGCAGAAGCTTGTCGTAGCCGAAAAACTCGGTGGCAAAGCGCTCGTAGGGGCCCAGCGCGTCGTTGTGGAAGGCCCGCGAGGTGAGCGTCAGGGTCTTGGCCTGCTCCACCAGTGCGCCCACAATGTGCGGGTGGCAATGGCCCTGGTTGACCGCCGAATAGGCGCTCAAAAAGTCCATGTAGCGTTTGCCGTCCACGTCCCAGAGGTAAATGCCTTCGCCTTTGGCGAGCACAACGGGAAGGGGATGGTAGTTGTGGGCGCCGTAGCGGAGTTCGAGCTCCATCAACTCGGCGGCGGCGGCGGAAGTGGCAGTCTGGGACATGAGGCTGGTGGGTTGAACGCGCAATTTACGCCGGATGCTGGCCAAAGCCGAGCCCAAACGTGGGCAATCCGTGGGCAATCCGGGCGCAATCTGGAGGGGCAATCCGGAGGCTGCGCAACCATGGTCTACGGTCCTTGTGGCAGAGCGGTTGTGCCGGTGCTTTGGACGCGGTTGGACCCGTGGTCCCGGCCAGGTGTCGGGCGGCTATTGGCCCGGCAGCATGCGGCCGTCGAAGGCCAGGGGCAGCAGGTCGCGCGCGGAATTCCAGATGCCGATCCGGCCGTCGCGGTGCTGCAAGACGATGCGCATGGACTGGCCCTGGCGCTGCTCGCTTTCCAGCAGTACCTGGCGGCAGCCGCCGCAGGGGGCCAACCAGGGGGCCTGGCCTTCCGAAGGCTGGTGGCCTTGCTGGGCAGAGCCTGCAGCAGCATCTTGATTCGAACCCGCTTCCGGCGCCGCCCAAGTCTCGGCCGCAATGGCCAGGGCCTCAATCCGGCGTTCGCCGAAGGCGGCCCCGATGTGGAAGAGCAAGACCCGCTCTGCGCAAAGGCCCTGCGGGTAGGAGGCGTTTTCCTGGTTGCTGGCCTGCAGGATGTGCCCGTCGTCCAAAAGCGCCGCGGCACCGACGCGGAACCGGGAATACGGCGCCCAGGCACTCTCCCAGGCCTCCCGAGCCGCAGCCATCAACTCCTGCGTCCATTCCGGTGCCTGGCCCGGCGCATACTCCGTCCATTCCGCGGACCAATGGCGGGTTTGGCCCATATTGAGCGAATCCTGATTTTTCTGATTTGGTGCTTCTTGCATCGATCCGTGCACATTGTAGGGCAAGCGGCGACATTGGCAAGCCACACGCCTGTGGGGCGAACGCGAACTACGATACAACAGGTTGAATTGGCGTGTATCGAGCCTCACCCTGGTAATTCCAGATCAAGGCCTGTGCCCTTCCGGCTTGTTTGCCGTGTATACAGCCGTCCGGCCCTGTAGCAGCCCCGATAGCATTTCGAAAGCAAAAGCAGCAGCGTTTCTAGCGGCGATCTCATGAGAGCCTGATTGGTCGGCTTCATACTTGTTTTCAATAGTATCCGAAATTCCACGCACAACCGCAAAGCACACCGATGGGTGGGCTCTGACTGCCGTTGCAAATCCATGATCCTCCATAGCAACTGCGTGCGCGTCGGTGTAGGTGTCTCTGACCCGCTTCAAATCTTCTGAAGATTCTGAGACGAGAACTTTTTCGCCGGCAGCAATAGGCCTGATTATGGCCTTAGGCTTGATACCGACAGTTGGCTTAATTCTTTGCTGCCACATATCAGCACGCTTAACAGAATTAGCACGTTGCTCAGCCTCGTATGAAACAGGTGGCGCTTCAGGGCGAGGCAGAAAACTCGCTCCCGATTTGCCGCTTTCGTAACCATACACCTTAGTTGCGGCGACAACATCTCCGATCTTCAAATCATCACGTAGGCCGCCTGCAATCCCGACGAAAAACGCGAAGTCAGGTTTGAAAAGGCTCAAAGCTCTCTCAGTTGCTGCTGCGCTCAAAGAATTGCCCATTCCAGTTTGCACCACTGCTACAGTGCATTGAGCGTTGTCATTGCTAAAAGTCCCTATCTCATAAACTGTCCCGAGTTCTGTGTGCTCCCTTCGGTCGTCAAGGTGAGCGGTAACAGCAGAGAATTCCTCGGGAAGGGCAGTAACGAAAACAGTATTAATCATAGGAGTTGAGACAGTAAGCGGTAAAGGAGTGGACGGCGAGCGCGAAAGTCTTGGGAGGTAGTCGAAAATAAATTTTTCCAGCGTCCCTAGTGAATCACGATATTTTTCCCAGATTGGTCGAAAGTCATCCCTT
>JAUIHG010000412.1 GCA_030432405.1 Bacteroidia bacterium | reverse complement strand
GGCTGACCGCCGATATGGGCTACCCGGAGGTGGCCGAGTGGCTGGCGGACCACCGGCGCGAATACGCGGCCTTCGTCCTCGAAGGGAAGAGACCGCTCGGTAAGAACTTCGGCGGCAAGGAGGACCCGGCTCCATGTGCGGACAAGTAGGCATCATCTTCGGTCAAAAGCGACGGCGCATTGCCGAGCGGGAATACCTGAACGAGGTCTTTATCCGCATGCTGCTCTGCAGTGAGGAGCGCGGTCCCCACGCCAGCGGCATGGCATGGCTTCGGACCGACGGCGACTTCCGGCTTTTCAAGCGTCCCATCCGGGCGCACCGGCTGGTCAGGGAATCAACCTTTCACGAACTGATGGCCGAGGTGGACAACCAGACCACCATCCTCATGGGACATACCCGCTGGCGCACCCAGGGCAGTGAAGCCAACAGCCGTAATAATCACCCCATTCGTTCCGGCATCATCATCGGCACTCATAACGGCACCATCTACAACGCCAATTATCTGTTCCGCAGGCTCGGGCTGCCGCGCTATGCCGAAGTGGACAGCGAACTGCTTTTCCGGCTGGCCGACCGCTTTGCACCCGACGGAACCATCGACGGCAGAGGCTTCCGCAAAGCCCTGCGCCTGTGTCGGGGCCAAATGAGCGCCGTGTTGGCCTCACGGCTCGATCCCGGGGCCATTACCGTCATCAAGGGGAACAAGCCGCTGACGCTGCGTTACAGCCGCAAACACCGGGCAGTGCTCTACGCCTCCGAACCGGAATACATCGAAGCCGCTCTGGATGACCTGCGTGGCTGGCGTGAGCTGGAAATCCCGCCGCTCACCATGCTGACCTTCCGCCATGAAGCCCTCAAGGAGTGGCAGAGCCATCCCTTCAGATTTGTCTGTCAGGAACGTAAAGGAACCTTACCCAAAGGAGTGAAAGCATGAAAAACAACGACAACCACCTCCGGCTTTTTGTCTACGGAACCCTGAAAAAGGGATTCTGGAACTTTGACCGGTTCTGCACCCGGGCCGTCAGCATCGAACCCGCCACCACTTGGGGAAGGCTCTACCAGCTG
>JAUIHG010000411.1 GCA_030432405.1 Bacteroidia bacterium | reverse complement strand
GAGCGCGCAGCAGCAGCAGGATGGGCTCCGGATCGGAGCCCGAAGGGCGGTAGTCTGTTAGCCCAGGACGTATGTCCTGGGTCCCCTTCCGGCGTGAGCCGCGGTCGTCCGTTCAACGGACCGTTGCCCGGCGACGAGTCTAGAGGGCCGGTCGCCATTCGAAGATGTCGCGTGCGACGGCGCCAACGGTTCGAGTGCCCCGCAGCCTCGTAATCGATGCGGTCGTTTGCTTCGACGCCGTCAACCACCCAGGACATACGTCCTGGGCTAGCGGACTGCCGCCCTTCGGGCTCCGGATCAAACCGGCCGCGACCAGGGGAATACCGTCGGCGGCGGGTGGCTTCTTATTTTCGATTGGAGGCCGTGGGGTGGCCGTATTAGGGGGTGCGCCGCCCGTAATGGGGTGGTGGCACCAGGGGTTGGCTCATCGGATGAGCGTCTCGCAGCCTGCCAGCGCAGGCGGCCTGATAGGAGGGTTCGAATCCCTCCGACTCCATCGGAGACTGATTGTCGGTACGTCCGTAGTTCTAACCACGAAAGGAGGTGATCATGATTCACCGAACACCTGCCAGCGATGAACGCCTGATCCTCCTGCACTCCCGCCTGGGTATCTTCGGCTATGCCGTCAATCGCTGTATTGGCCAACCGGGTCATGGGCATTTGTGATGGATCGATCTTCTCCAGCTGCGCATCCCATTCCGAGGCCACAAGCCGGGCTGAAGCCTCATTGGGTAGCAGCAGGGTCGCTTTGGCCGGTGTCTTTACCTGCCTGCCATCCAGCAGCACGAGATAACCGGAAGCTGGAGGCTCCGCCGGGGCAACATCCACGGACTTGTAAAAGCGTTTGGGCAGAACCGGACGCATGTGTTTTTGCGCAGTGGCTTCAGGGCTTGTCGCCGCTGCTGCCTCCGCATCAAACAGGAGATCACGCATTTTGGAGGGACCAGTATCCGGAAAAATCGGCCATGCCGGGGGCAGCTTCGGCTTTGGTCCTGACAGGACCTATGAATGCACGCAACGTATCTTCCAGTGATGAAACAGAGTGGACGATGTGCCTTGCGCCGGC
>JAUIHG010000015.1 GCA_030432405.1 Bacteroidia bacterium | reverse complement strand
TGCCGCCCAGATCCGCCAGGTCTGCGGGCACGTTTTGGTAGTAAAGGATCTCCAGCTCAAGCCGCTCCACGGTAGTGCGGTCCACACGGGCCGCTGCGCCACCCACGCCAGCCGCGTAGGTGCCGCCCTTGGTAGGGTAGTGGCGGAAATAGGTTTTGTTGAGCACCAGGTAGGGCGCGCCAAAATCCAAAATGAAATTGCCGACCACCGAGTCCACCCGGGCCTCCACCAGAAACAGGTTGCCCGCCCGTTTGAGCGGCAGGCAAAGGCTGAAAAAGTCGCCTTCCGGGACCGGTTGATCCGCCCGTACGGGCGAAGGCCCTGCCGCCGCCGTGGGCCCACTCTGGCCGGGGCCTACCGCACCCAGGGCCAGGCGGCCCGATGCCAGAACCAGTACCAAAAGCAGGAGCGTGCGCACGGTGCAGGAGGCCATCCGGGTCCTCGGGGCTGCTGACCCGGGCCGAAGGCTTCTACAATCTAGGCCGATTTTCGCATCCGCGGTGGTCCTTAACGGACGCTAACAGCTCCTGGCGTTCAATTGGTGGCGCCCCCCTCAGCCCGCACTATCGGCCAAACGGATGGGCCTGCCAGGTGCCTTGCCCGTCCACGATGTGGTAAAGCCCGACCACCAGGCTGCGCTTTTTGGGCGGCAGGGTCAGCATGTGGGCCTCCAGGCTCTCCGGGCTGATGGCGCGGGGCGTGCCGTCGGGATGCAGGCCTTCGCTGGCAGGCAGAGGCAGCGGTTTGCGCACAAAGTAGATGCGGTGTTCGCCTTCCGGCGAAAAACGCCAGTCCTGCAGCCAGCGCTCCAGCCGGGCGAGCTCCTTTTCCGACTTGGCGCCAGGAGCTTCCACGATCCAGGCCAGGCCCTCGTAACGCCAGTCCAGCGCATCGGCCAGTTGCCCGTTGCCGGGGCATTCGCCGATGAAGGCAAAAAGCAGTTCCTGGCCCCGGAAATCCCGCACCTCCCCTTGCTCGGGGTAACGGAAGCTGCGGTATTCGTAGAGGCGCCAGCGCTGGCGAATCCGTTGGTCCACGCGTCGGCGGTAGTCCTCGGTGGTGGCGCGCAGGGCCCCCTGGCGCTGTTGCGGGTCCAGGTAGCGGCCCCAACGGGTGTCAAAAACGCGCAGCAGGCTGTCGCGCTCCGGCGCGCCGAGAAAATCCCGGGCCACCACGGCTATGCGCACTGCGGCGCTGTCGGCAGCGCGGTCCCGAAGGCGTTCCCATTGTGCGTTGGAGCGCTGGAGGCTGTCGCCGGACCGGCGAAGGCGTTTTTTGAGCTCCGGCAGGTCCGGCAGCTCCACAAAATGGCGGCTGAAGCGGATCCAGGCCTGGTCTTCGCCGGAGGCGGTATGGCGGCGCAAGGCCGTGCTGTCCCGCCGGGAAAACTGTTCCATGGACCGCGCGGCTTCCCAAAACCAGCTTGGCCGGGTGCGGGCCCAAAGGCCGTCACGGCGGAAATGGTTGTAGCGGGTACCCAGCGGCGTGCGCACAAAGCCCAGGGCATCGAGCAATTGGGCCTCGTCCATGCGCTGGGTGTAGAGGATGGCCAGGCTGTCGGCCATGCGCTGCCCCAGGGCCTGCAGCTCGGGTTCGATGGTGCTGAAAAAGGCACCGGGCGCGTGCGGATGCTGCTGCGAAAAGCGGAATTGCCGGTAATTCAGCCAGGCCTCAGGCATGTCGAAGCGGCTGACCAGGGCCTCAGCGGTGGCCTGCTGGGTCGGGCTGACGTCGCCGGGCTGGGTGCCTAACGGCGAAACCTGCGCCGTGGCGCCGGTGCTCCATGCAAGGCAAAGGCACAACAGGGCCAGCAGCCGGAACGGGCGGAAAACGGAAAATCGGACCATGGGGTTTGGCAAGGGGTTCCAAAACCGGACCAAAAGCAGCGGACTCGGGTTTTTGGTCCAAAGGAGGGCACCCCTTGCGGATTTTGGACGGCAAAGATCACCTTTCGTCACGCGGCGGGCAATCCACAAAACGGTGATTTGCCGCATGCCGGACGCGCGTATTCGTGCGGCGCGGCCGCAGTCATTTCCGGGTGGCCTTTCCTGGGCGGCCCTGCCTTGAGGCCATGTCCATCCCGTCTTCCTCAGCACACTAGGGCGAATCCGGGTCCGGAACTGCCTGACCCTCCCAATGGTGGGCCTGGAGGTGTTGCAGGCGCGCCAGTCGACGGGCCGCATCCGGGTCGTGTGTGGGCAGGTAAACGGTGGGAAAAAGCCGCGCATGGCGCCGCACCCGCCGCATGCTTTGCGCATTGGTTTGGCGGTTGTCGGCAATGCCCGGCCAGCGCCCACGCTGCAGTTGGTCCAGGTTGAAGCTCAGGTCGCCGGCAAAAAACAGATCGGCCTCGGCGGTGCGCAGCAGCACCGAGCAATGGCCGGGGGTATGGCCCGGGGTGGGCAGCATCCACAGGTCGCCGCGCGCGCTGATGGGGATGGCCTTTTCAAAGGCCTTGAAGGGGCTGGCCCCGGCCTCCAGGGCCTTCGGCCGAAAGGCCGGACCCAGATGCCGGATGGCCGCGCCGAAGGATCGGCGAAGGCAGGCCCCGTGCACGGCCACCTCCGCCTGGGGCAGGTGCTGCAGGCCGTCCACGTGGTCGATGTGCAGGTGGGTGAGCAGCACGCGGATCGGCGCATGCGGGTCGCGGTCCAGACGGCGCAGCAGGTGGTCTACGCTCGGCGGTTCGGTACCCGAATCCTGTTGGCGGACCAGCCAGCGGTTCAATGCCGCACCCAGCGGATCGCGCCGGCGCATCGCCGGGCTGGGAAAGGGAAAGGCCTGGCCGGCGTCGACGAGCCAGTCGCCCTCGGGATGGGCAATCAACCAACTCCAGACCGGGACCGGCGCTGTCCAGCGCCAATCCAGGGCTGTTCGGAGCAGGCGTTGGTTGCGCGCCCATTCGGGCGAAGCCTCCGCGTGGTTGCGGGAAACGCGCAGGTCCCCGCAGCGCAAGGGATACACGGTGGTGTCGCCGAAGCGCAGGCCTTCGGGAAAGGGCAGGGCTACCGGCTGCGCCGAAGCATCGGCCGGATGTTCAGAAGGGTTGGGGACGGGCAAGGCAGGGCGGAAGCGCCTGTTCGGCGAAGCGGAGGGCGGAGCCTCAGTCCGGCTGGCCTTCGCCCGAAGGTGTGGCCAGGGCCGGCTCGGGATCCGTATACGCGTAGATGATGGGCAGGCTGACCACCTTGCCGGCCTGCCGCAATTGCGCAAAATAAATGCCCTGGCGCAATGGGGTCAGGTTGAAGAGGAAAGAACCCGGCGCGTCGATGGGGCGGGTATAAACCTTTTTGCCCTGGGCGTTGATGATGACCAGCTCCACCGTATCGGTGATGTTGCCGGTCACCTCCAGACGGAAACGGCCCGCATTGGGGTTGGGGTGTACGTCAATGCTGTAATCCACGTCGCGCATGGACAGCGGCACGGCATCGCGGTGCAGGCTGATGTTGTTCCCGAAGGCTCCCGGCGCCTCTTTGCAACCGGCTGCCGAAGCCGGATTGGCGGCCAGCACGCGGGGCATGCCCAACGCCAGCAAACAGGCCATCCAGACCAGTGCCACCATGAGGGGGTGTGGACAGCGCAAACGGCGTTGAACCCATTTGGGCAGCGGTACATGGAGGCGCTCCGGCATGCGATGAAAATAGGCCATGGAGGTAGTGGGAAGAAATTCCCATGTCTTAAGGTGGCTTAAAGCCTGTTAAAGGACGTTAAAGCTGACGCTTTGGTGACCCTAAGACGCACGACCCCACTCGATTGTTACAGCCGTTTTTGGAAAAAACCCGAAAAAATGGGCTTTTGGGGTGTCAAGACACCTGATCAGGCAACCGGATAGGCATTGATGTAGGCCATGCACAGGTCAACGGTGGCCTGTATGCCGTCCACATGCGTGCGCTCCACGCCGTGGGATGCCGCCACGCCCGGTCCGATCAGGCCCACGCGGAACTCGTGTCCGGCCCGCAGGGCGGCCGAACCGTCCGAGCCATAATAGGGATACACGTCCAGCCGGTAGGGGATCTTGCCCGTCTCGGCCAATTGAACCAGCTGCTTGCGGAAGCTGTAATCATAGGGACCGCTGCTGTCCTTGGCGCAGATGGAGCACGCCCGTTCGTCGCCGGCCACCTCGTCGCCCACCACGCCCATGTCGATCACTAGCAGGTCCTTGATGCCGGGGCCGTATCCGGCCGAAGCGCCATGCCCGACTTCCTCGTAGTTGGAAAAGAACAATTCCACCGGAGCCGTTTTGCCGGCTTCCTTCATTTCCAGGGCAATTTCAAATAGCACCTGGCAGCCAGCCTTGTTGTCCAGAAAGCGCGACTTGATGAAGCCGTTGTCCAGCGCGCGGTAGCGGGGATCCAGGCAGACGATGTCCCCGATGCGGATGCCCAGGGCCTGGGTGTCGTCCGGCTTTTCCACCGGTGCGTCCACGCGCACGTAGACGTTGTCCAGGCTGCGTTTGGCGCTGTTGTGTTCTTTGTTGACGTGCACCGAAGGGTTGCGCAAGAGCAGCGTGCCCTCCACCACGGCGCCGTCCAGGGTGCGGATGCGGACGTATTCGCCTTCAGCCATGTTCAGCGACAAGCCGCCCAGGGTGGATATCCGCAGATGGCCGGAAGGCAAAAAACCGGTCACAATAGCGCCCAGGGTATCCACGTGCGCGGCGATGCCCAGGGTGGGGTTTTCGCCAAGGGCGCAAGCCACGGCACCCTTGTTGGTGTACCGGGGCTGATAGCCCATGCCTTCCAGGGTTTCAAAAGCAAATTGGCAGGCGGCTTCCGTGTAGCCGCTGGGCGAATCGATGGCAATGAGTTGTTCGAGGAGGTGGAGCTTCATCTCGCGAAGATCGGGCGATGCGCGGGACCGCCGATGGAAAAGCACTTCAGTCCTTGAACCAGCCCGCGTATTTGAGGTAGTTGTCCGCGATGCGTTTGTTCTGGTCCAGGAAGGTTGCGGGGTCCAGTTGTTTCACTTTTCGCGCCGGCACCCCGGCGAACACCGCACCCGCCTCCACCTCGGTCCCCTCCAGCACCACGGCCCCCGCGGCAATCAGCGCGCCTTCGCGCACCAGCGCGTGGTCCATGACAATGGCGCCCATGCCGATCAGCACATTGTCCTCAATGGTGCAGCCGTGCACAATGGCGCGGTGCCCGATGGATACGCGGTTGCCGATGGTGGTCGGCGCTTTCTCGTAGGTGCAATGAATGACCGCTCCATCCTGCACATTGACCGCGTCGCCCATGCGGATCCAGTGCACATCGCCGCGCACCACGCTTTGAAACCAGAAGGAACAGTCGCGGCCGCAGGTCACCTCGCCGATTATGGTAGCGTTCTCGGCAATGAAGCAGTTTTCGCCGAAGGCGGGCGTGTGGCCACGGAGGGGAAGGATGGTGGGCATGAAATGGGGGGTTGAAACTGGGACGATGGAGCGTCGAGTGGTCATGCGTTTGCCTGCCATACTTCTTCCAAGGTTTCACGGAACAGTTTGTTCAATGCTTCGGTTTGCGGCGGTTCTTCCCTGGGCATGGCGGTGCAATAGGCGTCAAATCGTTCCAGTTCTGTTGCCAGAAATTCATGGATGGGTTTAATCCTTGGTGCTTTGTCGAGTTCCTCACCCGATTGCTTGCGTTGCAGGAGTTGTTCGATGGACGCTTTAAGCTGTGGGTCATCCACCTGCGTGTCCAACAAGGTTCGAAACTCCATAGGCGCCATCGTGTGGTTTGACGCGATCCATCGGCACGCCAAAACGGGACGAAGCACGTAGAAGTACTTTTTAATTCGCACAGTATCGGATTGCAGGTATGCGGTGAAATTCCGTTTGGCCATGCTCAGGTAATGGTACATGCAGGACCTTGGACTAAGGTATTCGGATACCAATGTCCGCATCCGCTCGGCCGTGCTGAATTGTTCCAGATAGACCAGGGGGCTGTTCAACCACTCCAGCAATGGCGGGTTTGATTTTCTGAAAAGCCTGAGGGTTTTCCGAAGTTCCCAGCCCGCCAGATCCAGGGCGTTTGGCAACATGATGTCCATATTGTCCCTGGCATCGTCGATGGACAGATACCACTCGGGACGGTGGACGTAGAAAAAGCGGACATCCCAATCGCTGTTTGTCGAAGCAAAGCCCCAAGCCCTGCTGCCTGATTCCACAGCATAAAGGATGGCGATGTTCCTTTCTTGCTCCAGTTGGAGCAGGGTTGACTGGATATGCGCTTTCATTGGTGCATGCTCTTTGAGGCGGACAAAGAAAAGATGCGCACCCTTGTTGCGGGAAGCAAGGCTACACCATCCAGTGCAGCACCATACCCACAGAAAGCCAGCCAAAACAGATGAACGCCAACACCTCCAGCGTCTTTTCCAGTGCCGGACTCTTGGGGGCCATCTCCTTGTGGTGCATAGTGTCCTTGCCTTTGACAAAACCGAAATAGACCAGCACGCCGGAAAGGACCAGGAAGGCCAGGTTCAGAAAAAAGGTGTAGTCGATCTTGAAGTGCTCCTGTTCCACCATGTTGGTGCCGGTGCCCCGCGGAATGAGGTGCAAGAGGTTGAAGCCGTAATGCAGCAACAGGGAAGCGCCTACCAGCGAAGACAACAGCAAAAACAACATAAACAGCGCCATTTTCCATCCGTAATATTTGGCATTGATGCGCAAAACAGGAAAGACCACCAGGTCGCTGAAAATGAACGCCATCACACCGGCAAAGCTCACGCCCTTTCCGAACAGCAGTGCCGCCAGCGGGATATTGCCCATGGAGCCGATGAAGGTCAGGAAGGCGGCCAATGGACCGACCAGCACGTGTTCCAGGAGCGTGAAGAAGCCAAAGGATTGTTGCCCTTCGCCGGTGTTGATGAACAGCGTCTGAAAGAACGCATCCGGCACAAACGCCGAAACAATGCCGGCTATAGTAAACCCGATGGTCACGTCTTTCCAGACCATCTTCCATTCCATGGCGTATTGCTTGCCGACCTTGGCCCAGTTTTCAGGGGAACGGAGTCGTTGGGATAAGGGGGCCTGGTCCAGCGTTTCGAGCTCGGACGATCCCAGCCGGTCTCGTGCCTGTTGGATCAGTTTTTTGGGCTGGATGATGCGGATCAGACCCCAGCTGAACAGGATGAGCAGGATGCCCCCGACATACTCCCCGACCACAAATTGCCAGCCCAGGAAAATCGAAATGACGATGCCCAGTTCAATGACCAGATTGGTCGACGCCAGTAGAAAGGCCACCGCCGAGACAAAGCTGGCGCCCTTTTTAAAAAGGGACTTGGAAGTGGCCAGGGCCGAAAAGCTGCAGGAGCTGCTGATAAATCCGAAGAGGGTGCCGAGCAGCACGCTCTTGCCGCCTGCATCCCCCATGCTGCGCTGCATGCGCTCCTCGGTCACAAAGACCTGAATGCAGGAACTGACGATGTAGCCCAATACAAAGGCCCAAAGCGCCATCCAGAAGAAACCCGCGCTGGTGCTGGCTGCGTCTGCCCAGTTCTGGAAAAAGCGGTCCACGGCCTCTTATATAAGCCATCCTGTCTTCACAGACACTCAGGTTCCCCATGGACCCCGAGCCCGATCGAAGCTTCAAGGTTTGCTTTTGGCCCTATTGCTTTACGCTGTTGTTTGAGGTCTGTATTCCAGCAGATCCCCGGGTTGGCATTGCAGCGCTGCACATATGGCCTCTAGCGTACTGAATCGAACGGCTTTCGCTTTGCCCGTTTTAAGGATCGAAAGGTTGGAAATGGTCACACCAACGGCTTGAGCGAGTTCGCTCAAAGACATTTTGCGTTGTGCCAAAACCACATCAAGGTTGACGATGATGGGCATGGGTCAAACGGTTAGGTTGTTTTCCGTTTGGAGCTCCAGACCGTGCTTGAAGATGCGGGCAAGCACGTAAAGAAAGGCGGCAAAAAACAGCATGATGCCGCCGCTCCATTGGATGCTTACCACAAACCCCATAGTGCCCAATCGGGCAGCATAGGCCTCAGCCACAACAGCCGTCAAGCCGGTGGCCAAGGTAGCCAGGGCAATGAAAAGCAAACGGTGGATGGTGCCGGCTTCAAAGGGATGGTCCAAATCCAACCGGAGGAGCAAACGAAGCATCTGGAAAGCCACAAAGGCTTGCAATCCGGTTACGGTAAACCATCCTGCGCATAGCAGCGCGAAGGCCAAGGGTTGTGCGGTACGCAGGCTCAGAAGGTCGAGCCCACCAAACAGATGGGCTGCCGATTCAGGACGAACCCAAACGCTGTAGATGCTTCCAAAGCCGATTGTACCAGCTTTGATGCATAGCCCTATGGCGATCAGCCAGAAGAGGGCCCTTATGCCTTGGTAGACACGAAGGACGGAATGGGGGGTGTTCATAGCCAATGTTTTGTCAAACATCGGCAAGTATTTGCCGAAAAACAACAAAAAGTAGTTGTTTGACAATTTTGCAGCCGCACACTCCCAAAGAAGGCCGATCCCAACATTAGGGATGGCGAATTGGCATTACCGGTTTCTACCATATTCCTCGTGGCTGGACACCCAATCCGAACTCGAAATGGCCGAGGCTAGCGAAATCTCCCCGGCCAGCACCGTGCCCGCCACGATCTCGGCAAACTTGCGGACTTTGTCGCGGCCGTAGCAGCCCATGATTTCCAGGCATTCACGCTGGGTGGGCAGGCCGGTACCGCCGCCGTAGGTGGCAACGATGAGCGAAGGAATAGTGATGGAAATGTAGAGGTCGCCTTCGGCGGTGAGCTCGGTGTAGGCAATGCCGGCAGAGGACTCGGACACGTTGGCCACATCCTGGCCGGTGGCGATGAAAATGGCGGTGATGGCGTTCGCCGAATGGGCGCCATTGTTGTTGGCCCCCGAGAGGATGGCACCGACGTTGGCCACCTGGCTGTGGTAGGCCAGGTCTTCGGGGGATACCCGCATGTACTGTTCGAGGACTTCGCGCTTGAGCACGGCTTCTGCGGTCACGCGTTTGCCGCGGGTGCGCATGATGTTGACCTGGCTGGCTTTTTTGTCCGTGGCCAGGTTGCTTTCCAAATAGAAGTGCTGGACTTTGTTCTCCTTGTAGTGGTCCAGTATCCAGGAGCAACCGGCAAAGGTGGCGCGGCCCACCATGTTCTGGCCGGCGGCGTCGCCGGTGGAGAAATTGAAACGCAAATACGCAAACTTGTTGCTCAAATAGGGGTCGATGTATTGCAGGCGGCCGACCGAGGTGGTGCTTTCGCATTCTTCAGCAATTTTGCTGAACTGGTCTTTGACCCAATCCACAAAATCGCGGGCACCGCGCGCGTCTTCAAAAATGAAAACAGGGGCGCGCTGCATCGCGTCGCGGACCACGGTGGTTTTTACGCCGCCGCAGGCGTTGAGCACCTTGATGCCGCGGTTGTAGGACGCCACCAGGGTGCCTTCCGAGGTGGACATCGGCACGAGGAATTCGCCGGAGGCGTATTCTCCATTTACTTTCAGGGGGCCGGCAATGCCGAGCGGGATTTGCGCCACGCCGGTGAAATGCTCGCAGTTGCCCTGGCAGAGGTGGGGATCAAAACTGTACACCTTGATGTGTTCCAGTTTGGTGCCCGCGTAGTCCTCCACAAACTTCTGGCGGTCGGCAATGGCGGATTCCGAATAGTCGTCGTTGGGGTCGCGCGGAAGCTTGACGCGGTTCAGCGGTTCGGTGCTCAGGCCGTCTTTGACTTTGAATTTGAGGCTGCCGAAACTGGCCGTCTGAAACGCAATGCCGATTTCATGTTTGCCCTCCGGCAATTGCGGCACCTTGCAATGCACTTCAAAGGACGCCCGCAGGGCGAAGGCTTCGGGGCTGTCGCTGCTGACCGCAGAGGCCGGCAGGACCCGCCCGTCCGGGAAACGCAACTCGATGTTTTCCGCGGCCACTTGTTCTCCGTTGATGCGGATGCCTTCGATGCCGGTCAGGGTGGTATCCTGCAGGCGGTTTTTGACCGCAAAGCGGATGCCGCTGTCGGTATTGCGCAGGCTGTTGGTGGTGTACAGCTGCCGCAGCAGCATGGAGGGAACAAGCATGGCCTTCATGGAGGAGTGGATCGGGTGTGGGGGATATGCGGTGGGCTTGGGCAACGCCATCGCCGCAGGACGGCAAGCGCTGTACACCAAAGATAACAGGCCGCATTTCTGCCGTCCGGCCGAAGGCTTTCCGCCCGAAAGGTCGTTGCTTCGTCGGACCCTCGACCCTCTCCGCCCTCCCACCCGCCGCTGTGCGCTCCCGCCTTTCCCTCATTCCGATTTTCCTGCTGCTGGACGCCTATGCGTTCCAGGCCATCCGTGCAGTTTGGGAGGGCACATCCGGCTACCTGCCGGCGGCCTTCGCCTATTGGGCGTTCACCGTGCTGGTGCTGTTGGGCATCGTCGTGAGCCTGCGCGTGGACCGGCACCGCTGGCCGCCCTTTTTGCTGCGCTATTTCCCGCCGGTTTTTGTGATCCTCTTTGTGGCCAAGCTGCTGGTGGCCGTATTCCTGCTCATGGACGACCTGGTGCGCCTGGGGCAGTACATCGGCGGCAATCCCGATCCGGACCGCAACGTGGTCTTCAGCATCATCGGCCTGATTGTGGCGGGCGTGCCCACCGTGCTGCTGCTCTGGGGCATGCTGTTCAACGTGTACCGCTACCAGGTGCGCAAACTCCGCCTGCATTTGCCCGGCCAGTCGGCCGAACACCAGGGCTTCCGCATCGTGCAGCTGTCCGACATCCACGCCGGCAGCCTGGGCCGTCCCAGCCGGGTGCAGCGCGCCATTGAGTTGGTCAACAACCTCAAGCCCGACCTGATCGTGTTCACCGGGGACCTCGTGAACATGGTGGCCGAGGAAGCCGAGCCGTTTATCGAGCTGTTCGCCCGCTTGCGGGCCAAACACGGGGTCTACTCCATCACCGGGAACCACGACTACGGCGATTACGTGCAGTGGGAAAACCCGGCGGACAAGGCCGCCAACTTCCAGCGCTTTGTGCAATTGCACGCCCGCATGGGCTGGACCCTGCTGCGCAACGAACGGGTCCGCCTGGACGTGGACGGGGCTCCACTGGAGCTGATCGGCGTGGAGAACTGGAGCGCCAGCGGCCGTTTTTCACGCTACGGCGACCTGGGCAAGGCGGCCTTTGGCGCCGATCCCAATGCCCCGCAAATCCTGCTCAGCCACGACCCGAGCCATTGGAAGGCCGAGGTGTTGCCCAAATACCCGCACATCGGCCTGCAATTGGCCGGCCATACACACGGCTTCCAGTTCGGGCTGGAAATCGGCAATTGGCGCTGGAGCCCGGGCCAATACGTCTACCGCGAGTGGGCGGGCCTTTACGAAGAAGCCAAGCGCTTCCTCTACGTCAACCGCGGCTTCGGCTTCACCTTCTACCCCGGCCGGGTGGGCATGCGGCCGGAGATCACGCTGGTGGAGCTGCGCTGAAACGCCCCATTGCTGCGCAGCCATCGGGTTTTGCCCACAGCTTGGCCATGGAAACGCCGCAAATAGCCCGAAAAAAAACGGAGGCGCCTGCATGAGGCACCCCCGTTCTGGGCTTCCGCAACCGGATGTGCATCCTTCACAAGACCCGGCAGGCTGCAGCGGAAGCGGATTCCGGCAAAAAACCGGAATGGGCATCCTTGCTGAATGGGAGACAGGCGGATTGGCGCTTGGCCAGGCTTTCGGCGGGCTTGGAACGGACCTGATGTGGGAGCGCAACAGGCCACGGCCTCAACCGAAAAGGGGAGTTTTTCCTGTCTGTACCGGCTATCCGTAAGCGCGTCCCGGATGGTTGCCTGCCCCCGGAAAAAGCCGTGCGGGACCGGTCATTTGTAGGCCTTGTAACCCCGCCGCTTGCCGTTTTTGAAGCGGTTTTCGCCCATGGCGTCCCCGGTCAGCGCGTAGCGGATGACCGTGCCGTTGCCATCGCGGAAGGTCCCGATGGGCAGGGCTTCGCCCGAAGGGCCATACAGGCCGTGCACGGCCAACAACCGGCCGTCGTGGTACTCCAGGCAGGCCCGCAGGCGACCGTCCGGGTACCAAGCGCGGTGAAGCCCCGTGGCCACCCCCTCGTTGAAGGCCCCTTCGCGTGCCGGTTCCCCGCTGGGCCAGTAGGCAATCCTTCGCCACAGGCGGCAATGCCGGGCATCGGGTTCACACCACAACTCTTCCTCGGGCTGGCCTTCCGGATTGAAGCGCCATTGGGAACCCACGGCTTCCCAGTCGGCACCGGCGGGCGGTCCCCCGGGACCGGGCGGGTCGCCTTTCCGGCGAAAACGGTCCAAGGTCCAGTAGTGGTTGCGCCGGTACTGTTCTTCGATCCGCAGGGTGTCGCCGTCCGAGCGCACCAAAGCTTTGGTCTCCCGGCGCAGGTACAGCGTATCGGAAGGCGCTTGCAAGGCGGGCGGAAAGAGGCCCCCGCGGTGTTGGGTGCGCACGCGGTTTTTGGTGGTCTCCACCGCCAGCACGGCGTCGGGTTTCCAGCCAATAATGGCGGACGGATGATAGAGCACGCCCGGCAGGCGAAAGCGCGGGGCTTCCCGGGCCTGCCGCAGCACCGCTGAAGGTGCCGGGGCGCCGCATTCGGTTGGCCAGTGTGGGGGCCAGCCTTCCCGCCAGGGGGCCGAAGGCACGGCACCGGATGGATCGGCTGCCGCAACCGCCTGCTCCACATGCGCGGTATCCACCACCTGCCCGGCAAGCGGCGGACACAGCGCGCCGATCAACAGCAGCACGATGGGGAAAAGGCAACGGAGGTTCATCCGAACAACCCGCAGCGGAAGCGGGCACTGGTTTCCACAATTATCAGGAACCGCCACGCAGTTCGGCATAGCGGCCCAACAGCGCTTCCTGTTCGTGCTCCCGGGCATGGGCTTCCAGGCCGTCGAGGATGGCGTCGCGTTCGCCGGAGGCTGGCTGGCGGATCAGGACCTTGTACAGCGCCTCGGCCAGTTCCGCCCCGCGCTCCGGACTGCCGTGGGTGTAGTGCAGGGCTATCGTGGCGCGGTCGGCGGGCACGGGCGGGAAGACCCACTCGGGCAGATGGCGCCAAAGGACATTGACCAGGCGCAGGCCGGCTTCGGTATCCCCGAGCTCGGCCAGGTCGGCAGCGGTGACGGCGGCCATATAGCGGTAGGCGCCGATGAGGCTCATGGCGTGGGGCTCCTTGTTCAGAGCGGGTTCGGCCTGGGGAAAGCGGTATTCGTCCACGGCCTGTTCGGCCAGGCGGCGGAGGCCTGCTTCCTGCGCGCTGCGCTGGGGTTCCCATTCAAAACGGTGCACCAGGCCTTCCAAAACCGTGTGCTGGAACAGGCCGCCAAAAGGCCGCTGTTGGGGCGCGTACATGCTGTAGACCACCGGGCGGCCCCGGCGATGCGCCGCATCCAGCAAGGCCAGTTCCGCCCATTCCGAGGCATCCGCCCAGCGCAGGGGCAGGTCCAGCGGTTCGGCCTGGCCGCACCAGTCTGCCAACAGGCCGGGCAGGGTATCCGCCCCGCGGGACCAGGCCAGCAGCGCGTCGGGAAAGTCCATGGGCGCCATGGCGCGTTCGGTGATCGTGAAGCGGCTTGCCTCCGGCGAAGCCCAATCCAGGGGAGGGCTGTTCAATGCCACCAATCCCGGACCCCAGGCCCCCTCGGCCAATTGGCTGCGGTAGGCCGGCAGGGACAGCAGGGACAGGCTGACGATGGTCACGTCCGTGCGGTAGCCGTCGCGCTGTTGGACCACCAGCGGCAGGTAGGTGTCCACGTCGCCGTGGGTGAAGAGAATGCTCGAATCGCGGCAGGCCGTGAGCATGTTGTAGCCGGCCGCTTCCAGGAAGGGGTGGAAACGGGCCTTGGCCAGGTAGGGCGCGGCGCGTTTGTCCTGGCCATTGAGGCGCCAGCGCATCCAGGCCGAGGCGTTCGCCGAAGGCGCTTCGAGGCTGGCCGTGCCGATGATGGTGGGGTATTCGGGTTCCCGCTCGGCCAACTCGGCGTAGAGCCGTGTGGCCGAACGGAAGTGCCGGTCCGCGCGGTCCATGCTGTCCTGGGAAAGCGGCTCCAGCGCGGCTTGAGCGGCCAGGCCGTCTGGATTGATGATGCGCCGCGCTTCCTGGGCATGCGCGCGGGCCAGGGCCAGGAGTTGATCGGGTTCAAGTTCCTGTGGACCGTCCAAAACGGCAATGCTGTGCCGCATGGCAGCGGGGTAGCCATAGAACAGAGCCAGGTCGTAAAATGCGTTTTCGCGGTCCCATTCGCCGAAAGCCTGACGCATCATGGCATCGGCGTCTTCGCCGAAGGCAAAAGGCCGGAAGGGATTGCTTTGCAGGTTCAGGTCCACCGCGTTCAGGAAACGCATGTGCTCCCTGCTCCACAGGACCAGGCGCAGGTCCTTATCCACCTGGTTTTGCTGGACCTGGCGGCGCTGGAGCACCCAGCCTTCGGGATGTTTGAGCAGCTGCCAGCGTTCCGGCAGGGCAATGTGTTCCCGCCCGGCCAGGCGAAAAAGGGCCGAGACCACCTGCCGGTAGGGCGGGTAGTCGGCGTAGGCTTCGGCTGCGGTGGGCCAGGGGAAACCCGGCACCGAGGGCTCGGTTTGCTGCTGTGCGCGCACGGATGCGGGCGTGGCCAGGATCAGTACCATGCTGGCCAGAAGCAGCATGGGCAGCTGGAAGGGGTGGTTTGGGAAACGCATAAGCGCGGGCAAGATGCGTCCTTGCCCGGGAAGGCAACAAGCCACAATTTCCACACCAATCATGGATTGCGCCCTGCACGTATGGGGATTTTCGGGCCGCCGCAGCCGATCGGGACCGCAAAACCCATCCCATCGGGGTGCAAAGGCCCCAAACGCTTAGTCGACAGACCCTTGCGCTTACGCATTGCCTGAACATCAAGGCCTTCGCCAACGGCACAGGATTCGCATCTCCGCCTGTACCGGCTTACTTTTATAGGGATGCCTTGTTGCCGAAGGTCCCAAACCACGACAAGCCAATTCAAGCCCGCCATGTTTTTCCCCGCCATATCGCCGCGCGTGCAGTCCATCCCATTGTGGAGCGTTTTGCTGCTTTTGTTGCTCGGTGTTTCCAGCGCAGCCCAAGGCCAGGAGCCTTATGCCATTGCCGCTGAAAAGACCTACAATACGGCGGCGGACATCGATTCGGGATACCTCCAGGATGGGGATCGGCTCGGCACCAGCCTCCTGGTGATGGAAGGTTTTCCTGCGGTCGCCGGAGGCGAAATCCTGGTGGCCGGTCTGCGTGGGCGGGATTATCCCGACCTGAACGCCAACAACGCTGGCGCCATCACCATCAGCCGCCGTTTGCCCGACGGGAAACTGGAACGGCTGGCGCTGATCGGTGCCCACGAGATCCCGACCTTGCAAGAAGACCACTGTTTTGGCAATGCCCTGGCGGACATTGGGGATCTGGACGGCGACGGCATTCCCGAGCTGGCCGTTGGTGCTCCGTTTGACAGTGTGCTGGGCCAAGACGAGGTCGGTGCCCTGTATGTGCTCTTTCTCGACTCGGCCGCGCAGCTGCGCAACCACATCCGCATCACCAACGGTTCGGGAGGCCTGCCTGTGGCCACCATTTCGGCGTTCAGCCGCTTTGGCAACGCCGTGACGGCCATCGACGATCTGGACGGCGACGGCCTGCGCGAACTGCTGGTCGGTGCACCCTACGATCAACCCGGCGGCCTGCCCACCGGGGGCGCCCTGTTTGTACTGTACCTGCATCCGGACGGCAGCGTGCGCACCGGACGCAAAATCGATCCGACCACCGAACCGGCCCTGGCCGGGCGGATCAGCAACGGCGACCAGTTTGGCCATGCCATGACCTACCTCGGCTTCTTGGGCGGGGGCGGCAACGGGACGGTGGCCGTCGGCGCCTATGCCGCAGACGGCACTGGCCGCGTGCACCTGCTGCGCTTTACCTCAGGGGGCATCATCAACCTGAACAAGGAAATCGGCGTGGCGGATGCCGCCCTTTCGGGCGAACTCGACCCCGGCGATGCCTTCGGTTTCGGACTGGCCAACATCGGGGATCTGAGCGGCAACGGCATTCCCGAACTGGCCGTCACCGCCCCCGGCGACGACGACGCACTGGACGGCGCACCCGACAAAGGGGCTTTTTACATCCTCTACCTGGATGATCTCGGCAGCCTGGTGGACGTGGACAAAGTCTCCGAAACCCGGGGCCGCTTCAACGGTGCCCTCCGCGCGGCGGACTTTTTCGGATCCTGCATCGCTTCTGCGGGTGATCTGGATGGCGACGGCCTGCCCGACCTGCTGATCGGTGCGCGCAACAGCACCCGCGCTGGCATCAACACCGGTACCTTCTATTATGCCGCCAACCTGTATTGCCGCCGTGTGGAAGGCCTGAGCGCCAACGCCATCAGCCCCACAGAAGTCCAGTTGAGCTGGGCGCCGGTGATCCGTTCCAAGGGCTATCTGGTGCAGTTCCGCCAAAGCGGCACCTCCGACTGGAACAGCGATACGGTCCTCGGCGGCACGCTGTGGGGCAACGATACGCTGGACCCCGGTGAGACCTACGACTGGCGGGTGTTCTGCGGCTGCGGCGACCGCACCATTTCCCTGCCTGTTGCGCCAGCGCAGTTTACCCAGCCCACCGCGCGCCATATGGGCTTGCAATGGGCCGGTCCCGACCGCATCCGGCTGCCGGAAGGTTTCGCCTCCGGCGAAAGCATCAGCTGCTGGTCCGCCGACGGCCGCCTGTTGGGCCGCGTCCAGCCTTCGGCCGAAGGCCTGTGGACCGTGCCCCATGCCTGGCGGCAACACCCCGGTTTGCGCTTTATCCGCCGCGATGCGGATGGCCAGGCGCTGCCCATGCCGGTGTTCCACTAAGGCTCCAGGCGCTACCCTTTGTTTCCTTTTTGGCCGCTGGCGCGCGCGCCGACGCCCACGTACGCGTATTGGTGCAGGCATAAAAAAAGGACGGCAAACAGAGTTTGCCGTCCCCAAACACAATACGCACTACGAAAAATCCGCGGTGCACAGGGCAACCGCGGAATCCTTGCAGTTGGTGTGCGTAAGCTGCCGGTAGCTGGTGGTGTTATCCGGCGTTATGGTAAGAACATACGAGCCGAAGCAAAGGTTTGGATGCATCCAAACGGGTACTTTTTGATGCTCGTCGGCTTTGAGACGCACGTTGTATAGGCGGGTCACCGGTGCCAAAACCGATTTGTTTGAAATGCACCAAAAAAAGCGCAGCATACACGCCCTTTCGTTCGATGTTTAAACGCCGAAGTTCTTCGATTTGGTGCTTCGATTGCGTGACTTAACACACATTAACGGGGCAAGGACGCAGCAAAACCAGTGCCTTGTTCCACCGTGTCGCGCAGCCGACACAGGTGACCTGCTCGAGCGGACGTTTACTCCTTGCCTTCTTGTTGTGCCCGCTCCAAAAGCAGGATGCGGTTGACCTTCAAGGGCGTGCCGATCATGCGGATGTTGGCCGGCACTATGCCCAACTGGCCTTCGACCACATAGGTTTTGTGCGGATCGAGGTCCTGGGCCTCCAGGCCGGATTCCGGAATGCCGAAGGGCAGCAGGCGCATGTTGGGCATGCCGCTGTTTTGTTCGGGCTGCAACACCCAGTATCCGGCCAGGTGCACAAACCGCATTCGGGTCGGTTCGAGGCCTTCACCGGCTTCGAAGGACCAATCTTCCAGGGGGGCCAGGTCCTCCATGAGCAGGGCGGGATGGCCATGGCCTTCGTGGCCGCCCTGGCCGCCCTGGCCGTGGTCGTGCCCACTGTGGTCGTTTGCATGGTCGTGTCCGCTGTGGTCATGGCCACTATGGTCATGCCCGTTGTGCTGGTGTTGCGCCAAAAGCGGACTGGCCGTGGCCAGCAGGGCGGCCAGCAGGCCGAAGGCCAGCCAGCGGATGAGGGCGGTGTTCGCCGGAGGCGCTTGCAGCATGTGGGCGGAATGAACCGTGCGGGCAGTTGCCGCGTTGCTGAAAGTCATGCCGCGGGGTGTACGGGATGCTTGGTGGGGGAGGGCCATGGTGCAGATTTTCGTTAGTAAGATAGCAGGATGGCTGCCAAAACCATACCAACGCCGGATTCGGGCAGCGCACATCGGGCGCATGCCGGCTTCCGCACGCCCAAGTTTCTTTCGCCGGAAGGCGAAAACGCCCTGGAGGCCTGGTACCAGGAGGTCCGGGACGGGGGTGGCGTGGATTGGACCGAGCGCATGGTGGACACCGAATGGGGGCAGACCCGGGTGGCTTCGGCAGGCAAAAAGGGTGCACCCGCCATCGTGTTTGTGCACGGCTGGTCCGGCAATGCCATGATCTGGGAGATCACCGGCGGCTTGCACAGCCTCTTGCCGCGCTACCGCGTCCATCTGGTCAATGTCAACGGCCAGCCCAACGGCAGTTCGCGGCTGGCCCCGAAGGTGCGGGATCTGAGCTATGGCCGCTGGCTGGCCCAGGTGGCCGATGGCCTGGAGGTGGAAGAAGCGTTTTGGGTGGGCATGTCCTTTGGCGGTTTCATCCTGGCGCGGCTGGCCGAATGGGGTTCGGAACGCATGCGGGGGGTGGCCCTGCTTTCGCCGGCAGGCCTGGTGCGCCTGTCCCTGCGGCCGCTGTGGAACAGCGACGGCTTGTTGCGCGGCTTTCTGGACGCGCGCTTTGGCAACGACCAAAAGGCGGTGCACCGCTTTGTGCACCACCAATTGCTGGGGTCGGAGCATGGGTTCAGCCCCCGGCAGGTCAAGCAGCTGGAGCACCTTTTTGCCATCACGTTCCGCGATTTCCGGCCCGGCGCCTGGCCGCCGTACAAGCTGTCCAACAGCAGTTGGGCAGCCATGACCTGCCCGAGCATGGTGCTGGTGGGCACGGACGACCGCCTGTTTGGCGGCAAGGACCTCTTGAAACGCGCGCGAAAGGTGCTGCCGGACCTGCGGGAGGCGGAACTGCTCGAAGGCCAGGGCCATGCGGTGGGCAATACCGGCCGGGTGGCCGAACGCATCGGCCGTTTTTTTGGCGGGCTGCTAAAGGCTTAGCGGACCGGGCCCCTGCGCACCGGGCCCCTGCGCACCGGGCCCCTGCTCCGGCAGCGTGGACGGCTGCGCATCATGCCGCAGGCCTCGCTTCCGTGGCTTTAGCGGAATCGGAAACTCGAAAAGAAAAAGGCCGCATCGCTGCTGTCCGGCACTTCGGCGTCGCCGGCAGCCATGACCTGATACAGGCGGTTGCCGTCCAGGAAAAAGCGGATGCGGTAGGCCTTGCCCGGTGCGGCAATGCGCACTTCACGGCCGCGCAAACGCCCGCTGCGGATGCGCTCGGATTCCATCAACTGCCCGCCCAGCCGCGCAGCCGTACCGTAGCCGATCTGCTCAAGGAATGCGTTGGACCGCTTGGTCAGCGAAGGCGGATAGGTACTGATGCTCACCAAAAAGGTCCGGTCCGAAAGGGGGTCTTCCATGGCCCAGCTTTTCACGTCCACGGGACCTTCCGGGGTTTCGGTGCGGCGTTGGTTGCGCAGGGGTTGCAAGGGCATGCGCACGCGGAAACCCTCGCCTTCCACCAGGGCCCAGGAGCGCACATTGGCGCGGTAGATGCGGAAGCCGTCCAGGAAGGCCGCAGCCTGCGGGCTCCAGGCCTTCGCCGGCAGGCCGACCAGGGTCAGGTGGTAGAGCGTACGGTCGGAGAGCAATAGCCGGCCCCGGACAAAACGCCCGCCGGGTATGGCCAGCACGTATTCGCGGCCCCGGTACAGGGGGGTGGACAGGGGCCGGTCGGCCACCAGGGCACCTTCAAAGCGCAGGCGGGTGTCCTCCACGGCGTCGTCGAAGAAGCGCACCGGATCCGAGCGGCGGAAGCGCTCCGGGTACTGCGTGCGCGTGACCAGGTAGTGGAGTTCGGTTTCCGCGTCGTTGAGCGCGGCCATTTTGACGTCCACCGTGCCGCCTTCGGCGCGGTAGAGGCGGGCGTCCACGTTGGGCTTGTAGGGAAAGGGGGCGCGGTAGTCCCCGTCGGGGCCGCGGTAAAAGGTCCAGCGGCGCAGGAAGCTGGTGTCGGTTTCGCCGGTACGGCGAAAATCCCCGAAGGGATCGGTTTCCCAAATGGGCCCGCTGGCGGTCGGGCTTTGGGCATTGCCGCCGTCGAGCCCTTCAAACAGCGGACCGCGGCCGCGCTGGATACGGTCCAGGGCGGGCTGTTGGCCCAAGTCGGCGCTTTCGCCTTCGGCGGCCGGTACGGCCACCGGACTGATGCGGCCTTCCAGTGCGCGGTTCAGCTGGGTGCCGTAGGCCGGCAGGGCAATCGGAACCGGCACGATGCCGAGCTGTTTGAGCCGTTCCAGCAGGCCCTTCGGACCGCCGAGCAGTTGCGCGTCGATGGCGTAAAAGCCGCTGCCCTGCAGGCTGAGCTGTTGCAGGCGGGTGGCCACGTGCAGGGCCAGGCCATCCACCAGGCGTTCGGTGGCGGCCTGCGGATACACCGCGCGGTACTGGGCCTGGAGCGCCTCCCAATCGGCCTTCAGGTAAGGCAGGGCCAGGGCGTCCAGGGCGGCTTCATGGGGCAAGGGCGCCTGGCCGTAGGCGCGCAGGGCATCCAACTGGTCCTCCAGCGGAACGGCGGCCATCAGGGCACCCAGGCGGTCGGGTTGGGCCAACAGGCGGATGGGTTTGCCGCGGTCCTGCGCCTGATCGGCGAACACCGTTTCCGGAAAGCGCTGGCCCACCGGGGCGCGGCCTGCGTCCACCAGGGTGCGCATCAGGGCCAGGGGAAAGGTGCCCGCGTGCGAAGCCAGCGCATCGCCCAGCCGACGCTGAAGCAGGCGCTCCACCTGCTCAAAATCCTTGCTCCGATAGGCTTTTCGGACCTCCTTGGCGTCCCGGGCGCTTTGGGGATGGTCCTCCAGGCGCAGGGCATTTTGCAACGCGCGTTGACCACTGGCCTCCTGCGGCCACACCGAGGCGTACTGGCCGGCCTTGGAAAACCAGGGCTCCAGATGCCGGAACGCGGCCGCGAAGGCCGGGTCGGGATGGTGCAGGCTGGCAAAAATCCAGGAGGGCGCTTCGGCGTCATGCGCCTGGAATTGCCACAGCCAGACGTGCTCGGTGCCAGATGTGGTGCCAGGAGCGGTGCCAGACGTGGTGCTTGCCGCGCCGGCTGCCGTTTGCGGGGCCTGTGCCCGGCCCAAGCCCGCCGTGCACAGGAAGACCAGCGTCAAAACAAAACGGAAAATGGGCCGGAAGGGAGCCATGGGGTGTTCGCCTACCGGCGAATATAGGCGGCGGTAGGGGGCCAAAACGGGGGTGGATGGGCAGGGGAATGTGGACATCCACCGCGATTGGTCAGGTGCTCCTTTGGTGCGCTACAGGCGTGGCCGTGGCGGAACCGGCGTTGGCGGGATCGGCCACTGTGGCCTCAAACAGCACCGGCCCCTCCGAAGAGGGGCCGGGCCGATCGGGGGTCCTTGAACCCTTTCCGGCTGCTGCGCTGGCTTGGACGGCCATTGGGCCGGGGGCCCTTGCCAGACCCCTATGGCAGACCATATGGCCCGGAGGGGGACTGGCCGTCCGCAGCGGCAGCGGCAAGGGTTACGCTTGGGATGGACCGCTCCGTCGTCGCATTTTGGAACCGCTGGGCGGAGATCGCCGATACGGAATCGCCGGTAGTCGATCGCTGGCCTCATTTCTGGGTCAGCGCAATCTTGCCGGTGGCGCGAACCAGGTCGATGAAGTCGCCCCGGTAACCGTTCAAATCGGCGCCCTTGGCACCGCGGGCCAGGCCTTCGACCAGCTTGAGGTCGGCGTCGCCGCGGTAGCGGGAGTCGCGCAGCACCAGGCCGTAGGCGGCCACGGCAGCGGACCAGCGGAAATTGTCGGAGCTGGCGGCCAGGGGGCGGTGTTCCAGCACCAGGGGCTGCTGCACCAATTTGCTTTGGCTGCCACCGGGTGCCTTGTAGCGCAGTTTGAGGTGCATGAGCTCGTCGCTGGCGTAGGCTTCGTTTCGAATTTGGTTTTCCTGGTAGCGGAGCTTGTCGGGGTTGTTCTCTTCCGTGTTGCGGCGGCCTTTCTTCGGGTTTTCGCCGGAGGCGCGGGCCTGGCCCAGTTCCGTCAAATGCACTTCGTACAGGGCGGTGACGGTATGCCCAGCGCCGAGTTCTCCGGCGTCTTTTTGGTCGTCGTCAAAATCCTCCTTGTCCAGCATGCGGTTTTCGTAGCCGATCAGGCGGTAGGAAGCAACCAGCGTGGGGTTGAATTCCACCTGCAGCTTAACGTCCTGGGCAATCGTGAACAGGGTGGCGCGCATGTCGGTCACAAAGACCTTGTGGGCTTCTTTTTCCTGGTCGATGTAGAAATAATTGCCGTTCCCGTGGTCGGCGATTTTTTCCATTTTGTTGTCTTTGTAATTGCCCATGCCAAAGCCGCAGACGGTGATGTACACGCCGCTTTTTCGCTTTTCCTCGATCAGGCGGATCATTTCCGCATCGGAGCTGGCACCCACATTGAAGTCGCCGTCGGTGCAGAGGATCACGCGGTTGTTGCCTTCTTTGATCAGGTGGCGTTCGGCCACGTCATAGGCCAGGCGGATGCCGGCTCCCCCGGCGGTGCTGCCTCCGGCCTGCAGGTTGTCGATGGCGCGGCGGATATCCTCCTTGCGGTTGCCCGGCGTGGAGGGCAGCACCAGGCCGGCGGCACCGGCGTAGACCACAATGGCCACGCGGTCCTGTGCACCGAGTTGATCCACGAGTTTGCCCAGCGAGCTTTTGACCAGGCCGAGTTTGCTGGGCTGGTTCATGGAGCCGGACACGTCCAGCAGGAACACCAGGTTGCTCGGGGCCAAATCTTCAAGGTCCACCGACTGGCCCTGCAGACCGATGTGCACCAGCTTGGTGCTGTCGTTCCAGGGGTTGTCGCTCATTTCGGTAATCAGCGCAAAAGGGTGGTCTTCGGTGGGCTGGGGATACGCGTAATCGAAATAATTGACCAGCTCCTCAATGCGCACGGCGTCGGCGGGGGGCGCCTGGCCGTAGTCCACAAAGCGGCGCACGTTGGCGTAGGACGCTGCGTCCACGTCGATGGAAAAGGTGCTCAGCGGATTGCCCACCACCTTGCGGAAGGGGTTTTCGAAAATGCGGTCGTAGTCTTCGGTGTTGTGGTCCAGGGGATCGCCCTGGCCTGCGGCGCCCGGCGGCAGGGGCTGCACGTAAGGACCGTTGGCATAGGCATCGGCGGGTGCACCCGCGGACACGGCTCCAAGCTTGGAAAGGGACTGGCTGCGGACCGCTTTGTGTTCGCGCCGCGCGCGGGGTGCGCTTTCGGCCTCCATGATCACGGCATCCAGCAGCATTTCAGCGCTTTTCAGCGGCGCGTCCAGTTTGACGGTTTCGCCTTCGGCGAAATCCACTTCCTTGCGGAAGGGCGTGTAGCCCACATACTGTACCTGGACCGTGTAACGGCCCGGTTTGATGCCCTCGATGCGGTACTTGCCGTCAAAATCGGTGTTGGCCCCGTAGGCGCTGTTTTGCAGGACCACCGTGGCAAAGGGGAGGGGTTCGCCGGAGGCGGCCTCGGTGACCGTACCCATCAGCACGGCGCCCTGTTGGGCGAACACTTCGGGAGTGCGCTCCACCCGGCAGAAGGCCAGGGCGGCGGCCCCCATCAGCAAAAGGCCCAGAAAAGCCAGGGCGGGGACCCAGGTGCGGGAAAAGGGTGCGCGTTGGCCGCGGAAAGACCGGCCCTGTAAAGTCCGACCCCGTAAAGTCCGACCATGAGAAGGCCGATGGGATCGGGCCGTGGAATCCGGTGTGGAATCGGGCGAGGGATAACGTGCGTTGGACATGGCAAGTGGATTGATGCGTCAATAAGGACGGCCGACCGGTTGCGGAAACGCGTTCCGGTGCCGCCTGCATCAATGGGATGCCAGGCCCGTGGGGATTCCATACGAAACCCGAAAAAAAAATCGTGCGGCAGGGTGCAACCAGCCAAATCCAACGCGGCGCGGACTGCCCGATACCCCTCAAGACAGCCCTTGAGCCACCCCCTTATGCCTGCGGCTCCACGTTCAGGCGAAAGCCGTTGCCGTGGATGTTGACAATCTCGATGTTGGGATCGGGCTTGAGGTACTTGCGCAGCTTGGTGATGAACACGTCCATGCTCCGCGCGGTGAAATAGTCGTCGCGGCCCCAAATCGAGGTCAGCGCTTCCTCGCGGTAGGTGATGTCGTTGAGGTTCAGGGCCAGCAGACGCAGCAATTCGGTTTCCTTGGGCGACAGCTTGCGTTCCATGTCCCCATCCGTGCCTTTCCAGGCTTCCGAACCGGCGGCCCAGGTCAGCATGCGGCTCTTGTAATTGAAATGAAACGCGCCGATCTGGAATTCCTTTTGGTCGTCGTTGCGCTTGGCTTTGCCGCGTTTGAGCACCGCCTGGATGCGGAACAGCAATTCCTCCGAATTGAAGGGCTTGGTGATGTAGTCGTCCGCGCCGAGCTTGAAGCCTTCCAGCACATCGTCCTGCAGGGTTTTGGCCGTCAGGAAAATGATCGGCACGTCGAGGTTGACCTTGCGGATGTCGCCGGCCAGGCTGAAGCCGTCGCGTTTGGGCAGCATGACGTCCAGCACGCAGAGGTCCCATCCGCCGCGGTTGAAGGCGTCCCATCCCTGGTCACCGTCCGGAGCAAGCTCCACCTCGAAATCGTTCATGCTCAGATAATCCTTGAGCACGGTGCCAAAATTGGGGTCGTCCTCGACCAATAGGATGCGGAGTGGGGTTGCGGTGCTCATGGTGCGTCGAGTTGGTGTCTGGGTGTGGGCGGGGGTGTGTGTATCGTGTTGGGTGTTTGGCATGGTGCTTCGCCGGCAGGCGTATTGGTCCTCCCGCATCACGTGGCGGAGGGCAGGTATATGATGAAGCGCGAGCCCTTTCCGAGCTGGGATTTGACGGTGATGGAGCCGCCATGGGCGTCCAGAATGGCCTTCACGTAAGTCAGGCCCAGGCCGAAGCCCTTGACGTCGTGCACGTTGCCTTTCGGCGAACGGTAGAATTTTTCGAAGATGCTGTTCTGGGTCTCGCGGCTCATGCCCATGCCCTGGTCGGTCACGGCCAGGTAGACCCCGTGTTTGTCGTTCCAGGTTTCCACCCCGATCACGGGCGCCTCCGGCGAATACTTGTTGGCGTTGTCCAGCAGGTTCTGCACCACATTGGTGATGTGCACCTCGTCGGCAAAAACGCCCGGCCGCTCGGCCTTCAACTCCAGGTTCAACGCACCGCCCTTGCTTTCCACCTGCACGCCCATGGCCTCGGCGGCCGTGCGGGCCACCTGGTGCAGGTCCAGGGGTTCGCGGCTGAGCTTGATTTCGTTGCGGTCCAAAAGCGCCATCTGCAGCACCTTTTCCACTTGACCGTTCATACGGCGGTTCTCGTCGCGGATGATGTTGGTGTAGTGCCGGATGCGGTCGGGATTGCCGCTGATTTTGGGATTGCCCATCGAGTCCACCGCCAGGGAGATCGTGGCGATCGGCGTCTTGAACTCGTGGGTCATGTTGTTGATGAAGTCGTTTTTGATGTCCGCCACCTTCTTTTGGCGGAACAGCGCCGAGATGGTGTAGCTGAAGCCCAGGATGATGACCAGGGTGAACAGGCCCGAGCCGGTCAGCACCGTCCAGACCCGCTCCAGCACGTAGCGTTTCTCCTTGGGGAAATGCACGTAGAGCTCGTCGGAGCTGGCAAAGAGGTTTTCGGGATGCAGGCTCACCCGGTGCGGGGAGGCCAGCAGGGCTTGTTCGTCCTCGGGGGCGGAAGCGGTGGTGATGAACTGCTGGTCGCCGAGCACAATGCCAAACTCATAAGGCACCTCGATGCCCCGGGTGGCCAGTTCGCGCTGCAGCAGCGAGTCCACCAGCTCGGGGTCGATGCGCCGCGTGGGGCCGTACTTGCCCCGCATCAGCTCCACCATCACGTCGCCCACCAGCGCATTGAAGCGGCGCACATTGGCCACCACCTGGGCCTGGGTGTTTTCCAGCAGCTCGGGCAGCAGCTTCTCGTAGTCGGCATCGCCCACGTCGTAGACGCTGCTGGTGATGTTGAAGGGCTCGGTGAGGTAGCGCCCCGCCGCGGCAGATAGGCCGCTTTCGTTTGGGCCAGTGCCGGGGCCTTCGCCTGCCGGCGAACCCGATCCCGGCATCGGGAGCGTGATGTCCGGCATTTCTATGGGCCGTCCGCCCAGGGCACCACCCGACAATCCACCGCCCGCCAGGCCCCCTCCGCTAAGGGCACCCGGCCCCAGGGCCAGGTAATCGCTGATCAGGCTGTCGGCCACTTCGGCCGCCAGGCCACTGGTATCCAGGGGTTCAAAAGCGGATTCGCGCAGGAAACGCCATTCGCCGCGCTCTTCGAGCAATTCGGCCGCGGCCAGCCGGTCCATGCGGTCCACGGTGGCCTGCAG
Organism: Bacteroidia bacterium; assembly: GCA_030432405.1. Classification (GTDB taxonomy): domain Bacteria; phylum Bacteroidota; class Bacteroidia; order Chitinophagales; family BACL12; genus WGOA01. Next base: position 7,035 of record JAUIHG010000015.1, on the reverse strand, counting down.
GGCGGTGCGCACCTGTTCGCGGAAGATGGTCCGCCGCAGGTCGATGGCGTTGGAGATGTAATACGCCTGCACGAGGATGATGCCGGCCAAAGCCGTGCTCATCAGCACCGTGATCAACCAAATCTTGCGGACGTTCATCGTGGACGGAGGGCCCCGTTTGTGCAGAGCGGGGGGCGGCAGCGGCATCCCGGACGGACCGGCCGCACTGCGGTATGTTAACGAAGTTAACGGCCGGCCTTATACGTTTGTAAGGATTAACATTTCTTAACTAGTCAGCGGACATGGGCTTACAGCGTTTTCGCCGGAGGCGAAAACAAGGCCCGGCGGCCCGGCCCACCCGAAGGAACGCCCGTTGGACCGCCCATGGCAGACCGGCTGCGGAAGCAAAAGGGGCATACCCCACGGGGTTCAGGACTTTATGGTTAGTTTTGCTCCCTCTCGCGCGAGGGGGCCCTGTGGCCCCCTCTTTTGTTGCCGCCAAATGCCCAGTTTACACGACCGCATCAACGAATGGCTGGCGCCCAAGCTCGACGAGCTGGACGCTTACCTGGTGGAGGTCCGCCACAACCCGGCCTCGCGGCGCATCGAAGTCTACCTGGATCGGGACGCCCCCGACAAGGGCATTGACCTGGATGCCTGTGAGGCGGTCAGCCGCTTTCTGGAAACCTACCTGGACCATGCCGAAGGCGTGCCCAGGGACTACATCCTGGAGGTGTCGAGTCCGGGCATGGGCAACCCCTTCAAGACCCTGCGCCAGTACCGCAAATACATCGGCCGGGAGGTTGACGTGGTGCTGCTGGACGGCCGCAAGCTCCAGGGCATCCTGGCCGACGCCAGCGAGACGGGCATCGAGCTGGATGCCTACGTTGGCGCGCCTTCCAAAGCCAAGGCCAAAGCCGGAGCCGACGCGCCGGCCCCCGAAACCGAACGGCACAGCCTGCCCTTCGACCGCATCAAATCCACCAAACGCAGCCTGCCTTTCTGAGCGGCTGTTCGCATTGCTTCATCGCCCTTAACCCAAGCGCTTCGCCGGTAAGGCGGTTGTTCTCCCTACCGCTGCAGCGCGCTCCTCTACTTAAGCCAACATGCCATGAACAGCGCCGAATTGGTCAACTCATTTGCCGAGTTCAAGGAGTTCAAAAACATCGACCGCCCCACGCTCATGCGGGTGCTCGAAGAGGTCTTCCGCACCCTCTTGCGGAAGAAGTACGAGAACGACGACAACTTCGACATCATCGTCAACACGGAGAAGGGCGACCTGGAAATCTGGCACCGGCGCACGATTGTGCCGGACGGCGAAGTCGAGGATCCCGTGGCCGAGATTGCCCTGGCCGAGGCCAAAACCATCGAGCCGGACATGGAAGTTGGGGAGGAAACCTTTGAGGAAATCACCATCGAATCCTTCGGCCGCAGGGCCATTCTGGCCGCCCGCCAGACCCTGGTCAGCCGCGTGCTGGAACTGGAAAAAGACGAACTCTATAAGAAGTACGCCAAGCGCGTGGGCGACATCGTCACCGGCGAGGTGTACCAGATCTGGAAGAAAGAACTGCTGCTGCTGGACGACGAGGGCAACGAACTGGTCATGCCCAAGCGCGAGCAGATCCCGGCCGACTTCTTCCGCAAGGGCGATACCGTCCGCGCGGTGGTCAAGGCGGTGGAAATGAAAAACCCCACCACGCCGCAGGTCATCCTTTCCCGCACGGACAACGCCTTTTTGGCCAAGCTGCTGGAGCTGGAGGTCCCCGAGATCTTCGATGGCCTGATCACCATCCGGAAAATCGTTCGCCAACCTGGCGAACGCGCCAAAGTGGCCGTGGAGTCCTACGACGACCGCATCGACCCGGTCGGCGCCTGCGTGGGCATGAAGGGCTCCCGCATCCACGGCATTGTGCGCGAACTGCGCAACGAGAACATCGACATCATCAACTTCACCACCAATCAGCAACTGCTGATTACCCGTGCCCTGAGCCCGGCCCGCATCACCTCGATGGAGCTGGACATGGAGGCCCGCAAGGCCAAAGTCTATCTGGCGCCCGACCAGGTCTCCCTGGCCATCGGCAAGGGCGGCTTGAACATCAAACTGGCCAGCCGCCTGACGGATTTCTCCATCGACGTGTTCCGCGACGCGCCGGATGAGGACTACGACGTCAACCTCGACGAGTTTGCCGACGAGATCGACGGTTGGATGATCGACGCGCTCAAGGAGATCGGTTGCGACACGGCCCGCAGCGTGCTCGCCCTTACCGTCGAAGAACTGGCACGGCGCACGGATTTGGAAGAGGAAACCGTAACCGAGATACACCGCATCCTGCGCGCCGAGTTCGACGACGAAGCCTAGGAATTGGTAACTTTGTCCACCTTTTATGCCCGAAACCAAGACGATCAGACTGGTCAATGCCGCGCGTGAGTTCAACGTGTCGACGGCAACGATCGTGGAGCACCTTCAAGCGAAGGGCTACGACGTGCAGAGCCGTCCTACGACCAAGCTCAGCGAGGAGATGTATGGCGCGCTGCTGAAGGCGTTCCATAAGGACAAGGGCATGAAAGCCCAGGCCGACTCGATCTCCATCGGCAACAAGAAGCGCGAAGAGGTGGCCCTCGACGAGGCCGCCGCTCCCCTGCCGCCCAAAAAGGACGAGAAGGAGGAGATCTTTGTGCAGTCCAACCTGGTGGATGCCGGCGCTGCTCCCAAAGAGGAGGAGCCGGCACCTGCTGCGCCCAAGGAAGCCGCGCCTGAAAAGGCCGAAGAAGCGGCTTCGCCGAAGGCGGAGGCCAAGGAGGACGAAGCGCCCAAGAGCGGCCTGTCCGGTCCCAAGGTGGTGGGCAAGGTGGACCTGGACGCTGCGTCCGGCAAGAAGAAAGCCGCCCCCAAGAAAAAGGCGGAGGACAAGGCCGAGGAGAAGCCCGCCGAAAAGCCTGCAGCCGAGCCCAAGGCCGAGCCGTCCAAAGCGGCCGGCAAGGCCAAGGAGGAAGAAGCGGCCAAGGCCGAAGCTCCGGCTTCGCCGAAGGCGGCCACCGGCAAAGCGGAGGAAGGCCCCAAGACGGCCGCCAAAACCGCTGCGCCCAAGGAGGAACCCGCCAGCAAGGAGCCTGCGCCCCTGGCTTCGGTGGACCCCGAAAGCGCCAAGCCGAAGACCGAGGAAGACAACGTCATCAAGACCGAGAAGGTCACGTTGGACGGTCCCAAGGTGGTGGGCAAGATCGATCTGCCCGTCGAAAAGCCAAGGGATGCCGAAAGCCGCCGCGGCAAGCGGAAGCGCATCCAGCGCACGGACCGGCCCGGCACCCCGCGCACCGGTGGCCCCGGTGGTGGTCGCGGTCCCGGAGGCCCTGGTGGTCCCGGAGGTCGCGGAGGAGCTGCCGGTGGCCGTGGCCGCAAGCAGCCCACCGAATTGTCCGAAAAGGAGATTCGGGAGAAGATCAAGAACACAATGGCCAAGCTGAGCGGTGGAGCCAAGGGCAAAAGCGCCCGCTCCAAGCTCCGCAAAGCCAAACGGGACGACCACGCTGAACGCGCCGACCAGGCCGCTGCTGCCGCCGACGACAGCACGCTGCAGGTCACCGAGTTCATCTCCGTGGCCGAGCTGGCCAGCCTGATGGACGTCACGCCCACCCAGGTGATCTCCACCTGCATGGGCCTGGGCATCATCGTTTCCATCAACCAGCGCCTCGACGCCGAGGTGATCGAATTGGTGGGCACGGAATTCGGCTATGACATCGAGTTCATCGACCCGACCGCCTCCGGCGACATCGAGGAAGAAGAAATCGAGGACGATCCCGAAAGCCTCGTGGAACGCGCGCCCATCGTCACCATCATGGGCCACGTGGACCACGGTAAGACCTCCTTGCTCGACTACATCCGGGAAGCCAACGTGGTAGCCGGCGAGAAAGGCGGCATCACGCAGCACATAGGTGCCTACGAGGTGCAAACGTCTTCCGGCAAGAAGGTGGCCTTCCTGGACACCCCGGGTCACGAGGCCTTTACGGCCATGCGTGCGCGCGGTGCCAAAGTCACCGACATTGCCGTGATCATCGTGGCCGCGGACGACGCGGTCATGCCCCAAACCAAGGAGGCCATCAGCCACGCGCAGGCCGCCGGGGTGCCGATGATCTTTGCCATCAACAAGATCGACAAGCCGGGGGCCAACCCCGACAAGATCAAAGAGCAGCTGTCCAACATGAACATCCTCGTGGAGGATTGGGGCGGCAAGTTCCAGGTCCAGCACGTGTCCGCCAAAACCGGCGAAGGTGTGGACGACCTGCTCGAAAAGATCCTCCTGGAGTCCGAACTGCTCGAACTGAAGGCCAACCCGGACAAACCCGCCATCGGCTCCATCGTGGAAGCCTCACTGGACAAGGGCCGGGGTTATGTCTCCAACATCATGGTCCAGGAAGGCACCTTGCAGGTCGGCGACATGGTGGTGGCCGGTGCCCATTACGGCAAGGTCAAGGCCATGTTCAACGAGCGCAACAAGGCCGTCAAGAAGGCCGGTCCCTCCACCCCCTTGCTGCTGTTGGGCCTGAACGGGGCGCCGCAAGCCGGCGAACGCTTCAAGGTCTACGAGAGCGAACAGGAGGCCAAGGACATCGCCAACCGGCGTGCGCAAATCCAGCGCGAACAGGGCATCCGTGCACAGAAGCACCTCACCCTGGACGAGATTGGACGGCGCCTGGCCATCGGCTCCTTCAAGGAACTCAACCTGCTCATCCGCGGCGACGTGGACGGCTCGGTCGAGGCCCTCACCGACTCCCTGCTCAAGCTCAGCACCGAAGAGATTGCGGTCAACGTGGTGCACAAGGGCGTGGGCCAGATCACCGACAGCGACGTACTCTTGGCCACGGCTTCAGAGGCCATCATCATCGGTTTCCAGGTCCGTCCTTCGCTCTCCGCGCGAAAGCTGGCCGAAAAGGAGCAGGTCGAGATCCGCACCTATTCCATCATCTACGATGCCATCGAGGAAGTCAAAGCCGCGATGGAAGGCATGCTCGAAGCCAAAATCGAAGAGAAGGTGGTGGCCAACGTCGAGGTGCGCGAGACCTTCAAGATCTCCCGCGTCGGTACCATCGCCGGTTGCTATGTCCTGGACGGCAAGATCAACCGCAACTCCAAAGTCCGCCTCATCCGCGACGGTGTGGTGGTCCATACCGGCTCCCTGGCCAGCCTCAAGCGCTTCAAAGACGACGCGAAGGAGGTTACCGCGGGCATGGAGTGTGGTTTGAATTTGGAGGGGTATAATGATGTGAAGGTGGGGGATATCATCGAGGCGTACGAAGAGGTTGAAGTCAAACGGACTTTGAACTAGCGCTTGTTGCGACGCCTTGGGCGTTGTTGCACAGCACCCTCAAGTCGGTCACGTACGTCAGTACGCTCCCTCCTTTCGGGCACTGCGCGCCTAGCCCAAGGCGCCGGAACAAGCGCTGATGGGTTGGTGCATGGAAGCCACTGCGCGGCCCATCTCTGCGTTGCAGCACCTCCTCAAAGCAGTCACGTACGTGAGTACGCTCCTGCTTTTCGTCGGCACTGCGCCTTGACCTGAACCACGCAGTGGCTTCTACAACTTCAGTCCGTGCGTTACGCGGCCGGCTCGAACCGGTCACGTACGTGCGTACGCTCCCGTTTCTCCCCGGCCGCAAGCCTTGATCTTGGCCTTCTGAGAGGCTTCTGATACGCTGGTTGTGTTGCACAGCTCCCTCAAGTCGATCACGTACGTGAGAACGCTCCCTCCTTTCGGGCACTGCGCGCCTAGCCCAAGGCGCCGGAACAAGCGCTGATGGGTTGGTGAATGGAAGCCACTGCGCGGCCCATCTCTGCGTTGCAGCACCTCCTCAAAGCGGTCACGTACCTGAGTACGCTCCTGCTTTTCGTCGGCACTGCGCCTTGACCTGAACCACGCAGAGGCTTCTACAGCTTCAATCCGTGCGTTACGCGGCCGGCTTGAACCGGTCACGTACGATAGTACGCTCCCGTTTCTCTCCGACCGCAAGCCTTGATCTTGGCCTTCTGAAAGACTTCTGATACTATGGTGTTGTTGCACAGCACCCTCAAGTCGGTCACGTACGTCGGTACGCTCCCGCTTTTCGTCGGCACTGCGCATTGACCTGAACCACACACAAGCCAGCGATTCCTATTCCGCTAAAGGGAGCACAGAAAGGCGATTGGATTCTTTAATAGCCTTAAGAGATGTTCGGATATTGGGAGAAGCCCAGTTCGGTCATTGCGTATATTTAGACAACGCATGGATGTAAAGAGCAATGTTCATTATATCCCAAACATGCGCTTAGCCACGGCCGGTGGCATATAATCAGCAACAAACACCCGCAAATCCAAGTTGGCTACAAGTAATCCTCTGCGACTAGCCACTAGTTGTGCCCAATTAATAATGGCTTGTTACACAGGTTCATACTCAGGATACAATTGGTTTGAAGGTATTTCTGGGAGCCGCATGAATCTGTGGTCCTTAGCAGAACAACTACCTAACCTATTTATCGGAAAGTATCTAGCCATTGCCTACTTTGACAGTGGCTCAATCACTGCCTGCCCATCTGAAAAACAACGTGGCTGGAAAACAATAAATAAAATAACATATTCACCACGATTAGCGAAGGAAGATCTTAAGCTTCTACAATGTGCTGGATATGACCAATGGTACCTGTTTGACGATCCCACAGCTCTACCAGATGTGCATGATTATGTGAACTATGACTATTTCTCATTGAAACATAAGGAAAATAAAATAATAGTGCTTCAGCAGGACTTTTGGACACACATAATGAACATCAATCCGGCTGCTTTCATCATGGATGGAAATAAGCTAGTTTATGTAGCCAAAAACGCACAAGACATAAATAAAATAAAAAACTGGGCACAACAATGAGCAAGACTTACGGGCCGGACAATGCCTGGCGACTCCGTCGCCCATTCTGAACCCCTGGTGGGTAGGCTGGTGTTTCCAGGTATAAGGCCCGTAACTCCTGCTCAAAACGTTAGGTGCCACTAGTTTTTTGGTCTCGGGTAGCGTTGACATCGGCGCGCTA
>JAUIHG010000014.1 GCA_030432405.1 Bacteroidia bacterium | reverse complement strand
CACAAAGACGCAGCCTTCCGCGTCTTCGTCCACGTCGATGCCCAGGTTGTTGCGCACAAAACCGAGGCTGCCGGTTTCGATGGTCTGGTTGATGAACAGGTAGCTCGGGCCGCTGTCGTCGGCAAAAAAGAGGTCGATGTCGCCGTCGTTGTCCACGTCGCCGGAGGCGGCGCCGTCAATCCCTTTGTTGTCCCCGTCCGAATAGGGGTCGGTCAGGCCGGAGGAAGCCCAGGGCTCGTTGGTGGTGCTGTAGTTGCCCGACCCGATGCCGTCCTGGATCCAAAGCTGGTTGAAGTCCTTTTCGGTCCAGACCAGGTCGTAGTCGCCGTCGTTGTCGTAATCGTAGAGGGAAACCGCGCCCTTGTTGCTGTTGTCGGCATCCTGGTTGAAGCCGCCCACGGGCAGGAAGGTGCCGTTGCCCTGGTTCATGAAAAAGTCCTCCTGGCGGCGCTTGCGCGCGATGCCGTCGATGTAGCCGTCGTCGTTCACGTCGGTCACCGAGGCGTAGTCGCCGTCGATGGCCACCTGGGGCAGTCCTTTGCCGCTGCCGTTGGGCGTAACGTGCACAAAGTTGCCGGTGGCAAAACCCGTGTTCTCGTAGATGTCGATGCCCCAGTTGTGGTTCTCGATGAACAGGTCCAGGTCGCCGTCGTTGTCGTAATCCCAGGCACCCACGCCTTCCGTGTTCATGCCGTAGGGAATGGCCGTCGGCGGCGGGGAGCCGTCGCCCGTCGAGGGCGTCCACAATTCGAAATTGGGCTGCTGGCCTGCGTCCCCAAAGCTCCAGGGCACATCGCCGTCCACCGGAGCGGGCCCCTTGTTGAAATACAATTCCAAACGTTTGGCCGTGTTGCGGACAAAGTCGTTGTAACCGTCGTTGTTGAAGTCCGCAATGACCACGCAGCGCTCCATCACGTTGTCGCCGTCCTGGGGATCGTTGATGCCCGTGGCGTTGCTGTTGGTCACCTCCGTGAAATTCCAGCTGGGGGGTCCCGAACTGAAATACATCTTGGAGCGGTAGTTCGGATGATCCTTGAAGGTGTTCACGATCAGGTCGAGGTACCCGTCGTTGTTCAGATCGCCGAAGGCGAAGCCCCCGTCCTTGGGACCGTCCAGGTTGATGCCGTGCAGCGCCGCCTTTTCGGTAAAGGCCTGTTGTGCCTGCAGGCCTGTGGCCAGTGCCAGCATGGACAGCACCAGGCCCGCCTTGCGGCGAAGGCAAACGGTGCGTGCGGAGTTCAGACAAAAGGAAAACATGATGGAAAGGAGTAGGGCGTGTTAAGGCGGTTGGACGTTCGTGCGGTATGGGTGCTTCCCGAAATCAGAAAAAACGCGGCGCAGGGCGGCCGGTCAGGGAAGGATGATGTGCTGCATTGCGGCGTTCGCCGGTAGGCAAATCGAAAGCGAAACTGAGTTCGTGGCTGCCGCCGCTCATCAGGCCCATTGGGCCGAAGGCGTAATCGTAAGCATAGCCGACGCGCCACTCCCCGGGCCATTGCAGACCGAAGAGGAATTGCAGCGCGTTGTTCTGGCTGCGGTACCCCGCACCCATCCAGAAGCGCTCCGCCAGGATAACGTCGCTTTGCACCTGGAATTGGAACGGGGCGCCGGAAACGTATTGGGCCATGCCCTGGGTGCGCAAATCCGCGTGTTGCCCAAGGGCGAACGCATATCCGCCCATGGCAAACCAGTGCCGGGCCGTGCGCGCACCAGAGGCCGGATCCATGCGCACCTGCAGGAGCTGCGGCACGCCGATGCCGGCAAAAGCACGCGGATGCTGCCAATGCAGCCCTGCGCCCGCATTGGGCAACCAGCGGTTCCACTGGCCCTGCATGAGCGGATCATTGGGGTCGGCGGCCAGCGCTTCGTTCCAGCTGAAGCGCATCTGGACCAGGCCGGCCTGCAGGCCGGCCGAAATCGAGCCTTCGCCGAGCGGCACGCGGTAAGCGTAGCTGGTGTAGAGGCCGGAACTGCGGGTGAGGCCCAATTTGTCGTGCACCAGCTGTGCCCCCACAGACAGGCGGGGATTGCGCAACGGTGCATGGAAGCTGGCCACCAGGGTGCGTGGGGCTTCTTCCAGGCCGGTCCACTGGTGGCGGTACAAAAAACTTCCACTCAGGGCGTCGCGGCTCCCGGCATAGGCGGGGTTGATGGCCAGCTTGTTGACGGCAAACTGGGTGTATCGCGGTTCCTGCTGGGCCGATGCTGTTTTTGGAACGGATAGTCCAACAAAAAACAACAAAACCAAAAGCGTATAAAACGCGCGCGTCATGCCTGAGAAATTGTAGGATAGCAGGTTGGCCTGATGAAAGGAGTGGGCGTGTTCGGCGCTCATCGGGCGCGGCGGCCGGTATTGACCGGGATGCGCTCCTTGTCGTGCGAATGCACATCGTAATCGGTGCCGGTGACCGTGAACTCGGTCCTGCGGTTGTACTGGTGGTCTTCGTCGCTGCAGTCCACGCCGTCCACACACTTGTTGCGGACGCCCAGCTCGCCATAGCCCTGGGCGCTGAGGCGCTTGGCGTCAACCCCCAGCTTGATGAGGTAATCCACTGCCGCTTCCGCGCGGCGCTGGCTCAGGTTGGCGTTGTAGCGCTGGCTGCCCCGCGCATCCGTGTGCGAACCGATTTCAATGCGCAATTGCGGGTTGTCATGCATCAATTCGGCCAGCGCAATCAAATCGCTGACCGCATCCTCTCGGATGTAGTGCTCGTCGTAGTCGTAGTAGATGTGCTGCAACTCGATGGTCAGGCCCAGGGCCAGCGGATCCATCTCCATGGTGAAGGAGGCTTCCCGCAGGTTGCGCAGGGACTCCACGGAAATGGGCAATACGCCTTCGGCGAAGCCCTCCCGGCTACCCGTCCAGGTATAGTCGCAGGTGCGGCTCAACTGGAGGTTGACCTTGCCGTCGGCATCTGCGGTGAAGGCCCTTTCGGCACCCGTGCAGGGGTTGGCCATGCGCAGCGCTGTGCCGGGCAGGGTTTCGCCGGTCTCGGCGTTGACCACGCGGACCTGGACCGGAATACCCGCATCCAGCAGCGGCAACTTGACCCGGTTGGGGGAACCGTGGCGCGCTACGCGCGAAACCGTATTGGGCGCATAGCCGTCGGCAAAACCCTCGAACAACAGGGGCGATTCCTTGGGCAGGTCGATGGCAAAGACCCCGGCATCGTTGCTCTGCACCCACTTTTCGGCCGGCGCGCCCTCAATGCGCACACGGGCATAGGGCAGCGGATCGCCGGTCAGGGAATCGTACACCACCCCTTCGATGCGCACCCAGTTGTGGCGCATGAAATAAATGTCGTCGTTGCCGACACCACCAGGACGGTTGGAAGCGAAGTAGCCGCTTTCGCGCTCCGCGTCCCAAACCAGGCCAAAATCATCCCAGGGCGAATTCAACGCCCAACCCATGTTGCGGGCGGGCAGCCATTTGCCCAAGGGCAGGGAATCGGTATTGGATGGATCGACGGTCCAGAGGTTGGAGCTCACCAGATCGTCGTGGGTGTCTGTGTAGTCGGCCTCGGCGGCAAAGAGGTCCAGGCCGCCCAAACCGGCCTGCCCATCGCTGGCAAAGTAGAGCGTGCCGTCCTGGTGCAGGAAAGGAAAGACCTCCTCCCCTTCGGTATTGATGCCACTGCCCAGGTTGACCGGACGGGTCCAGTCTCCGTTTTCCAGGCGGCTCATGTAAAGGTCGGCTCCGCCGAAACCACCCGGCCGCGTGGAGCTGAACACCAAGACCTTGCCGTCCGCACTCAGGGCCGGTGCCGAATTCGAAAAATCCCCGGAATTGAAATCCAATTCCCGAGGCCGACTCCAGTCTTTTCCGTTTTCTTTTTGTTGGGCCGTGAAGATTTTCAGGCGCACCGTGCGGGCGCGGTCTTCTTTGACCGATTCGGACAGGGCGTTGTTGGACGTGAAAAACACCGTTTGGCCGTCGGCCGAAAAGACGGCCGGGCCTTCATGGTGTTTGCTGTTCAGGGCATTTCCGCCAAAGTGTTCCACATCCCGGAAGCCCTCGTCCGTTTTTGCGGTGAAATAGAAATCCAGAAAGGGTTCGCCGGTCCAGGCGTGCACCTTGCTGCCGCCGCGTTTGTCGGGACGGGCCGACAGGTAGACCAGGCCTTCGCCGTAAAAGGCGGGCCCGAAATCCGCGTATTCGGTGTTGCACTCCAGGGGCTCGAGCGTGTAGCGGCCGTTGTCAGCATACAGGCCGGAGAGCTCTTCGCAGGCGGCTTCAAAGCGCGGTCCCCGCGAATCCTTCGGCCGGGCTTCGGCAAATTGGCGGAACCAGTACTGCGCTTCTTCGCATTTGCCGGTGCTGAGCAGCATCTGGCCATAGCGGAAACGGTACTCCGGATTCACCCCTTTTTGCCCCACCACCTTGCCGTACCACTCGGCCGCTTCTTCAAAGCGGTTGGTCAGGCGGTAGCACTCGGCCAGGCGAAGCGTCGGCTCCACCCACTCCCGCTCGCTGAGGTCCTTTTTTGCCAGGGCGCGCGCGTAGAGGGGTGCCGCATCGGCAAACGCGTAGCGTTCAAAGAGGCGGTCGGCTTTGTTCAGCCGGCCGTCCTGAGCTTGGGCCGAAGGAGCCTGGGCAAGGGGCAACAGGCCCAGGGCAAGCAACAGGAACAAGGTTCTGAAAATGGAAAGGCGCATGGCGGTTGAGGCATAACCGATGCAAGGGCACCGGTGGGATGGTGGGTATGGATACAATGCAGGGAGCCCCTTCGCCGCATCCCCACCCCATGGCATTCGCCGCCAGGGGACCGGACAGGGCAAGGGCCTCCACGGGCAATGTAGCCGCGGACCTCAGCCGCTATAACATTTCAATTCGGCGTAATGTGACAGGCAAAAAACATGCGATTCCGCGCGCATATGGGCGGAACCATGCGGCCTCGGGGCATCGGGACCTCAATACCGAAACACAACCGGAAAACGGATGCCATGGAAAAGCGCCGGTTGGCGCCTTCGCGGGCCCGGCCGTGGTGGGCCTTGGCGCGCTACAGCGCGATCATAAAGCCGATCCAGGTGGAGGCATAGCCCACCAGATAACCCGCCAGCACCTGCTGCGGGGTATGGGCCTGGAGCAGCAGGCGGGCCGTGCCCACCAAGCCGGCTGCCAGCAGCACCAGCACAAAAACCGGCGTCAAATCCACCGGCACCAGGGGCATCATGAGCATCACGCTGGCCACCGCGCCACCCATGCCGCTGGTGTGCATGCTCACCTTGTCCCATACTGCGTTGAGGATCAAGCCGGTAAATACCGCAATGGCCGATCCCAGCAGCATGGCCTGAAAGACCGCCGGTTCAAAGGTGCGGTGGTAGACCACATAGGCCCAGATGTAGAAAAAGCCGGTGGCCACGTAGGGCAGCACACGCTCGTCGCGGCGGATGAGGTCCACCGAGCGGATGAAGCCCAGCGCCTTCATCAGGCCAATGGTAAACCCGGGAAAAAAGGCGGTCAGCAGAAAGACTTTCAGCAGCTCAAAGCCCTTGCGCGCTTCGTCATAGTTGGCAAACTGGTAGCGGCTGGCATACAAAAACAGCGCAAAACCGAAGGTGGGCACCAGCAGCGGATGGAAAATGCCGCTCAAAAACCAGGCAAAGGCGCGGAGCAGCGGATGCAGGCGGTCCTGCGCCTGCCGGACCTTCGGGTATTCGCCGGTAGGCGAAGACGCCTCGGAAGACAGCGCATCGGGCAGGCCTTCAGGAGCCCCGGCCGGCAGCGGTGTGTCGGATCGGGAGGCATTCGGGGGCATGTCCGGGTCGGGGAGCATGGGAAACTGGGCAGTCCGGCGCTAGAGTTCCTTGCGCAGGCGTGCCACGGGGATGTTGAGCTGCTCGCGGTATTTGGCCACGGTGCGCCGGGCAATCTGGTAACCCTTGTCCTTGAGCAGGGCCATGAGTTTCTGGTCGCTGAGGGGCTTGCGCTTGTCTTCGGCCTCGATGAGGTCGTGGAGGATGCGCTTGACCTCGCGGGTGGAGACCTCCTCCCCGCTGTCCGTGGTCAGCGATTCGGAGAAGAAGTACTTCAGCGACATGGTGCCGAATTCCGTGGCCACGTATTTGCTGTTGGCCACCCGGGAAATGGTCGAGATGTCCAGGCCTGTTATGGCTGCTACATCCTTGAGGATCATCGGCTTGAGGTTGGTCTCGTCGCCGGTGCGGAAGAAGGCCTCCTGGATGTCGATGATGGCCGCCATGGTGTTGTACAGCGTTTGCTGGCGCTGGCGGATGGCGTCGATGAACCACTTGGCCGAGTCCATCTTCTGCTTGATGTAGAGGATCTCGTCCCGGGTCTTTTTGTCTTTTTTCGGCGAAGCCTTGTAGGCCTGGTAGATGTCCTTGAAGGAGTTGGACACCTTCAGTTCCGGCGCATTGCGGCTGTTGAGCGTCAATTCCAGCTCCCCGTTGTTGTTGGTCACCTGGAAATCGGGGATGATGTACTGGTTCTGCTTGCTGCCGCTGGAGCTGCCGCCCGGCTTGGGGTTGAGCTTGAGGATCTCGTCCAGGGCCAGTTTGACCTCGTCCTGCTCCACGCCCAGCGCTTTTTGCAGGCGCTCGTAGTGTTTTTTGGAGAAGGCGTCAAACTGCTCCTCAAGCATGCGCATGGCCAGCCGCGTGATGGGGTTTTCCGGCTTGCGCTTCAATTGCAGGATCAGGCATTCGCGCAGATCGCGCGCCCCGATGCCTGCCGGTTCCAGCCCCTGCACGATCTCCAGGGCATTTTCCAACTCCCCTTCCTCGACCATGATGTTCTGGCTGAAGGCCAGGTCGTCGGCAATGGCGTCGAGCTCGCGGCGCAGGTAGCCGTCGTCATCCAGGCTGCCGGCCAATTGAATGGCCAATTGCGCCTCCCGGTCCTCCAGATCCACCATACCCACCTGGCGCATGACGCGTTCGTGGAAGGTCTCGGACACCGAAATGGGCACCTCCTTGTCCTCCTCGTTGGGGTCGCGCTGCTGGCGGGTGCGGTAATCCGCGTAATCGTCCGCCTCGTCGAAATAATCGTCCAGGTCGAGGTCGTCGATCCCGTCGTCCTTTTCCGCCTTTTCAGCCTCCTGTTCAAAGGGATCGTCCTCGGTCTCCTTGTTGCCTTCTTCCAGGGCCGGGTTGGCCTCCAATTCCTCCTGAATCCGCTCTTCGAGCGAAGCCGTCGGCACCTGCAGCAGCTTCATGAGCTGGATCTGCTGGGGGGACAGCTTCTGCAGGAGTTTCTGGCTGAGGCGCTGGCGTAGCATGGCCGGGCAAGTTACGCACAATCGCGTTCCGGGAACCGGACCAAGACCGGCCGTTCAGCAGCTGGCGGAGCAGCCTACGGCGTGCTTCCGCGCTGCCGGATGTGCGTGCTGGCGGGCTTTCCACGGCCCGCAAAAGCCCCTACCTTTGGCCGCTGCAATCGGCGCATGTGCGCCATCCCGTTTTTCCAATCCCGCATTGCCATGAGCCTCAAACAGGGCATCCGTATCGCCGATTTGGCCGAGCACAAAGGCCAATCCGTTACCCTCCAGGGCTGGATCACCTTCCGGCGCGACAGCAAGGGCATCGTCTTTGCCGGCCTTCGGGACGGCAGCGGCTTTGCCCAGGTGGTCGTGGCCGAGGACCGCGTTTCGCCGGAGGCGTACCAGACCGCCCAAAGCCTGCAGCTGGAAAACGCCGTGCGCCTGCACGGCACGGTGGTGCACAACGAGCGGATGAACGAAATGGAGCTGGAGGTCACCGACCTGGAGCTGCTGCATGCCGGCGCCGAATACCCCATCACGCGCAAGGCGCACGGGGTGGAGTTTTTGATGGACCACCGCCATTTATGGCTGCGCCAGCCCAAGCAATGGGCCATGATGCGCGTGCGCAACCGCCTGGTTTACGCCATCCACCGCTTTTTCCAGGAGCGCGGCTTCATGCAATTGGATCCGCCGCTGTTCACGGCGAACGCCGTGGAAGGCACCACCACGCTGTTCGAAACCGATTTTTACGGAGAGCCTGCGTATTTGAGCCAGTCGGGCCAGCTCTACGGCGAGGCCCTGGCGATGGCCCATGGGCTCATCTATACCTTCGGGCCCACCTTCCGCGCCGAGAAGTCCAAGACGCGCCGGCACTTGTCCGAGTTCTGGATGATCGAGCCGGAGATGGCCTTCTACGACCTGGACGACAACATGGACCTCATCGAGGAATTCATCGTGTTTATCGTCCGGGACATGCTGGAGGGCTGCGCCAAAGAATTGGAGCTGCTGGAACGGGACACCACCATGCTGGAAAAGGTGTCCAAGGGCTTCCCGCGCCTGAGCTACGACGAGGCCGTGGCCATCATCCGTGGGGAACAGGCCGTGGACGGCCGAAAAAGCCTGGACGTGCTGGCCGAGGACCTCAAAGCGGTGGAGGAGGAAATTGCCGCCAACGAAAAAGACATCGCCGAACGCGAAGCGGCCATCGCCGCAGGCGGAATGAAAAAGGGCGCGGTCAACTTCAACCGCAACAAGATCGACCAGCTCATTGCCCGCAACAAGGAGCTTGCGGAGCGCGCCTCCAACATTCCGCAGTGGATGGAGTCCGCCCGGAATTTTCAGCACGGCGAAGACTTTGGCGGCTCCGACGAGACCGTGCTCACGCGCTTGTTCGACAAGCCCGTCATGGTCTACCGCTGGCCGGCGGCCATCAAAGCCTTCTACATGAAGCGCGACCCCGAATTCCCGGACTACGTCAAGGGCGTGGATCTTCTGGCGCCGGAAGGCTACGGGGAAATTGTCGGGGGCGCAGAGCGCGAAGACGATTTGGATTTGCTTTTGGCGCGCATCAAAGCGCACGATCTGCCCCAGGAAGCCTTTGAATGGTACCTCGACCTGCGCCGCTACGGCACAGTGCCGCATGCGGGCTTCGGGCTGGGGTTGGAGCGGCTGGTGACCTGGCTGAGCGGGACACATCATATCAGAGAGGCCATTCCGTTCCCCCGCGCTTATGGGCGCCTGAAGCCTTAGTATGCTTGGCGGCGCTGGGCACGTCATCTGGCGGAGTCCTCTTGCACTTCCTCCTCGACGTACAGACGTACGCCTGCGTCGGGCGTGCCCTGCGGTTCCACCAGCCATCCAACATCAAAGCTTCTGAAGGTGTGGCACAGGAGCATTCACCCATAGGGTTTTTTTGCATTCGCCCTTCCTGTTAACCTTGTGTATTTTTCGAATATGCCTCTACCCCGATCAATTAAACTGCGTGCATCAGCCATCATTCTTCTATTGCTGAACCTACACAGCTTCGCACAATGGAGCATTCTTCCCTTCCCAAGCACCGAAGATCTGTTGGATGTACAAGGTGTGCGCTCCGATGACTTTGTCGTGTTAGGGGAATACCACTTATGGTCCACACAAGACTATGGGGGCAGTTGGAATCAAGAGCTGGCTTTGCCCTCCGATCAACCTGTAATGGATCGTTGTCATTTCAAAAATCTATCCATCTACGACAACGACCCGCTCCAACACCTCCTTGCCATTGCCACAGATACTACGTCAGCCCAGGATGTGGTTTTCCGGAGGACCTTATCCCCGCCATTCCGCTGGGAAATTGTATTTGTTGCGCCTCCTCTCGAATCGGTTAACGATGCGGCATATGGCTCAGGCACCTACTTGCTGGTCGGTGATGATGGTGGGGTTTGGAAATCTACATCCAACGCAGATTCTGCTTCATGGTCGCCCATAGGATCGGGCTTGTTTCAGGACTTAAACGAAATCGCATATGCCTCGTCGGCAGACGAATTTTCTATAGCCTGTGATGGATGGATGTTGACCTATGACGATGCAGGTTTTCATTCCTACTATACGGGCTCAAACGGATTCGGACTGTATGCCAGGCCATCCAGCTATGTATTAACCGACGGAGATCAAACCATCGAGTTCAATCCAGGTTACTCTGATGAATGGTCCCCAAGTGCACATTTTGATGGGCCTTTGGACATCCGAGACATAACGGCTTTCGGTTCTTTCATATACAGTAGTGCAATGGCTACCAGCAATGGCATATACCGTCATGCGGTTTCCGGCTATGGCTGGGAACGGTATGTAGGAACTGCAGGATGGGAGCTCTCCGCATTGGATCACAATTCCAACTTCTTTGCTGTTGGCCCAAATGGATTTGTCGCCCACTCATTTAGTACAGGTGGCTGGCTAGAACCATGGGCAGGCATCAAACTAGACTCCTTTTATTGTCTTGGTGGGTCCGCAAGCGCGACAAGCATCTCAAACAGTTCCTATGGCCATACCTGGTATGTAGATGGACTGCCTGGAACCACATACGCCTATACAGCCTTGGACCTAAGCACTCTTGGTATTCATACCGTAGAGTTGATCGTAACAGGCCCGGGCAGCACGGGAACCGACACCATGGTTCGCACATACACTGTGATCGACCAGCTCTCTGCCATCGATTGGAGCCTTGCAGACACGTTTGCATGCTTTGGAGGTATCCCAACGGCACTGATTGCACATTCGGACACCTTGACCAAGTACATATTGGTGGACGTCGGGACTGGTGAAACACTTGACGTTGGATGGGGCAATGGAGATACGCTTGAACTGCATGGCCTTTTGGTGGACGATTCCATTCAAATGACCATCATCGCCTACGCTGCAGGATTGGAAGATTGTGCCACCTATGCCAACGATAGCCTAACGTATGCCATTGAGTTCCCCAAATCCCAACCTACCAATGGTTTGATCAATGCCGCCTTAGGCGAATCCGTCCATCTGGATCATCTTTCCCATGATGCTGCGGCATTTCAATGGTCCTTTGGTGCAGACGCAACGCCCACCAGTTCCACGTTGGCACAACCTGTCGTTAAATGGTCAAGCCCAGGCCGAAAAACCATACACCTGATCGTTCAGTCGTCGCACGGCTGCCTGGATACATCACAAACCAACGGTCCTTACGTGTATGAAGATTGGGGAGATGGCAGCCCTTGCCAGGTTAGGGTGTTGCCCATGGACACACTACGCCACTACGCAGTTACCGACCAAAGGCATAGCTGTCGACAAGCTATTGACCATAGCGAAAACCGTTACATCGGTAGCTATTGCATGGATGTCTATCCACAAACAAGCTATGGGTATCGTGACACCTTGATTGCTCCTCTCGGCGGCTCCTATTTGGTAAAGTACGATCATGCAGGAACCGTAAAATGGATGGCAGGATCCGTCGATGGCAACAGTCTAGACATATACGATTTTCATAGCATATTCGATGTGGCGGTGTCCCCCGATGATTCATCGGTTTACATCAGCGGTCATGCCAGGAAACACTCTGTCTTCTACGATGCCTACGGAGACAGCCTCAACTTGCATGACTTTACTTATTTCTCTCCTGGATATATAATCAAGCTGAATCAGCATGGAAGATTGCAATGGGGGCTGGGCGTTTCCGGCACGGGTGTTTTTCGCATAGATGTTGACCCGCTCGGGAACATTTATGCCATTGGCAATTCATCCGGCAGTAACGCCTTTTTCAACAAGGATGGATCCACATATACGCCTGCCTTTCGGCCCTCGTGGGGGTATGACTTCATCGCGAAAATCAGTCCAGAAGGAACGTACGATTGGGTCACGTTTTCGCAGAACATGGATCATCAAGACATCTTATCCGCAAATGAAGGCCTCTATTATGCAGGCAAAACCCGCAATTCGTCTTGGTATCCTACCGATATCTCGACGCCCTTTGGTGGCATTTGGTCCGGCGACCATGCAAACCATTGGATGAGCCTAGTCTTCATCGACAGTACAGGGGTTCCACAATGGAGGTCTGGAGTTAGACACAGTGGACCAGGTGCCGATTTTTACAACTCCAACATTATAGATCTGAAGGAGGACCGTAATGGCAACATTTACTTCAACACCAAACTTCGAAATACCGGTGCATTAAACGGAGAAGCACTTTCATCGGATGGGTCCATTGACACCTTTAAGTTGGGCCACGACATAGGACTATTCAAATTCAATAGAAATGGCATGTTCAAGTGGGGGGTCGGTAACCTGAACAATTACAATTATTCATACGGTTTTGGGCTTGACGAATCATCTAAGATTCGTTTTTCCTTGGAATCAAGCATTAGCTCAATTCTTCCAACAGAATTTATCTCCACGGCTACTTCGGATACGCTGCGGTTTCCTACCATTGGAACAAACCACTATGTGCTTAAGGTGGACACAAATGGCCACATTGAGGGTTTGAACCTGATCTACGAAAAGCCGGTAAGCCCTAGTCCGATTTTACGGTTCAAGAATTTGGTCTCGAGCCCCAACGGGCGCATTTACCTTAGTGCGAAAGCAAACCCGGGTGAAACCGCGCCCATTTCAAACATTGATGTGCTGGGCATAACGGTCACGATAAAACCCCAGGCAAACGATGTCTACATACGGCTGGATAGCACTCTTTGCTCTACGCCTTCGATTGCCGTTTCTGTTGCCACAACTGGGCAGTGTCTTGGCGATAGCATTGGACTAGATTATTCCATTACCAGCAGTACCCTTCTGGAACCTGGCAACCTTACGAGGTTATGGGCTGCACCAGTAAGCAGCGCTGGTGGTACGTGGATTTTACTGGATTCTATCGAATCCACTGCCCTATCCGGGTCTTTCTCAAGCGTTTGGCCTACAGATATGCCCTCAAACATCAGCTATCGGCTGGTGGTTCGTACCGATCTCCCTATTTGGGAAGGAAGCGGGGACAGCCTGTACCACATTTCAGCAGCGCCGGAACCGTTGTATTGGCAGGATACCGTTTGCGTGGGCAGTGACGTTGTACTTCAAGCCGACGAAGAAGATGGATATTCTTATGCCTGGACACCCTCCAGTGGATTGGATGATCCTACGGTTTCCAGTCCAATTTGGACCGTAACGGGCGATCAATTGTTTGCGGTGGCCATCAACAGCGTATGTGGTACGGTCACCGATACGGTTCGCATTTATGCGAATCCATTGCCCATAATGGGTCTACCGGAGACGCTGAATGTCTGCGGAAACGATACGGTCTATGTTGAGGCCGATCCTTCGTTCGAATACACATGGTATGGAAGCCCGTATTATACCGACTACAACGCCTACAATACGGGCATCTACACCACCTGGGATTCGAAAGCCTATGTGCGCGCTACCGACACCATTACCGGATGCCACGCATACGATACCATCGCCATGTATTGGCATGAAAAGCCGCTCATAGCACTTGTTGATGTACCGGATACCGTTTGTGTGGATGATCCTTTTGTATTGAATGCCAATACGACCGGGACATATGCCTTTTGGGCCCCGGGGCAATTGGTGGCCGACTCGCTGGATTGGAGCACCCACGGCCTGATCTCCGAACCCACACGATTCATATTTCTAAGTACGGATACAGTTACAGGCTGCGCAGCGCAACGCAAGGTCGATGTGGATGTCTATGCAACACCGGATCACTCCATCGTCCTTGCGGATACAGTTGCAAGCGTTGTACCGGGTTATGCATACACCTGGTACTACAATGGCATTCTGATTCCGGATGCAAACACCAACAGCGTAGCCTTGTCCGATCCCGGTGTGTACCATGCTACCATCACCTATGGGGATGATTGTAAGCTCAATACCGACAGCCTGGTGTGGGTACCAAGCGGTTGGGGACAAGCCCACACATTCGGTTGGAGCCTTCATCCCAAACCCGCAGATGCCGTGCTGCGCATTTGCAATACGCGAAGAAGTCCCTGGCAAGCCTCTGCATTCAAACTGGGCAGCGGCAGGCGTGTATGGCACCAACCGCGAACCCTGGAACCCTGTGCTACCATCAATACCACGCAGTGGCCGGAGGGAGCCTACTTGATCAAGCTGATATCCAACGGGCAGACCTTCTCCAAAACTGTTTCCATATTCCATCCATAATGTTGATGCCGGAGGCGTTTTTCCGTTTGTGCATACGCTCGCGGACACCGGACGGTTCATCATAACCGCCGTCAAGGCACTTGTCCACCGGCAGCCAACCAAATTCGAAACCGCCTCACGGTTTCTGATGGTTTTGGCTCGAACACCAATCGCCGACCGATGGTGTAGCGCGGAACGGTAAACCCCACCCAGGCTGCCGTGCGGAGGCGGATGGGTGGGGTTTGTGTTCGCCGGAAGGCGAAACTGCAAGGGCCAGGGCGGACCGGCGGCGTGCCTACTTCGGGCTTTCAAGCAGCACCTGCGGCGTGCTGGACTGGCCGTCGGTGATGATGACTTTGGCGTTGGGCGAGGTGGCCAGTTCGCGGAAGGCCTCGATCTGTTCGCGCTGGATCAGCAGTGGGGTCAGGCCATCGGAGATGATCAGCTGCGCGTCCCGTATGCCTTCGGCTTCCACGCGGCGGCGCTCGGCTTCCTGGCGCTCCTTGGCCAACACAAATTCCATGCGCTGCGCGTCTTGCTCGGCCTCCAGTTTTTCGCTGATGGCCAGGCTGAGGCGGTCGGGCAGGCGGATGCTTTTCAGCAAGACCGCTTCGATGATGATGCCGCGCTCGTCCAAATGGGCGCGCATGCGGTCCCGGATTTGCCCTTCAATGACATCGCGCTCGCCGGTGTGCATGTCCTTGGCAAAAAACTTGGAACTGACGTCCGCAGCAGCGGATCGGAAGACCGGCACGATGACCTCCTCTTCGTAAATGCGGCCGATGTTTTCGATCACATTCGGAGCCTGCTCGCCGTTGATGTGGTAGAGGATGCTGATTTCCGCACCGACCGTCAAACCTTCCTTGGAAGGCAACGAGAGCTTTTGTTCGATGTTGACCGTGTTGGTGGGCACCTTGATGACCTTCTGTGTAAACGGCATCACGGTCCGCACACCCGGCGCCAAAGGTTCGTATTTGATTTTACCCAGCGTCTGCTTCACGCCGACCTGCCCCGGTCGGACCACCGTGCAGGAACTGAAGAACACCAGGACGGACAAAGCAAGCTGAAGGAGTCTCATGGCAAGGCTATTTGATGGAATAGTATAACTATCAAACACCGTGCCTGGTTCATCGCCTAAGGAACTTTTCCGCCAGCCGCGGTCCAAATTCGAAACCAGTCTTCCCGGCTCAGTTCCACAGCCAGGGCAGCGGCGGCACTTCGGATGCGTGCGGGATTGCTCGTGCCCAGGACGGGTACGATACCAGCCGGATGGCGCATCAGCCAGGCGTAGACCAGGTCCACCGGGCTCAGGCCGTAGGCAGGTGCCAGGTGCTGCAGCTCGGCCAATACGTTTTCGCCGGCAGGCGAAAACAAACGGCCACCCCCCAGCGGCGACCAGGCCATGGGGCGGAAGCCCATCAGCAGGCCCAGGTCGAAGCTGCCGTCCGTGAAGGGTGCCAGGTGCATGGGCGAGGCTTCCACCTGGTTGGTGTGCAGTTCGGCCCAGACGCCGCGCAGGGCTTCGACCTGGCGTGGGCTGAAATTGCTGACGCCGAAAGCCGCCACTTTGCCGGAGGCTTTGAGGTGCCGAAAGGCTTCGGCCACGGCGTGGGGGTCCAACAGCGGATCGGGCCGGTGGATCAGCAGCAGATCCAGCTGCTCGATGCGCAGATGCCGCAGGCTGGCTTCGGCCGAGGCCACCATGTGCTTGGTGCTGGTGTCGTAATGCTTGAAAGGCAGCTCAGGTTTGCCTGGACCGGGCAGCAGGATGCCGCATTTGCTGATGTGGCGGGCCTGGCGCTTGAGCTCCGGCAGCTCGGCGAGGGCTTCGCCGAAGGCGGCCTCCGTGCTGTAGTCCCCGTAGATGTCTGCGTGGTCAAAGACGTGCAGCCCGGCTTCGTGGCAGGCCACCAGGAAGTCCACCATACCGCGTTGGTCAAGGCAGGCACCCCAGGTGCCCAGCCGCATGGTCCCGACCGCCAGACAGGGGTCGGGGCTGCCGAGAAAAGGTTGCAGAGCCATGGCCGAAAGATAGCGCCGCAAGGCAGGCGGCAGACGCAGATGCACCGCCAAACGCTGCACCATGATCCGCGGCAGCAGCAGGCCTGCGCAGCCGCATTCGCCTACCGGCGAACACTCCGTGTATCTTCGCAGCTGGACAGCCCCATTGGCATTACGCAGAACCAAAGCTCCCGATCATGGCCGCGCCCATTGGCATTCCTGTTGTAGACCTCGACCAATTCCGGAACGAAGCTTCCAAAACCGATTTTGTGCATGCCCTCGGCAAAGCCTATGAAGAAGTGGGCTTTGTGGCGGTGACCAACCACGGCATCAACCAGGACCTGGTCGAGCGTTTTTACCACCAGGTCAAGGCCTTTTTTGGCCTGCCCAAGGCATCCAAACTGAAATACGAAGTGGAGGGTCTGGCCGGCCAGCGGGGCTACACCAGCTTTGGGCGCGAACACGCCAAGGGCAGCGAAGCACCGGACCTCAAGGAATTCTGGCAGTTTGGCCAACCGGGCAACGGCGCTCCATTGGACAAGAAGGAATACCCGGACAACCTAGAAGTCCAGGAGCTCCCGGAATTCAACAATACCGGCATGGAGCTGTACCGCAATTTCGAAGAAAGCGGCCGCTTGTTGCTGCAGGCCATCGCCTTGCATTTGGAATTGGACGAGCACTACTTCGACGACAAAATCGAAAACGGCAACAGCATTCTCCGCGCCATCCACTATCCACCCATCACCGAGGAACCGGCCTCGTCCATCCGCGCCGAACAACACGAGGACATCAATTTGATTACGCTTTTGGTGGGCGCTTCGGCCGACGGCCTGCAAGTGCTGACCAAAGACGGGGAATGGGTGTCGGTCAACACCACGCCGGACATGATCGTCATCAACGTCGGCGACATGCTCCAGCGCCTGACCAACAACCGCCTCAAATCGACCACCCACCGGGTCGTCAATCCGCCCCGCGAGCAGTGGCACACCTCCCGCATGTCGGTGCCCTTTTTCCTGCATCCACGTTCGGAAGTGCCGCTGAATTGTCTGGAGACCTGCGTCGATGCCGCACATCCCAAGGCCTACGAAGACATCACGGCCGGTGGATACCTGCGGGAGCGGCTCATCGAGATCGGCCTGTTGAAGGCCTGATCGGCCAAGCACCGCCAGACCCGGCACCTTCAGGGCGCTTCGCCGGCAGGCGGTTCCAGGACCAATACGTATGGTTCAAAGACCTGGCACAGCCAATAGCGTCCCCTATAGGCGATGGCTGTGGACGCGCCGCTGATGCGGCTGCCGTCGTCCGACCAGATGCGGACCGGCTCGGCAGACGGATCATCGCCAGAGCCGGTGTTCACCCGCCACAACTCAACGGGAGAGCTGCGCTTGGCCGACCCGGCATGCCGCACAAAGGCCAACATGTTCGGGTGTCCGGGGACCAGCAGATCGTGCCCATCCCAGCGCAGGTTGTCGCCGCCGGGAACCCGGCCGAGCTCGACACGGTCCAGCAACTGACCCTCATCCAAGCGGTAGCGGAACACGCGGTTTTGCCGGCTCGTGGCCACGTACACGGCCCCATTGCGATGCGTAATGCCGTTGGCATAGGACAGTCCATCCACCGCCACAGACCACTTTCCCGTCCGGGGGTCCCGGTAGACCACCGTACTTTTTTTGCGTTTCAACAGACCCTCCATGCGGCTGCCGCGCTTGCCCGAATCGTTGGTCACCAGCAGCCCGCCATCCGGCAACGCGCATACGGCATTGGGGCTGTTCAGCAGGGGATCGGCGTAGACATCTTCAAACACCAGACGATCCGGCAGCACGCGGTACACCACAATCCGGTGCACCCCGCCCTTACCGGCCTGTTCCCGGTCGTCGTGCACAATGGCAAACAGCCGCGGACCGTCCGTCATCTGCACGAGGTCAATGCCGTGTGGGGCCATCAGCAGCCAGGCGGGTTCGCCCGTTCGGGCGAATTCCTCCGCTTTTTGTGTTTCGGGATCCACCACCCAAAAGCCACCCACACCCTCCGCTCCCGCACGCCGGTCGTGGCAGGAAACCAAAAAACGCGGTGCTCCATGGAAGGTGTCCAGGACCATGTCTTCGGGACCTGCGCCAACGGCAATGCGCGCATCGGCCCAGCCTTCACCACCGCGGGAGGTGCTGCAGGCGCACACGCCAAAAAGCAAAAAAACGCAAACAAAAAGTCCCTTCATGATGGAAAGGTAGCCAAAGGCGAAGAACCCAGGCTGCTGCAAATGCAAATCCAACATGTCGGCCTGGACCCCAAAAAGACAGGGCCGCCTCTTGCGAGACGGCCCTGCTTTTCTTCAAGAATTTGATCGCGTGGGATCAAATCCCTCCAAAAACCGAATGCGATCAGTCTTGGGTGTAGACAAAGCGTTCCATAATGGATTCGCCGTTCACGGTCCACTTGGCCAGGAAGACACCAGCGGCACGGCCACTGAGGTCGATGCTGGCCTGGTGCGTGAAGGTGGTACCGGCCGTTTCCGCATGAATCATGCGGCCCGTGGCGTCAAAGACTTCCAGCTGGATGTCCGATGCCTCGCCCACTTCGATGTTCAGATAGATCACCGATGCGGTCGGGTTCGGGTACAGGTTGGTGTTGACAAAGTCGCCACCCACCAGGCGGGCACATTCCGTGGTAAAGGCCATCAGCGGCGAGCAGTCCGAGGTATCGGTACCGCAGATCGTGCGCACGCACCATTCGTAGGTGGTACAGGGGTTGAGGCTGCCCACGCGCTTGATGGTATCGCTGACCGGGATGATGAAGAAGTCCGTAGTACCCACTTCGCGGATTTCCACGATGTAGTTGCCGGAGCCTTCCAATACGGCGTTCCAGTATACGTCCGCCGTGTGGCGGCCGTTAACGATGCTGCCGGTGCCCATCGGAGCCGGGCAAGTACCGCAACCGGTAGCCGGATCCACGGTCACAGCAACATTGCGCAGGTCGTAACAACCCTTGCTGTCGCGCACACCCACTTTGTTGTAGGTACCGGCCGGAACCATGATCTCGATCGGTTCGCTGGCAAAGGGTCCGAAGACCGTGCCACCGATCAGCACCTGGTAGGGTGCCATACCGGCATCGCTGTCGTCCAGATCGATGATCACCTTGCCCATGCCGGAAGCACAATCAGCAGCCTCGGTCATGATGTTCACGATGGACAGGCTCGGCTCGCCGATGTAGTAGTTGTTGTTGTCGATGGCCTGGCATCCGCCGGCATCGTTCACTTCAACGCTGTTGATGGTCACCCCACCTGGCGCATTGCTGATCACGATGGGTTCGCTGGCAAAAGGACCGAGGTTGTAGGTGCCGTTGATGGTCACCGTATAGGGTCCGCTGCCGGCAGCGGCATCGTCCAGGTCAATGGTCACCGTGCCGTCGTTGGTGTTGCAACCCGTGGCGGCCGTCACGTTGATGCTGGCAATGGCCAGATCGCCGGAGACCGTGATGGTCTGCGAAGCGCTTACCATGTTGCCGCAGGCGTCCATGGCCGTCCAGGTGCGGGTAATCACATCGGCATTGGTCGTCTCGCTGAAGTTCACCGCGATGGCAAGGCTGTCGCAGTCGTCCATGGCGGTCACCGTTGCCGGTGCCGGCACGGGTTCGCCGCAGGCGAGGGTCACATCAGCCGGGACACCGGAAAGCACCGGGGCCACCGTGTCGATGACGCTGATGTACTGGGTCCACATCTTGCTGTTGCCGCAATCGTCGGTCGCCGTCCAACGGCGAACGATGTCGTAACAGCCGATGGTGCTCGGCTCGATGGTGACCACCAGATCCAGCGGAATGTCGCCGGAGCAATCGTCTTCGGCGCGGATGTAGAGAGGCAGGCCAGGAACCGGCTCATCGCAGTTGATGATGCGGTTGCTCGGCACACCGGCAAACATCGGCGGCTGGTTGTCTTCCACCGTCAACACTTGCGTGTAGGAGATGGTGTTGCCGCAATCATCGGTGGCCGTCCAGGTACGCTCAATGGTATAGCTGCAACCGGAACCGATCTGCACCTCGTTGAAGGTGACCGGAACGTCCATGTCGCAGTTGTCCGTAGCCGTCACGACCGGCGGAGCAGGCACGTGGCCGCATTCCACCGTGGCATCGGGATGGGTACCCACGAGCACCGGAGCCTCGTTGTCTTCCACCGTGATCACCTGGCTGGACCAGGCGGTATTGCCAGCGGCATCCATGGCCGTCCAGGTACGGGTGATGGTGCGGCAGGCGTCCGGACCGGGACCGAAGACCTCGGTCATGGTGACCGAAACCGTTCCATCACAGGCATCCGTGGCCGTCACCATGGCAGGGGCTGGAATGCTGTCGCAGGAAACGGTAACGTCTGCAGGCACACCGCTCAGCATGGGGGCTTCCGTATCCGGTGCCAGAGTGATCTGCTGGCTGGCCATGGCCACGTTGCCGCAGTCGTCGGTAGCCGTCCAGGTGCGGGTGATGATGTTGCCCACGGTGGTTTCGCTCAGCACGACGTCCACGCTCATGTCGCAGTTGTCGGTAGCCGTTACCGTGGCAGGACCCGGAACCGGATCGTCGCACGTCACCGTCAGGTCAGCGGGCACGCCCATCAGGACGGGATTCTCGTTGTCCTCCACCACGATCATCTGGCTGGCCGATACGCTGTTGCCAGCCGCATCGGTGGCCGTCCAGGTGCGGGTAATGGTGCGGCAGGCATCCGGGCCGGGACCATAGGTCTCCGTGAAGGTGACGGCAACACTGCCGTCGCAATCGTCGGTGGCCGTGACCACAGCCGGAACCGGGATCATGGCACAGTCCACCGTGGCGTCAGCCGGCACACCGCTCAAGACCGGATCCGTCATGTCCGGATCGATGGTGATGTACTGGGTTTGGCTGGTGCTGTTGCCGCAATCGTCGGTGGCCGTCCAGGTACGCTCGATGGACAGGCTGCTGACCACTTCGCTGTAAACCGGCACCACGTCCATGTCGCAGTTGTCCGTGGCGGTGATGCTCGGTACCGGAGGCACCGGATCGCTGCAGGACAGGGTAATGTCGGCGGGCAGCATGCTCAACACCGGGGCATCGTGGTCTTCGACCGTGATGGTTTGGGTGTGGCTGGTGCTGTTGCCGCAGGCGTCGGAGGCCGTCCAGGTACGGGTGATGGTGTAGCTGCCGCCGGAGCAGGAGCCCACCGTTTCCGTGAAGCTGACGGGCACCTCAATGCCGGTCGTGAAGCTGCTGCAGGAATTGCGCAGAGCTGCATCCGGAATGGCCTGCTTGGCGATGCCCGGGCCTTCCCACAGGGTTTCCATGACGTTGCCGCCTGTGTTCTCGAAGAACTCGATGACGATGTCGTGGCATCCTGCTGTCAGGCTGATCGTGCCGTCTTCCTCTTGCACGGCGTGCAGGCCGTCGTTGTCGACGATCAGGGCACCATCGATGTAGAGGCGGGAACCATCGTCCGAGCGGGTGTAGAAGGTATAGCTGCCGTCAGTGGGCACATCAATGGCACCCGTCCAGCGGATGGCGTACTTTTCGCTCACCTGAGCGATGGCCAGGTGGTCGGCATCCTGTGCGTTGGCGCTGGTGCCGGTGGCCGTCGGGGCACCGGGACCGGCTCCGCCGAAGAAGTCGTGCAGGCTGTGGATGTTGCTGGAGGACTCCCAGTATTCGTAGGCCAGGTTGTCTTCGTCCGCCAGGACACAACCGCCTTCCAGGTTGAAGTCGCCGTTGCCGGAAGCAGCCGTGCCGTTCAAGGTACCGGTGTAGTAGAACCAGAAGGACATGCCGTAGGTGGCGTCCATGTCGTTGGCGCCCACACCGATTTGCAGGCCCATGCTGAAGTCGGAGGGCTTGTTGGTCATGTGCAACACGTCGCCGGCCCAGCAGCCCGTGCCGGTCAGGGTCGAACGCGTACCGTCCACTTCGTAGTAGGTCCAGTCTTCGTAAACCGTGCCGGTGGTGCCGGGGCCCGGCTTGTAGGTGCGGCCCATGGCCGACCAGGTGGCCCAGTCGTAGGCACCGGTGAACCAGACGTCCACATCCCAGCCGCAGCTCGGGTCGTTGTGGTTGAACACCGTACCCGTCAAGCGGGCCGTACCGTCGGCGAAAACGTCAAAATTGCCGGAGCCGCCGTCCCACTCGTAGTCGTTGCTGAGGCCCGTGCCGTTCAGCCAAAGGCTGCGGCGGTAGGAGCCTTTGTCATAACCCAATACGGTGCAGGAGGTGCCGGTGCAACCGTCCACAGCCGTCAGGGTATCGGCCAGAGGAATGGAACCGCAATCCACGGTCATGTCGGCCGGAGCACCGGAGAGTACCGGAGCCTCATTGTCCACAACGGTAATGACCTGGCTGGCCGAGCTGCTGTTGCCAGCAGCGTCAGTGGCCGTCCAGGTGCGGGTTACCGCATAGCTGCCGCCGGCGCAGGCACCGGTGGTTTCCGTGTAGGTCACCGTAGGATTGTCGTCGCAGTTGTCGGTCACCACAATGCTCCCCGGTTCGCACAGCACTTCGCTGTAGGAAATGGCGTCAACTTCAAAGTCGGCCACCGAGCCCGGGTTGCGGAGCTTGAACTTGTCGGTGTGGTAGCTCAGGGTGATGCACTGGGTCACGAAGGCCGTTTTGGAATCCGTGCACAGCGTTTCGGTGTGGTGGTAGGTGCCGCCGGAAATCTCCCACACTTCCGTGCAGGCCGTCGTGCCGTAGGAAGAGGTATAATCCCGGGCCTTCCAGGTGATGCACACTTCGGTCCCGGCGGGCAGGGTTTTGTCGAATTCGACTTCGATCTTGTCGCCGTTGTCGTAGAACTCGGCCACATGGCCGTCCGGAGCATTCAGCGCATTATGCGCATCCTTGACGCCTTTGTTGAGCTTGACAGATTCGGCGTATTTGGTTACCACGTTGTTGCATACCGCGGGCACATCCGGCAGGAGGCCACAGGTGGCACTGGCATCGGCCGGCACACCGTTGATGACAGGAGCGTGGGTATCCGAGCTGCAATCCGTACCGCTGCCGGTGCTGGCGTTGCGGTTTTGAATGACTTCCGCGTTGCTCAGGGCCTTCTTGTAAACGGCAACCGTATAAATATCTCCCTTCCAGGAGCGGTTCATCGTCATCTCGTTGAAGAGCGCAAACGCATAACCGGAATTCCATCCGGCACAATTGCCGCTGCGGGAATAGGAGACCACTTCGGCCCCGTCCACATAGATGCGTTCCACATCGTCCGTGCCGCGGGTGTACACAACGTGCTGTAGTGCGGTTTCCACCGTAGCACCGCCCGTATTGACATCCGGGGTGCCGTTCCAGTTGCTGTTGCTGCGGTTGCGGCCCCGGTAGGATGCGTTTTCCTGGCCCAGCATGAAGTTCCGGTTGCTGGGATCTACCGACATAGAGGCAATGCGCACCGGGCCGGACATGGTGGTGTTCAGCGGACGCACATAGGCCTCCACACTGAAGGCATCGGTGGAGGTGATGGCGTTGTACAGCTTGTTGGCTGAACCACTCGTTTTGGCAATGGCGTTGCCGTGCACCTGAAGGCCGCCACCGGCCAACCAGGTCACCTGGCTTGGATCGGCAATGGTCAGGTCCATGGCCGTGCCAACACCAGAGATGTCGTGGATGGTGCTTCCGGCACCTTCCTGAAAATCGTACAGCACGACCAGGCCGTCGGTGACCCGTTGTGCTTGCAAGGTTCCGGTCAAGCCTACCAATAGCAGCAATACAGCCGACAAGGGCCATCGCTTGTTGGTGGGCTTTAAACAATGGAGGAAACGGTTCAACATGTTGATTGGGGTTTGGATGGACATACGGCGCACGCTCAGGCCGTCACACAGGTCCATCTGGATGGATTGGGTGTCTTGGATTCTGCCTCCTGTTCCTGATCAGATAATACGGACGTAGTCCTCCCACATTGGGAAAACCAAGAGGCATTATCCGGGCTTTTGACCTGCGGAGCAAGCTTTGGTCACAGAAAAAAAATCAACGCCACAATACGTTGATTAACAATCATATACACGACACAACCAAAGTGTATATCGAACGCATTCGCACGGGGAAAAGACACACTTGAACAACAGCCAGCATAAATGGCCCAAAACAACCCTGTCACAAGTACCCATAACTTGTGTTCGGTTTTGACCCAAAATTCGGCCGTTTCGGCCCATGCGGGACAAAAAACTTTGATGTCACATATGGCGACCTGGCTTGACGCGGGCGTCAACGCAGCACCAGCGGCAGCACGGGGACGGGCGTCTGGGCTTCGCCGGACAGGCGGACATGCAGCAAAACCAGGCCTCTGGGCCATGCGCTGCAATCCAACACGGCCGTTCCGTCGGTCAGGGGCCCCTGGTGGATCAGGCGTCCTTGCGCATCGTAGGCCGACAGCAATGCGGTAGCCCCTGCAGGGTTGTCCCAGCCCAGGTGCAGCCGCTCGGAAGCGGGATTGGGCCACGCCTGCAGGCGAAGGCCCGGCGGCAGCGCTGCAAGCCCCGAGGGCACCGAATCCTGGGGTGGGGTCAGCAGGTCGGACACATCGGTGCGGTACATGGAACGCGCGTGGGTGGCGGCAATGAGTTCGCCGGAGGCCGTATCCAGCTCCAGATCATACACATTGACGCTCGGCATGCCGGTGGCCAGGACAAACCAGTTCTGCCCCATATCGGTCGTGGCGTAAACCCCGGCATCGTTGGCCACAAAGAGCGTGGAGTCGTTGTAGGGACTGATTTCCAGGTTGTTGATGCCCAGTTGGGGCAGGCCCGAGGCCCCACTTCCGGCGATAGAGGTCCAGGTAGCGCCGCGGTCTGCGCTGGTGTGGATCAACGGGGTGTTGTCGTTGTTTTTGTAGCCGCTGTGCACCACGTAAACACGGTTGGTGTCCAGGAAGGAGGCCTCCACATCCGTCACGTAGCGGTTGGGCAGGCCGTTGGGGTCCAGCGTGATCCAGGAGCCCCCGCCATCGTCGGTGCGGCTCACCCGTCCGTCGGATGCGCCGGTATAGATCAGCCCCGGGTTCAGCGGACTTTCGGCGATGGTGGTCAGCGTATGGTAATTGGCAAAGGTCAAAATGCCTTTGGTCAGGTCGCCGGAGACGGGTGTCCAGTTGTCGCTGAATCCGCCTGACGGCGAACGGTACAGCCGGTAAGTACCCGCATAGACCTCCTCGACAAACTTGGAATGCACATAGGGCATGTCCCAGTTCCGCCGGTCGGCGAAGGGCAGGGTATTGGCAAACCAGTCGAAAAACAGGCCGCCATCCGTGCTGCGCACAATGGCCCCGTTTTGGTACTCCGCGAATACGATGCTGGGGTTGGCCGGGTTGAAATCCGCATGAAAGCCGTCGCCGCCAAAACGGTAATCCCAATCCTTACCCACGCCAGAATTGGAACTGGTGCCGTTGTCCTGGGCACCACCCCAGACTTCGCCGGAGGCGTGTGGATTGAGCGTGGCCCGATAGAACTGGGTATTGGGGATATCGTCAACGCGGGTCCAGGAGCTGCCGCCGTTGGTGGTGCGGAACAAGCCGCCATCGGTGGCCAGAAGGGCGGTACTGGCGTCCTGCCAGACCATGTCGTGTTTGTCGGCGTGCACCAGCCCCGAAGGCGCGAGCTCCGACCAGCTGATGCCCGCGTTTTGGGTGCGCCACAGGTTGACGCCCAGCATGTGCACCTCTCCGGGCACAAAGGGATTGAAGCGCGGCTTGCCAAAATACCAGCCGAAGCCGCCCATGGCGTTTTCGCTGTTGGGAAAGGACACGTTGTAGGGGGTCCAGTTGTCGCCGCCATCGAAGGATTCCACCAGGGCATCGGTTTCAAACAAGGGGGCTGATGAACTG
The DNA here is from genome assembly GCA_030432405.1 of Bacteroidia bacterium. Taxonomy (GTDB): domain Bacteria; phylum Bacteroidota; class Bacteroidia; order Chitinophagales; family BACL12; genus WGOA01. The sequence goes on along the minus strand of JAUIHG010000014.1, from coordinate 7,719 downwards.
CCTCCGGCGATCACCTGGGCAATGAGGTGATCCGGATCCGCGGGGTCCTGATCCAGGCCGATCCGGCACTGTTGTGCTCCGGGCGTGCCGTAGACCGCGCTCCAGTTCAAGCCGCCGTCCAGGCTGCGGTAGACCCGCGCGCCCGGTCCGTAGACGATGCTGTAATTGCTGCGGCGCACGCGGTCCCAGCCGCAGGCCCACAAGCGGTTGGGGTCGGTGGGGTCAATGAGCAGGTCGCTCATGCCGGTGCTGTCGGAAATGTAGAGCCGTCGGGTCCAGGTAGCCCCGCGGTCGGTGCTCTTGTACACGCCCCGGTCGGGGTTGGTGGCCATCGGCAGCCCCATGGCCGCCACATAAAGCAGGTTGGAGTCCATCGGGTGCACCCGCACACGCGAGATAATCCGGGTTTCCTCCAGGCCGATGTTGGTCCAGGTGGCACCCGCATCCGTGGAGCGCCACAGGCCGTCGCCCACAAAGGGGAAGCCGGTCACGTTCGGGTCGCCGGTGCCGACGTAGAGCACGCGGGGATTGTGCGGATCGATTTCAATGTCGCCGATGGGCAGGAAGGGCTGTTCGTCAAAAATTGGCGTCCAGTTGGCGCCCGCGTCCGTGGTCTTGAACACCCCGCCTGAAGCACAGCCCACATACCAGGTATTGGCATCGGTCGGGTCCACGGCGATGGTGTTGATGCGCCCTCCGATGTTGGTTGGTCCGATCGGCTGCCAAACGCGGTCGGCCCGCTGTTGGGCCATTCCCTGGCGGCGCTGGAGGGCTTCGCTTATGCCGCGTTCGTAGGCCGGCCAATCGAGTCTCCCGTCCGGCCAGCTGCGCAGGGCATGCCAGTGGTCGGCGGGGCGCTGCTTGTCGGCCAGCTTTTGCCAGGGGTCCAAGGCGGCGGCTGTGCTGTGCCCGGTGGCAGCCGGGGCCCCCTGGGCACGGTGTTGGACTTCGGGCTGGGCGTGTTTTTCGCCTCCGGCGAACACAAAAACGGTCAGGGCAGACAGGCCCGCCACCGAGAGGGCGAGCAGGAGTTTGAAACGGGACATGGGCGGGTGGTAGCGGTACGCCTTGGAAAGATAGCGCGGGCAGGCGTCAGCTTTAAAGCAGTCCGGGATGCTTTCCAGGCGCACGCCGGTGTGCTGACTGACCAACGGCGTTCAGGCGCTGTGCGCTTCGTCGCCGCCCTTCCGCTTCTTGCCCATGCCCAGGTGCTTGAGGGCATTGAGCTCGCGGCGCTGGAGGAAGCGCCATTTGCCGCGCGGCAGGTCCTTTTTGGTCAGGCCCGCGTAGATGACGCGGTCCAGGTGCACCACGCGGTAGCCAAGATGCTCAAAAATCCGGCGCACAATGCGGTTGCGGCCACTGTGGATGGCCAGCCCCACTTCCTTGCGGTTGTCCTCCTTGGGAAAACGCACGGCGTCCACCTGGACGGGGCCGTCGTCCAGGGTCAGCCCGGCCTCGATTTTGGCGTGGTCGCGTTCGGACAGGGGTTTGTCCAGGGAGACGGCGTACAGCTTTTCCACTTCGTAACGGGGATGCATCAGCTGTTCGGCCAGGGCCCCGTCGTTGGTCAGCAGCAGCAATCCGCTGGTCTGTCGGTCCAGGCGCCCGACCGGATACACCCGCTGTGCGCCGGCTGCCTTGATGAGGTCCATAACCGTCCGGCGGTCGCGGTCGTCGTCCGTGGTGGTGATAAAGCCCTTGGGCTTGTTGAGCAGGATGTAGACCGGCCTTTCGGCCTGGACGGGATTGCCGTCAAAGAGGACCGCATCATCGGGCTCAACCATGATGCCCAGCTCCTCGACCACAGTACCGTTAAGGGTCACGCGGCCTTCGCGGATCAGGGCATCTGCTTTTCGCCGGGAGGCGATCCCGGCATGGGCCAAAAATCGGTTGAGCCGCATGGGCTCCATCAACCCGGTGGTGTTGCGCGGCTTTCCCTTGGTGTTAGCCGCGCTTTTCGGAGCCGGCTTCGTCGTCTTCCCCATCGTGGGGCGTTTCGGCTGCCGATTCGGCGGCTGCCCGGTCGACTTTTGGATCGGCTTCTGCGTCGATTTCCGGGTCGTCGGCCGCGTCTCCTGCTGCTTCGGGGGCTGCGTCGTGCTCCCCGGCTTGGGCTTCTGCTTTGATTTCAGCTTCGGCTTGAGCGGTGGCTTCGGCTTCGAGGCCTTCTTGCCCGCCTTCTTCCGATCCGGATGCTTGCCGGACTTCGGCGCTTGCTTGGCCATCGTCGGGAGTTTGTTGGGGAACAGCCTCGGTTTCAGCGGTTGCGGTGGCTTCCGGATCCAGGTCTGCGCTGCTTTCAGGGCCGTAGACGTCCGGTCCATCGCCCGTGGTTTGGGCGCGCTCGGGCATGGGCGCCTCGCCGCTCAACTGTTCGGGATCGAGTGCCTCCGGCGAAATGCCCAATTCCTGACCGGCCTGCTCAAACTCCTTGAGCTTGGGCAGGTCGTCCACCGAATTGATGCCAAAGTGGTCCATGAAGGCCACACTCGTGCTGTACAACAGGGGTTTGCCCGGGGTGTCGGCCCGGCCGGAGATCTCGATCAGTTCCTTTTCGAGGAGCTTCTGAATGGAGTAGTCGCAGCTTACGCCGCGGATGTTTTCCACTTCCGATTTGCTGACCGGTTGCCGGTAGGCGATGATGGCCAGCGTCTCCATGGCCGCACGGCTGAGGCGCCGCTTGGACTTGAGGTTCAGGAAATACGAAATGCTCTCGTGGTAGTCCGTTTTGCTCATGAAGCGGTAGCCACCACCGGATTCCACCACCTGGAAGGGAAAATGCGCTTCCGCGTACTTCTCGCAGAGGGCTTCAAGGTGGTTGCGCACCACATTGGGGTCCAATTCCAGGCCGTGAGCGCGGTTGAGTGCATCGACCACATCGGCCGGCTGCACCGGTGCATCAGCCGTGAACACGAGGGCCTCCACGTGCTTGTCCAGGTCTTCCACCTGGAAAGGCGGGGCCTCCGGAAGTTCGGTGTCGTCATCGGCCATGCGGACTTCCGCCATAGCCGCCTGCAGTACGTCCACACTGGGCAGGGCATCGGCTGCGGCCTCTTCCTGCGCCGAGGGCGTATCCGACGCCGCCGCATCGCTCTCTTCTTCTGCTGCCTCGGGCTCGTCGGCTTCATCCGCCTCAGCATCCGCCTGGGCTTGACCTTCCGTTCCGTTTTGATCTTCCTGTTCGGGCTGATTTTCCGCTACAGGCTGATCTTCCGCCTCGGAATGTCCTTCCGGCTGGGCGTCTTCGGCCGGGGCCGTATCCTGTTCCTCGGTCAGGTCCTTGACCGAAGCCTCCGAGCTTTCCGAATGGGGGGTTGCGTCCATCATGACGGGTGAAGTTACGCGCCGCGCAGCCCCGCACCGCATGCAAAACCTTCGCCGGCAGGCGGCGTGGATAACGGGTGGATGAACACGGGGAAAGGGCCTGGACCGGCAGGAAGCAAAAGGGCTTTGGCCTCCCCACGAAACGCCATGAAGCGCACACCGCAGGCCGGCACACCCAAACGGGCCTCCGCTTAGCCTTCGGCCAGAGCGGCCGCACCGGAGACGATCTCCGTGAGCTCGGTGGTAATCGAGGCCTGGCGGGCGCGGTTGTAGCTGATGCGCAGGTCCTTGAGCAGTTCCTCGGCGTTGTCCGTGGCCTGGTCCATGGCCGTCATCCGTGCGCCGTGTTCGGCGGCGTTGGAGTCCAGCAGGCAGCGGAAAAATTGGGTGTCGAGGATGCGCGGTACGAGTTCCTGGACCATGGTGTCGCGGTCCGGCTCGAAGATGAAATCGATGTTGGCGTCGCCCTTGTCGGCCTCGGCTTCAATCGGCTTGATGGGCAGGAACTGCTCCACCATCATGATCTGGGTGGCCGCGTTTTTGAAGCTGTTGTAGACCACGTCAATGCGGTCAAATGCGCCGTTGGCGAAGGCCTCCTTCAACGCGTCCGACACTGCCTTGGCGCCGGCATAATCCAGGTTGCCCATCAGTTCCCAGTGGGCGTTTTCCGTCGGGTAGGGCAAGCGGCCAAAGGCTTCGAAGGCCTTTTTGCCGATCGACATGACGTAGAGTTGACCGGCTGCAGCCTGCTGGGCATAGGTCCCGGTGGCCAGGGCCTTGATCTGCTTGACTACAGCGCTGTTGAATCCGCCGCACAGGCCGCGGTCGGAGGTCACGGCCACAAGCAGCACCTTCTGGATGGGCCGCACTTCGGCCTGGGGAATGGACACCTCCTCCTTGACCGCCGCCGCCAGGTTGCCCAAAATTTCCGTCATCTTAACCGAATAGGGACGCATCCGCAGGATGGCGTCCTGGGCCTTGCGCAGCTTGGCCGCCGAGACCACTTTCATGGCCTTGGTGATCTGCTGCGTGTTTTTCACGGAACCGATCCGGGTGCGGACTTCTTTTAGCTTGCCGGACATGGGCGGATTCTTGTGGCGGGTGTTCGCGCGGGCGCGCGAAAACAACTTGGGGTCAGAGGGAGGCTATGCGTTGCGGCGTACCCGGATCAGGCTTCGTATTGCTTGACCATTTCCTTGGCTTCGCGCTCCAGGATGCTGGTCTGCTCGTCGGTGTATTTCCCGGCGGCGAGCTGGTCGAGGGTGTCTTTGTGGTGGGCTTCCATGTGGGCCAGGAAGGAGGCTTCAAACTCCCGCACCTTGTCCACCGGCACTGCGCGCAGCAGGCCCTTTGTGCCCAGGTAGATCATGGCCACCTGGTTACCGACCGTCACCGGCGCAAACTGGGGCTGCTTGAGGATCTCCACGTTGCGCTTGCCCTTTTCGAGCACGTTCATCGTGGCCGCGTCCAGGTCGCTGCCAAACTTGGCAAAGGCTTCCAGTTCGCGGTATTGCGCCTGGTCGAGCTTCAGCGTACCGGCCACCTTCTTCATGGACTTCACCTGGGCCGAGCCCCCTACACGGGATACCGAAATACCCACGTTGATGGCCGGACGGACGCCGGAGTTGAACAGGTTGGACTCCAGAAAGATCTGGCCGTCGGTAATGGAGATGACGTTGGTCGGGATGTAGGCCGACACGTCACCGGCCTGGGTTTCGATGATCGGCAGGGCCGTCAACGAACCGCCACCCTTCACCTTGCCCTTCAGGGAGTCGGGCAGGTCGTTCATCTCCGCCGCAATGGCGTCGTTGTTGATGATCTTGGCGGCGCGCTCCAAAAGGCGGCTGTGCAGGTAGAATACATCACCGGGGTAGGCTTCGCGGCCCGGAGGGCGGCGCAGCAACAGGGAAACCTCACGGTAGGACACGGCCTGCTTGGAGAGGTCATCGTACACGATCAGGGCCGGGCGGCCCGTGTCGCGGAAGTACTCGCCGATGGCGGCGCCGGCAAAGGGCGCGTAGAACTGCAGCGGCGCGGGGTCGGCAGCAGCAGCGGAGACGATGACCGTGTAGTCCATGGCGCCATAGCGCTCCAGGGTCTTGGCCACCTGGGCCACCGTGGAGGCCTTCTGGCCCACAGCCACGTAGATGCAGAAAACCGGCTCGCCGCGCTCGTAGAACTCCTTCTGGTTGATGATGGTGTCCAGGGCAATGGCAGACTTGCCCGTTTGGCGGTCGCCGATGATGAGTTCACGCTGGCCGCGGCCGATGGGGATCATGGCGTCGATGGCCTTGATGCCCGTCTGCAGCGGCTCGTTGACCGGCTGGCGGTAGATCACACCCGGGGCCTTGCGCTCCAGGGGCATGTCGTACAGCTCGCCTTCGATGGGGCCTTTGCCGTCGATGGGCTCACCCAGGGTGTTGACCACGCGGCCGACCATCTTCTCGCCCACCTTGATGGAGGCGATGATGCCGGTGCGCTTGACGGTGTCGCCTTCCTTGATTTCCTCGGAGGGCCCCATGAGCACGACACCCACGTTGTCCTCTTCCAGGTTCAGCACAATGGCGCGTACGCCGTTGGCGAACTCGACCAATTCACCGGCGCGGGCGTTGGAGAGGCCGTAAATGCGCGCAATGCCGTCGCCGACCTGCAGGACGGTACCGACTTCTTCCAGCTCGGCTTCCGATTGGAAGTTGGACAGTTGCTGCCGGAGGATGGCGCTGATTTCGTCGGGCTTGACTTCTACCATGGCGGGTTGTCTCTAAAGGGTGGTCCTGGCTTGAGGGCCGTATGGGGGTTCGCCGGAAGGCGATCAGAATTTGCGGATGTAAGCGTTGTCGTCAAAGGCCTTGCGCAGGCGCTTGAGGTTGCGCGAAACGCTGGCGTCGTAGCGCTGGCCACCGTACTGGATCACGTAGCCGCCGATGAGGTCTTCATCCACGGTGCTGCTCAGTTCGATGGAGCCATCGCTTTCTGCCTTGAGGCTGGCAGCAATGGCCTGAAGCGTGTCTTCGCCTACCGGCGAAGCCGTGGCGATGGAGACACGCGTGATGTTCTTGCGCTGGTTGTAAAGGTCCAGAAACGCGTTGCCCATGTCCACCAGGTGCATCTCGCGGTGCTTGCGCAGCAGGATGTCCATGAAGTTCCACAGCAGCGGATGGAAACGGTCCTTGAAGATCATTTCCAGCATCGGCCGCTTCTTCTTGGGCTGGATGATGGGGCTGCGCAGCAGCATGCGCAATTCGGCGCTGCCCTCCACGAGGGCTTCCAGTTTGCGCACGTCGGCCGTCAGTTCCTCGAGCTGGTTTTGCTCAACGGCCAGGCCCATGAGGGCTTTGGCGTAGCGGGCGGATAAACGGGATGCGGACATGCCTGGAATGCTGCTCTGGGGTCGGGGAATGGGGTGCGCCTGGCCGTAGTCGGGCCGGGCATTGACGCCGGTCGATCAGTTGGCGTTGTATTCGTTGACCAGGTCCTTGACGTAGGCCTCCTGGGAATCGCGCTGGCCGAGCTCGCGGCGCAGCACCTTTTCGGCGATGTCCAGGGCCATGTTACCGGCCTGGTTTTTGACATCCACCAGGGCGGCCATTTTCTGGTTGTGGATCTCCTCGCTGGCCTGGGCCACGATGCGGTCCTTTTCGGCGGTGGCCTGCTCGCGGGCTTCCTCCACCAGGGTGGCGGCTGTCTGGCGGGCCTCGGCGATGATGCGGGCGCGCTCTTCGCTGGCCTCGGCCTTCATCTTTTCATGGTCCGCCTGCAAGGAGGCCATCTCGGCCTTGGCCTGGTCGGCCTTGCGCAGCGCGTCCTGGATGTTGTCGGCGCGCTCCCGCAGGGATTTGTTGATGGGTTTGAACGCAAAGCGGCCCAGGATGATCCAGAGGATCACGAAGGTCAGCATGGTCCAGAAGAAGAGCCCGAAATCCGGGGTAATCAGGCTGAAGGCGTTGGCAAGGATGGCCATGGGGAAAACGGCTAACGGGGCGTTTTGGGGAATGCTTCTTTTTCTGCGGTCGCTGCGTTTGGTCGGGCAGGCTTGGGGCGCCGGATGCATCCGGCGAAGACCAACCCGAACCCAACCCTGAACCCGAAAGGGCCGGCCGGCCAACCGCCGGGAGGCACCTTTCGGTTCATGGGGTTGATGCGTGGATCAGCCTTGCAGCAGCGCAACCACCACCGCAAACAGGGCCACACCCTCGATGAGGGCGGCGGTGATGATCATGTTGGTGCGGATCATGCCTTCGGCTTCGGGCTGACGGGCCAGGGCTTCAACAGCGCTGGAACCGATTTTGCCGATGCCAAGGCCGGCACCGATGGCTGCAATGCCACCGCCCAGGGCAGCAATGCCGTTGAGCGTATCCAACATCAGAACGGTCATGAGGTCCATTGGAGGAA
>JAUIHG010000410.1 GCA_030432405.1 Bacteroidia bacterium | reverse complement strand
TTCAGGCACGGTAGCGAAGGCAAAGTTTTCGGTGATGTGCAACCGCCGGTCAGCGATGCATTGCCCGCCGTGGGAGGCATAGTTGGCGATGATCCGGTCCTGTATCTCGTCCGTGTAGGGTGACACAAGGCCGAATGTTTTGACCCCTTGCCGCTGAAACAGCGCATTGATGCCCAGAACGGCGGAGCAGGCAGCAATCCCTGTGCGCTCTGTAATGGCGGCACACAAGGCGTCGTCCTGTTCGAAGCCCAACCAGCCGGCTGAGGTGCCGTTCCAACAAATCGCATCCACCTTGGCGTCAGCCAGCAATTCGGCGGCGGCTAGCATCGGCTCCAGCATAAACTGGGCCTGGGCGCCCGCGTCCATGGTAATTTGCGTCACTCTGAACCGGCCGAAATGGGCTGTCACGCCCGGCACATCCGTCAGCATTGCGGCCGTATAAGGCTCCAGCACCGTGTTGGACGACGGAGTTAGCATACCAAGGCGGATGGCGGTCAAGGTGTTGGTTTCCCTTCAAAAATCAAACGCAGAGCGGTATAGCCCCGCCGTTTATTTGGTGCCGAACATCCGGTCTCCGGCATCGCCCAAGCCGGGCACGATATAGCCTAGTTCGTTCAGGTGGCTGTCGATAGAAGCCGTATAGACCGGCACGTCGGGATGGGCTGCCGTGAATTTGGCAATGCCTTCCGGCGCAGCCAACAAACAGATGAAGCGGATCTCGCCAGCGCCCGCTTCTTTGAAGCGCTGGGCGGCCGCGATGGCAGTGTTGCCGGTTGCCAGCATGGGGTCGACCAGGGCAACCATGCGCTCTTCCAGATGATCGGGTGTTTTGAAGTAGTACTCGATTGCTTCGAGGGTTTTGTGGTCCCGGTAGAGACCAATATGCGCCACCCGGGCCGACGGCATCAGATCCAGCATGCCCTCCATCAAGCCCAGGCCTGCCCGCAGGATCGGCGCCAGCACCAGCTTTTTCCCTGCAACTACAGGAGCTTGCATTTCGGTCAGCGGTGTCGTCACCTTTTCGGCGGTCAGTTCCAGGTCGCGGAACACCTCATAGGCGATCCGGTCCA
>JAUIHG010000013.1 GCA_030432405.1 Bacteroidia bacterium | reverse complement strand
GTATGGCCGTATTCAGACCAAAATGCCCGCAATGGCAGCGGTCATGAAACAGGCCAGGGTACCGCCAACCAGGGCATGGAAACCCAATTGCGCCAGGGTGCGCTGCTGTCCGGGTGCCAGGGCGGAAATACCGCCGATCTGAATGCCGATGGAGGCAAAATTGGCAAAGCCGCACAAGGCATAGGTGGCGATCACCACCGACTTGTCGGATTCAAACGCCCCGCTGAATTTGAGGTCACCCAGGGTGGCATAGGCAAAAAATTCGTTGAGGATGGTCTTCTCCCCCAACACCTGCCCCACCCGGGTCAGGTCCGCCAGGTCAACGCCCAAAAGCCAGGCAAAAGGCGAGAAGAGCTTGCCCAAGAGGTATTGCAGGGTCAAACCGTCGTATACCCCGGCAGCCTGGATGGCGGCATTGAGGCCGGACCATCCGCCGACCCAAAGCAAAATGCCATTGACCAGGTACATGAAGGCCGTGAAAGTCAGCAACATGGCCCCCACGTTGACGGCCAGGCGCAGCCCATCCCGCGTGCCGTTGGCGATGGCGTCCAGGATGTTGGATCCCACGTCTTCGCGCGGAATGCGCAGGCTCCGGTCCACCACCGCCCCACGGGGTTCGGGAACCAGGATTTTGGCCATCACGACCGCAGCGGGTGCCGACATGATGGAGGCGGAAAGCAGGTGGGCGGCAAAACGCCGTTGCTCCTCCAGATCGGTCCCTCCCAGGATGGCCACATACGCTCCGAATACGCCTCCTGCAATGGTGGCCATGCCACCGGTCATCAGGCACATGATCTCCGAGCGGGTCATGCGCTCGAGGTAGGGCTTGACCACGAGCGGGGCCTCGGTCTGGCCGATGAACACGTTGGCTGCTGCGGCCAGGCTTTCGGCACCGGACAATTGCATGGTTTTGCTCATCACCCAGGCAAAGGCCTGGACAATCAACTGCAACAAACCGAGGTAATAGAGGGCGGCAGAAAAGGCCGAGAAAAACAGGATGGTGGGCAGGACCTTGAAGGCAAAAATGAACCCGACCCGCTGGAAGGTCATGCCGCCTTCGCCGTCCGGCACCCCAACGTGCACATCTCCCGGCCAGGGGCCCAGAACAAAATCCGCACCTTTTTCCGAGTACTGGAGCAGGTTGGTAAACGCCGCTGCCACGGCATCAAAGCCGTTTTTGACTTCCGGTACTTTCAGCACCAGCAGTGCAATGCCAAACTGCAAGACAATGCCCGATCCGACCAGGCGCCAATTGACCGAACGGCGTTCGCGGCTCATGGCCCAGGCGAGCGCCACAAACACGATCAAGCCCAGTACCGCACGCAAAATTTCCATGAACGCCGCTTAGTCTGCACTAGCTGTTGTCCCGCTTGCGGCGTTCCAGTTCATCCCGGATCCGGATGGCCTTTTCGTAGTCTTCGCTGTCCAGCACCACCTTGAGCTTCTCGTTGAGGTCTTCGGTGCTCCACTGGTCCAGCGGTGCGTTGGGGTTGCTGCCGCTGGCTTCCACCTTGGCCCCCTCCGGTTCCTCCTTTTTCTCCGGGCTTTTTCCTTCGGTCAGTGGATCGTCTTCTTCCAGGATGATGCCGGCCGCTTCGAGGATGAATCCGTAGGTATAGATCGGGCACTTGAAACGCACGGCCAGGGCCAGGGCGTCGCTGGTGCGGGAATCGATTTCGATTTCACGGCCTTCTTTGAGGCAGACCAACTTGGAGTAAAAGATGCCCTCCTGCAAGTTGTCAATGACGATCTCCTGCAGTTCCACATCCATCATCCCGAAGATGTTCTTGATCAGGTCGTGGGTCAGGGGCCTGGTGGGGGTGATTTTTTCAATCGCTACCGCGATGGCCTGGGCTTCAAAGGCCCCGATGACGATGGGCAGGCGGCGTTTGGGCCGTCCCGTCATCTCGCCCAGGACCACTGCATACGACGTGGACTGGGACCGGCTGCTTTGCAAGGCAATGATCTCCAGTTTGATTTTCTCCATACCCAGGTCCTTGTTGGAAAGATAGCCTAATGGATCGTAGATCGGGATGCAGCACCGTTCTGCAGGTCCATGGCGCTGCGTGCGTTGCCGCAAAACCTGCTCATCGGCTAGTGCGGCCGAGGTCCAAACCTGCCCTGCACATCCCTTTGGGACACGCTCAGTTTCAGGATTGCTGCTGGCGTTTGACCGCTTCGGTAAGTCGGGGCACCACGTCAAAGGCATCACCGACTACGCCGTAATCCGCAGCTTTGAAGAAGGGCGCTTCGGGGTCTTTGTTGATGACCACGATTGTCTTGCTCTGGTTGACGCCCGCCAAATGCTGAATGGCGCCGGAAATGCCTATGGCAATGTACAAATTCGGCTTGATGGCCACACCCGTCTGTCCAACGTGTTCGTGGTGAGGGCGCCAGCCGGTGTCGGCTACCGGGCGGCTGCAGGCAGTCGTGGCACCGAGGGCCTGGGCCAATTCCTCTACGATGCCCCAGTTTTCCGGGCCTTTGAGGCCACGGCCGCCACTGACCACCAGTTCGGCTTCGGGCAGCGGTACCACATCGCCGCTCAGCGTTTCGCGCTTGAGCACCTCGGCATCGGCCGGGGCGGCGTCGGGGTTGAAGGCTTCCACGGCCGCGGAACCTTCGCCGGCTTGCGGCTGAAAGGAATTCGGGTTGAGGCTGAGGACCTTTTTATCGCCGAGGACTTCGACCTCGGCGAAGGCCTTGCCCGAGAACACCGGCTTGCGCACGGTCAGGGCGCCTTCGCCGGAAGGCATGCCGCTCACACCGCTGGCCAGACCCGCGTCGAGGCGGATGGCTACACGGCCAGCCAGGGCCTTGCCGCTGCTGTTGTGGGAAAGGACCACGATATCGGCCCCAGCCTGCGAAGCCGCATCGGCGATGGCTTTGGCGTAGGTGCGGGACTGAAACTGGGCAAAGGCTTCGCCGGAGGCGTGCAGGACTTTGGAAGCGCCATAGGCCCCCAGGCCTTGCAAAACGCCTTCATCGGCCGGGCCGATGGCTACGGCCACGCAGTCGGTGCCGCGCTTCTGGGCGATTTGGGCGCCATAATACACGGCTTCGAGGGTGCTCTTCTTGGTTTGGCCTTCAGTGAGTTCGGCGTAGACGAGTACGGACATAGGACGGTGCTTACCGGATGGATGCTTGGAAGGGAATTGGGGCGTGCAGGGCAGCTTAGATGACTTTGGCTTCCTCGTGCAGGAGGCGAACCAGTTCGTCCATCTGCTCCGGGTCGATCAGCTTGACATCGCCTTTGGCTTCGGGCAGGGCGTAGGATTGCACCTTGGAACCCGGCTGGGCGTCCACGGCAGCCACCACTTCAAGGGGCTTGCTGCGGGCCTGCATGATGCCGCGCATGTTGGGAATGCGTGCTTCGGCCATGCCTTTTTGCGCGCTGGCCACAAAGGGGGTGGAAACCTTGAGCACTTCCTTGCCGCCTTCGATGTCGCGGGTGATGGTGGCGCTCGTGCCATCCATTTCCAGCTTGGAAGACAGGGAGACATAGGGCAGGTCCAAGAGCTCGGCCAGCATGCCACCAAGCACCGAACCGTTGTAATCGATGGTTTCCTTACCCAGCAGGATCATGTCATAGCCGCTGGCCTGCGCGGCAATCTGCTTGGCCACAAAAAGCGCGTCGCTCGGCTCGGCGTCCACGCGGATGGCTTTGTCGGCACCGATGGCCAGGCATTTGCGGATGACCTGTTCGTTGGCTGCCGGACCGACGTTGATCACACAAACCTCTCCGCCCAGCTGCTCTTTGAGCTCAACAGCCCGTACGAGGGCATACCATTCGTCGTAGGGGTTGGCGATGAATTGCACGCCCGCCTCATTGAACTTGGTGTTGTTGTCGGTAAAGGCAATTTTCGTGGTGGTGTCGGGCACCTTGCTGACGCAAACGAGGATCTTCATGCGGTAGGTCGGATGTAGGAGACTGGGTTGAGCGGAAGCTGGTCGGTTTGAATCGATCCATACGCCCGCAGGCGAACAACGCTGGGCTGGGAAGGCCCTTGAAACGCGAAAATTCGCGGTGCGAATATAGCACCGAACAAGCGCATCCGCGGCCCCCAGCATAGGCGATGCATAGGCGTTCGATACGCGTCCGACGGACCGGAGTTGCGCCTTTCCTGCAGCTTGCCCGCAGCCCGACGAAGCCCCTTGCACGCACCGCAAAACAAGGCGTTACCCGTGTCCCAAGCCATCTTTCCCCCACCCTACACACACCTTGCCGCCAATGCGGCATCCGATCCGGCCCTTGCCGCGGCTGGCCAGGTGCTGGAAACGGTTCGGGAACAGCTCTTTGGCCCCTGCCGCCTGGCACCGGGACGCCGCATCATCCTGGCCGTTTCCGGTGGTCTGGACTCTACCGTGCTCGCCTGGACCTTGCATAGCCTGAACATGCCTTTGATCCTGGCCCATGGCCAGTTTGGTCTGCGGGGCGCGGAATCGGCGGCCGACCAGGCCTTTGTGGAGGCCATGGCCCACCAATGGCAGCTGCCCCTGCGGGTTCGGGCTTTCGCCGTAGGCGAATCACAGGCGGGCCAATCGGTGCAAATGCAGGCGCGCAATGCCCGCCGCGCCTGGTTGCTGGAGCTCAAAGGCATGGCATCCGCGCACGCCGTGGCCACGGCGCACCACGCCGACGATCAGGCCGAAACCGTGGTGATGCGCCTGATGGCCGGCAGTGGTGTGGAGGGACTGGCGGGCATTCGCCCGAGGCACGAGGGCTTCATCCGGCCCATGCTCCCGCTGCCCAAAGCGGCCTTGCGTGCCGCGGCCGAATGCATCGGCCTGCCCTGGCGGGAGGACCGCAGCAATGCACAGTCCACATATTGGCGCAACCAAATCCGCCTGGAACTGCTGCCGCAAATGGAGCGCATGCGTCCCGGCAGTAAACGGGTGCTCGCCCGTGCGGGCGAACGCTTTGCCCAAACCGCTGTCCTATACCGCGCCGGCCTGGAAGCGGCCACAGCTGCCCTGCGTCTGCCCCTGGACCATCCAGGAGAAGCCTGGGATCTCAGGCGCCTGCGCCGCCATCCCGCAGCAGCCCTGTTGCTGGAAAGCCGGCTCAAAGGCCTGGGTGCCGAACGCGCGCAGGCTGCCGAATGCTGGGCCCGGATACAGACCCCGCATTCCAGCGCCAGTGGAGCCCAATGGCATTTCCCGGAAGGCCGTATGGTCCTGGACCGGGACCGGCTGCTGTTTTTGCCAGGCCAGACTTCAACGGCCAATCCGTGTGCAGCACCCACTCTCCCGAAAGTCTTGGCTGCCCCTCCCCTGCGCATGGCCATGGAACAGGGGCGGCTTCGGGTGCTGGCAGTGCCCGGCCACAAGGTGAAGGCCCGCATGGTGGAGCACCACCGCAGCCAGGACAATTCCGGTGCGCGCAGTGCGCTGCCCAACCCTTCCGACCGGGTCTGGATGGACGCTGGCGCCCTGGCCCGGATGATGGCCGAGCAGCGGGTTGATGCCCGTTCGCAAGAATCACGTACGCCGGATGCGCGTCCGGGGGATTTCCCCGCGTGGGTGATCCGACCCTGGCGCAGCGGCGACTATTTCCATCCCTTGCCCGGGGGTAAAAAGCGGAGCCTGAAACGCTATTTGACGGACCGCAAGGTCACGCCGGCGGCCAAAAAAGACGTCCTGGTCCTCGCCTGCGGCGAACGCATCCTCTGGGTACCGGGCTGGGGTCTGGACAAGCGGGTAGCCCCGCGGCCGGGTTGCCCAGCCTGGGACCTGCGCTGGGAAGCGCTGTAACGCGGCTGCAGCAAGGGAGAGGCCCTTGCGGGCTGATCAGCGCAGCAGCACCGGTTGGCGGAAGCTTTCGCCGGAAGGCGAACGCCATTGCACCACATACCAAGCGGGCAATAGCGGGCTTTTCCATCGGGAAGCGGAGGCACCATCCAGCTGCTGTTCCTGCACCAGGACCTGTCGGCCCAGCGCATCCGTCCAGGTGGCTGTCCAGATGCCGTGTAACGGGGCATCCAAACGCAGTGCACTCCCGGCCGTTGCAGGGTTGGGAAAGACCTGCACCGCAGCCAAAACCTGCTCCTCCAAGCCCGTGGGCGGCGGCGCGATCAGGCCGGTGGTAAAGCTGAAGGCCCCGGAATAGGGTTCGCAGGTATTGCCCTCAAAAATGGGCTTGACCTTCCAGTGGAGTTTGCGGTCTTCCGGCAGACGCAGTGCCGTCCAGAAGGTGTCCTGCACGATGGCCTCTTCGGCCACCGCGCTGAAGAGGCTGGTGTAGCTGACGGTGACGTGGTAGCCAACGGCATCCTGAACGGAAGTCCATGCAAAGCGCTGGCCAATGGGCGGCACCAGGACGCTGCCGTCGAGGGGTTTCAGCAGACGGCTGCTGTCGTATCCCGCCGGGAAAAAGGGCTCAATGAAGCCCTCGACCGCAGCATGCGGACCGTTGAGGTTGGCCCGCATGGCCGCCGACTGTTGCGGGCTGAAACGGTCGCGGCAGCCATTGCCGCCATAGGACATGAAAAAGCTGTCCACCACCTCGAAGGAGGTGCCGGCCGGATCGGTAAAGGGACCGGCAGCGGGACAGCTCCAGCGGTAGTAGGCGTAATCCGGAGGGGTGTCGCAGAAGCCGTCGGCGGCCGTGTTGCAGTTGCTGCCGTCCACGCGCTCCTGCTGACTGATGGGCGGTGGGTCTCCCCCTTCCCATCCGTAGAAGGTATGGGGCAAGCTGAAAAAGTGGCCGAATTCGTGGGCCAGCGTATTGCTGCCGGGCGAGGCCGCACTGTTGTACATCACCACCCCGTCGGCACCCGGGGAATAATAGCCCGCAATGCCGCCGTTTTCAATGCTGCCCACGTAGTACACGTTCAGCGCATTGGGCACATTGTTGGCGATGATCATCCCGAAACCATCGCTGAAGCTCTGGTCCCACCACAAAGCGTTGTTGTGGTAGGCAATGGGCAGGTCGAGGTAGAAGTAGAGGCCGGTGGCGGCAAACTGGGCATTCAGCCGGCAGATGGACTCCAACAGGTGGGCATGGCGGTAGTAGCCGGATTTGTCGTCTTTGCCGACCACATGCGCCTTGACGGCCACGTACTGGGTGCCGCCGCGCAGCGCGGCTTCCTGGGCCTCATCGTCCAGTTGGAAGGTCTGCAACCAGGCCCATTGCTCCGGGCTCGGTACAGTGGGACACTCCAGGCCGTTCATTCGGTCTTCCACCGTGTTGGCTTGTGCCGACAAGACCGCGGACGGGCACCATGCCAGCACGCTGGCGAAGGCCAAACACCAGCGCTTGATGGCATTCCGACCGGTTGCTGCCCGGGTCAGGGCAGCAGCAGCTGCTGCATACCGCACAAAGCAAGGTTGTGAAGGAACCATGAGCCGGCAATCAGCGCACCAGGATCTTCTGCGTCCAACGGCCGGGACTGGCGGCATCGGTGGACATCAGCTCCACCGCGTACAGGCCGCTGGCCAGTTCGGGCAGCGCCCAATCGATGCGGTTGTTGCCCGATTGCACGGTCCATGGGCGCTGGGCCAGCGTGCGGCCGGCCAGATCCACCAGGCGTACCTGAACCTCCAAGCCTTCGCGGCTTTCCACCGACAGCTGGAGGGGCTGTCCGTCTGCCAGCGGGTTGGGCCAGGCCGACAGGCTCATCAGGGATTCGCCGGCAGGCGAAATGCTGGAGAACACCTCACCGGTGGTGAATTCAAACACCTCGGAAGCGGGCGCGCAGAAGCTGGACGGCGTCATCGGTTGCACGCTCCAGTAATGGCGGCGGTTGGTGTTGAGCTCCGGCAGGATCCAGAAGGTATCGCTGACGATGGCCTGTTCCACCACGGCCGACAGGCCGAAGTTCAGGCCCACGGTGACCAGGTATTGGGTCGCCTCCGGCGAAGGCGTCCATTTCAGCACCGTGTAGTTGTAGGCCGTGGGCAATAGGCCATTCTCAGGCTCCACCAACGTCACGGCGTCCAAATCCACCGGCTCCGGTCCGCCTGTGGGCAGGCCACTACCCCGGGAGATCAGGTTGGCCTGCATGGCGCTGCGCTGCTCGGGACTGAAGCGTTCCGTACAGGCGTCGTTGGAATAGCTCATATACAACGAACCATCCGGGGTAAAGGTGGTGCCATCCGGATCGGTGAAGGGCCCGGTGGTGGGGCAGTTCCAGCGGTACGGCGCGTAATCCGGCGGGGTATCGCAAAAACCGTCCGCGGCCGAAATGCAGTTGCTGCCATCAACCCGCTCCTGCTGGCTGGTGGGTGGAGGACCGTCCTCCCAACCAAAGAAGGTATGCGGCAGGCTGAAGAAATGGCCCAGCTCGTGGGTGATTGTGGTGCCGCCCGGGTTGGCGCAGCTTTTGGCAATAGCCACCGCATCCCGGAAAGGGCTGTAATACCCGCAGGCACCAGCCGGGTCCTGCACAAAGTACATATTGACCACCCCGGGCACGTTGTTGACGGCCATCATGTTGCTGCCCTCAAAAAAGTCGTGCTCGTTCCAGGTGTCGTTGTCCAGGTAGTTGATGTCCCCGCTGATGTAAAAGTGGAAGCCGGTGGGCTCGAAGCGTTCGTTCAACTCACAAAACGACTGAACGAGGCGGTCGAGCCGGTAATAGCTCGTCCCATCGGAGGTACCGACAATGTGCACTTGAACCGGCACCAACACCATACCGCCCCGACGGAGCAATTCCAGCTCGTGGGTTTCCGCAAAGGCGGCAGGATCGGCCTGGTAAGCGCGCAGCCAGGCCAGGTCGGCTTCCGTCTGGTGGGTGGCGCAGAAATGGGCGGGCTGGTTTTCGCCGGCCGGCGAATGCGTGCCTTCAACGGCCGCCGGATCTGATGTGCCGGTGCCGGCTATCTGGGCCGAAAGGCCTATGGGGAGGCCCAAAAGCGCAAGGCCTATGGCCTGGAGGGAACTGCGAAACATGCTCATCAAGAGGAAAAGAGGGTGAGGAGGTGGTTGGACGCGTGCCAAAGAGCGGTATGCATAAGAACCGCATCGAACGCTGAAAAGTTTGCCGTCCCGCTAAAATACGCCTCGCAGGGCGGCTCCTAAAGCCACCAACGGA
Organism: Bacteroidia bacterium; assembly: GCA_030432405.1. GTDB lineage: Bacteria > Bacteroidota > Bacteroidia > Chitinophagales > BACL12 > WGOA01. The sequence continues at coordinate 24,520 of JAUIHG010000013.1, read as the reverse complement.
CCGCCGACGGGATGTGGGAGTGCCCAGGCGTAGTGGATAGGGTCCCCGTTCTCCAGCGCTGGCCGACCAGGCGGGTGCTCGGGGCCTCGCTCCTGTATCGGTATCTTCGCGGCGGATTTGGGCCCCCTTTGCCACGGCAAAAGCCCCATCCACGCTCCTCTTTTACATTCCATTTGCAACCCTTTTTGCAAACTACACCTAGCCAATTCCAAACTTCATGAACAAGGTTTCGGTCATCGGCGCGGGCAATGTGGGCGCTACCTGCGCCGACGTGCTGGCGCATCAGGACGTGCTCAAGGAAGTCGTTCTGCTGGACATCAAGGAAGGCTTCGCCGAAGGCAAAGCCCTGGACATCTGGGAAACCAGCCCCATCAACTACTACAGCACCCGTACCGTTGGCGTGACCAACGATTATGCCGCCACGGCGGGTTCGGATGTGGTGGTGATCACCTCCGGGGTGCCCCGCAAGCCGGGCATGAGCCGCGACGATCTGATTTCCACCAACGCCGGCATTGTCAAGACGGTGACCGAAAACGTGGTCAAGCACAGCCCGGACGCCATCATCGTAGTGGTGGCCAACCCGCTGGATGTGATGACCTACTGCGCCTACCTGACGGCGGGCCTGCCCTCCAACAAGGTCTTCGGCATGGCCGGCATCCTGGACACGGCCCGCTACCGCGCCTTTTTGGCCACGGCCCTGAACGTGTCCCCCAAGGACATCCAGGCCGTGTTGATGGGCGGCCATGGCGACACCATGGTGCCCCTGCCCCGCTATACCACCGTGGGCGGCATCCCCGTGACCGAAATGATTGGCGACGACGAATTGGAGGCCATTGTGAACCGCACCAAAAAGGGCGGCGGCGAAATCGTCAACCTGCTGGGCACCTCGGCATGGTACGCGCCTGGAGCGGCAGCCGCACAGATGGTGGACGCCATCATCAAGGACGAGCAGCGCATCTTCCCGGTCTGCGCCTGGCTGGACGGCCAGTACGGCCTCAAGGACATCTACCTCGGCGTGCCGGTCAAGCTGGGCCGCAACGGGATCGAACAGATCATCGAACTGCAGCTCAACGACGACGAGAAAGCCCTGTTGAACACCTCCGCCGGCCACGTGCGCGAGGTCATGGGCGTGCTTGACGGCATGAACATTACCGGCTAAACCCGGCCCCCACAGCTTGCAAGCCCCCTTTCGGAACGATCGTTCTGGAAGGGGGCTTTTGGTTTGGAATGGAACCCGGCTACCGCCTCAGTGCTGCAGCAGCACCCGGCGCACCAGGGCCCTGCCGCCCGTTTCCGGGCGAAGCACCAGCACATAAAGTCCGGCTTCAAGCTGCGGCAGCATCAGGCCCGCCCGGCTTTGGTGGTGCCCGAATGGGCGCGTCAGCACGCGCCGCCCCATGGCATCGTAGCATTCGGCCGAGTAGGCCGAGCCTGCAAGGCTTGGCGCATCCCATTGCAGGCCGCTGCCGCTGGCCACCGGATTGGGCCAGACGCTAAAGCTTGCCTGGATGCCCTGCAGCGGGGAGGCCAGGCCCACCGGAGGCGCATCGGGTTGGTTTTTGCCGGTATACGCCACCAGCCCGCCGCGGCGGCCGCCCAGCACCACATCGAGCGTATCGTCTCCGTTGAGGTCTTCAAAGGCCACGGCAGCCGAAGCGCCGATGTCCAATTGCAGGTAAGCGGTGTCTTCCAGGGTAAACGTGCCCAGCAGGTTGCCGTCCAGGTTGCTATAGCGGAAAATGCGTCCGTTGAGCGCCCCTACATACAGCTGCAACTGGTTGATGCTGTTGATGCGCAGGTAGGGCACGGCTTCGCCGGTGCCCAAGGCACCGGAGCGAACATCCACCGCACCCCAGAAATCCGTTTCCAGGGTAAACAGCGGGGTAGACGGGGTGCCGAAATTGCGGTAGTAGGTCAGCTTGCCCGCACGTTCCCCGACGATGAGGTCCAACAGGCCGTCGCGGTTGACGTCAAAGAGGAAGGGCGCGGCATTGTCTCCGACCGATGCCACCACACCGTCTGTCAGGTCCACGTCCCAGTCGTATTCCTGAAGCACAAAATTGGCGGCGCCACCGCTGGCGGCCGTGTTTTCATAGCGGTGCACAAAGCCGCGGTCGTCGCCTATGATCAGGTCCAGGTCGCCGTCCCCATCCAGGTCGCCCAGGCATGGCGCCAGGTTGCCGCGGTCCAGGGCCCTTGTGTCTGCATAGTTGCGCGTGACCAGCTCAAAGGCCGCCAGGGTATCGACACCCACATTGCGGTAATAGTGCAGGCCGCTGGCAAAGCCCCCCGTATCCACACTGCGGCGGCCGCCACCCACCAACAGGTCGCGCAGGCCATCGCCATCCACATCAAAAAAGACGGGCCGGGCATTGATGCCCACATCGATCATGTCCCCCACCAGAAAGTCATCCCGCATGCGCGTCCATTCGGCCGAATCCGGACCGCCGGTATCGCGGTAGTGGATGATCTGGTTGACGGTCCGGCCTTCGCTGAAATCGGTGGGGCCCACCAGCACGTCCTCGCGGCCATCGGCGTTGAGGTCCATGACAAAGGGGCTGAGGAAGGTGGGCAGGTTGACTGGGTCCTCGAGGGGCCAGAGCGTATCCTGACCGGTCACATCAAACGCCTCTCCGAGACCTCCACCGTTGCGCAGCATCACCACGTTGTTGCAGCCCGCATCGCCGAGCAGCACCTCGTGGTCGCCGTCCAGATCGGGATCGAGCACGGCCAGGGTGGAGCCGGCGTGGACGCGTTCGGCTTCGCCGGAGGCGCTCCCTCCCGTCAGGCAGGTGGTGTTCAGGTCCCCGCCCTTGCAGGCCGAACCCTCGTACCAGTTGCCGTAACAGGCGCTGACCCAGTCGTAGATCAGGCTGTCCAGACCCCAACCGTTTTCCACCGACTGGTTTTCGTAGTAGCGGATGAAGCCGCCGAAGGTGCCAAAGGTCAGCAGGTCCAGGTCGCCATCGCCGTTCAGGTCGGCGATGGCCGGAAGATCGGCGCGGGAGGTGAAGATGACCGTCGGCGAGCCGCCATCGATGTGCTGCAGACGGTCTTTGACCTGTTCAAAGGACAAGGCACCGTCGCTGGTGCGCGAAGCCTTCCATACGCCGGACCCGGCGATGGTGTAGCTGAACAAGTCCGGCTGGCCATCGCCGTTGTAATCGCGAAACAGGGCCCAGTCGCCGCGCTGCGGAAACCAGGCATCCATGTGCGGCGCATAGGCATAGCGGGGTGTATCCGGATGCCCGATCCGCAAATAGGCGTGGGTGCTGGTGCTGGACTTGTCGTAGAGCACCAGGTCTTCGCGGCCATCGTCGTCCAGATCCACCGGCGACAAAATCGGGGTATTCACGCCGCCCCCCCAGGCGGTGGGCAAGGGACGCCCCCCTTCAGTAACCCGCACTTCATCGGCCACCCGAAGTCCGCTTTGGGCCTTCAAGGCCGCCGCGCTGCCCCACAGCAGCACCAGCACCATACTCCAAGAAGCCAGGTGTCTGGCTCGGGGCAGGTGGAGCTTCCGGGGGGTCGAGCGGGACTTGAAAAGGCGCATGGGTGGAGGTGGTATCAACGATCAATGCGGCTGGCTGGTTTTTCAGAGGCGTTTATCGGGCAATCAGCAAACGGCCGGAGCTGGCCCCCGAGGGCGCTTGACCAGCGGGCCGCCAGAACAGCGCGTAAAGTCCCGGCGACCAATCGGCCACCGGCCATTCGGTGCGGGTGCCGAACGTAGGCTGGTCCAGGACCAGCCGCCCAAGCGGGTCAAAGGCCTGCAGACGGCCTTCGCCGGAGGCGAACCCTTCCGGAAGGTCCAGCAGCACGCGCTGCCGGGCCGGATTGGGATAGGGCTGCAGTGCAGGCAGAATGCCGTTCACCGACGGGGTGTTCCAGCCGTTCGGGTAGCTGCCTTCCCGGTAGAGCACCAAACCGCCCCGCATGTTTCCGGCCAGCAGATCCAGGATGCCGTCGCCGTCAAGATCGGCTACAGCCACGCGGGATCGCTCTCCATCGTCGATACCGCCTACCGTGGAGTCAAAGGGCGTGAAGGTGGCCCCCAGGTCACCGGCCCAATTGTCGTATCGCCAGATCCGGCCGTTGAGGCTCCCTACGTACAGGCGGAGCGCCCCCGTGCCGGGTTGGGCCACCACGTCCACCTGGCTGTAACCTACGTTGGTCAGGCCGCTGAGGGGTGCGATGCCCCCGAAGCTGCTGTTCTCTTCGGTCATCGTGGCGCTGGAGGCCGAGCCGGTGTTGCGGAAAAAGGTCACGTTGCCGTTTTTCTCGCCCACCAACAGGTCCAGGTCGCCGTCGCCGTCCAGGTCGTGCAATTCGGGGGTGGCGTTTTTGCCCACGTCGATGCCCTGCCAGCCCGGCATCTGGAGGCTGAAGGATGCAGCGCCGGAGGAGGAGGTATTGGCAAACCAATGCAGCAGCCCTTCCTCCTCGCCGACGATCATGTCCTCGTCGCCATCGCCGTCGATATCGCCGAAGGCGGGTTTGAGGTCCACAAATCCGTAAATGCTCAGCCCTCCATAGTCCAGATCGACCACTTCAAAGGCCGGTTCGGAGGCCGTGCCGACGTTTTCCAACAAGGCCAGCTGGCTGCGCTTGGCGCCAATGCCGGGCAGGTAGCCTTCGTTTCCCACCACCAGGTCCAGCAATCCATCGCCGTTGTGGTCAAAAAAGACGGGGTTGGCGCCATGCCCGAAGTCGGGCATTTCCCCGACCAGGAACCCCTGCGTTTGGCGTTCAAAGGCGGCCATGCCGCTGGCGGCGGTATTGCGGTAGTACCAGACCTGGCCGACGCCGCGCCCCTGCACTTCGGAATTCGGCGCGGCCACCAGATCCTCGACGCCGTCCCGGTCGATGTCCAGCACAAAGGGTGCGGGAAACTGGTTGACGTTGTAGGGCACATCCCCGGAGGGATAGTTCGGATCCTGGCTGACGATGTCCGCGTTGGCAGCGCTGCCTCCATTTTCCAGAAAGACCAGTTGGGAAAAGCTCAGGTCGCCGAGGATGAGGTCCAGGTCGCCGTCCATTTCCGCATCAAAGGCCGCAAAAGTGGAGCCTGCGTGGATGCCGCTGCGGGATTGCAGGGGCTGTTGCTGGGCTGCGCTGTTTTCGCCGGCAGGCGAAATGCGTGCGGGCCGGCCGCTGCCGCATGCCCCCAGATCCACGGTGGTGCTCAGGCCGCTTTCGTAAAAGTTGCCCCAGCAGGAATCGGCATACACCAGATCGAGTGGACCGCAAGGGTCGCCGTTTTCGGCGGCCTGGTTGCGGAAAAACTCCACATAGCCTCCACCGGGATTGAAGGTGAGGATGTCGCGGTCGCCGTCGCCGTCCACATCTTCCACGGCCGGGATGTCGATGGCGGTCACTTCGAGGAAAAACTCAAAACCCGCCCGGTCGTAGGCCAGGCGTTCGTCGTCCACCGTCCAGCGCAGCGCATTGTTGGCATCCCGGAAGCCGGGGTAGATCAACACGTAGAGGGCTTCGGAGGAGGTGATGAGTTCCTCGGCACCGTCGCAGTTCAGGTCGCGCAGGATGGCCCAGTTGTGAAGCTTGGGAAAAAAGCGCGCAGCCCCATGGTCCACCCGATAGCCGTATGCGCCTGCCGCACCGGTGTAGCGGTACACGGTGGGCACATTGCCGCGGCGGTCAAACACCACCAGGTCATCCTCCCCGTCGCCGTCAAAATCGGCGGCCGAAAACTGGGGATTGTTCATGCCGCCTGCCCAAGGAAGATTGAACGGGGCACCTTCTTCGGTCACCGCAACATCGGACCAGGCCACCATCGATTGGGCGGCCAATGGGGAGTGGGCGAACAGGAGGAACAAAAACATCAAAGCAGCAGCTGCCGCTGCAGCGTGCAGGCGGTACCGGAGGGGAGGCAGAAAGGGCATGAACGGCTTTGGCTAAGTTTGCGCGTTGCGTTCCCACAAAGGTAGCGCGCAATGCCCATGCCCCGTCCCGCTCTCCCTGTTCCATGCCATGCCCATGACGCCACCAGCGCGTGGAAGCGCTGTCCGTCCGGGTGGCCTGCACTGCTGATGTTGGCGCTGCTGGTGGCCGGTTGGTGTTCGCCGGAGGCGAAAGCCCAAGCCACCCCATCCGATCCTGCAGCAGCCGGCACCTTCAGCCAGGGCCCCAGCGTTCTGCCCGGCACACTGGTGGTGGAGGTACACAACCTGGGGGGAACGCTCAGCGCTGTGCTGAAGGTGGAGGACCAAGACGGCGAGGTCATGCACACCGTTCAAGGCCCGCAACGCCTGGACATCAACGGCGAGGCCATGGACCTCGACTTCAAGGAGGGCTATGCCAAACTGCCCTTGTCCGACGACCGCGTCAGCTCCCTGCACATCGTCTATGCCGGCCCGCAAGGACCCGTGGTGATCCAACAGGGTTTCCACACGGTGGGCGCGCATACCCGAAGCGGCACCGTGCGGCCCTGGACCTCCATCCTGCCGCCCCTGATTGCCATTGGCCTGGCCTTGCTCTTCCGGGAAGTGGTGGTCTCGCTGCTGTTCGGCGTGCTGGGCGGCGCCTGGCTGCTGTTGGGGACCAAGCTTTCAAACCTGCCGGCGGCCATTGCCGACAGTTTTGAGTTTTTCATTTTGGGTGCACTCGGCAACACAGACCATGCCTCCATCATCCTGTTTTCCATGCTCATCGGCGGCATGGTGGCCGTCATTTCACGCAATGGCGGCATGTACGGCGTGGTGGACAAACTCAGCCGCCTGGCCAACACGGCGCGGAACGCGCAGCTGGTCACCTGGTTGTTGGGCATTGCCATTTTCTTCGACGATTACGCCAATACGCTGGTGGTGGGCAATACCATGCGGCCAGTGACCGACAAACACCGCGTGTCCCGCGAAAAGCTGGCCTACATCGTGGACGCCACCGCCGCTCCCGTGGCTGCCGTTGCCTTCATCACCACCTGGATTGGCGCGGAACTGGACTACATCGCCGGGGCCATTGCCAAACTGGGCATGACCGAGAGCGCCTACGGCATTTTCCTGCACTCCCTGGGCTATTCCTTTTACCCCGTTTTCACCCTCATTTTCATCGTGGTGTTGATCCTCATGCGCCGCGATTTTGCCACCATGCACGGAGCGGAAATGCGGGCACGTTCCACGGGGGCTGTGTTCGCCGAAGGCGATGGCCGCCGAAAGCGCGGGGATGACCTGGCCGACCTGGAGCCCGAAGCCGGCATCCGGTACCGCTGGAGCAATGCGCTGTTCCCGGTCCTGGCTGTCATTGGCGTGACCATGGCGGGCTTGTGGATCACCGGCTTCCAGAGCCTGGTGGCCTCCGGGCACGAAATGGTGCCCTACTGGACCAACGCACCCTTCGGTAAAAAGCTTCAGTTCCTGTTCAGCACCAACCTGCTCAGCGACGTGGTCGGAGCGGCCAATTCCTATTCCGCCCTGGTCTGGGCCTCCTCGGCCGGGCTCATGCTGGCCGGGGTACTCAGCCTGGCCTCGGGCACACTTTCACTCCGGGATACCGTGGATGCGGCCATCGACGGTTTCAAAACCATGCTGCCCGCTGTGTTGATCCTGGTCTTGGCCTGGAGCCTGGCGGCCATCACCGAACAACTGCACACGGCCTCCTTCCTGACCCAGGTCTTTTCCGACGCCGTCAACCCGGTCTGGATGCCGGCCATCACGTTTGTATTCGCCGCCATCATCGCCTTTTCCACGGGCTCCAGTTGGAGCACCATGGCCATCCTCTACCCGCTCCTGCTGCCGCTGACCTGGAACCTGGGGCTGAACGCTGGATGGGAAACGGCCGACCTGCTGCCGATTTTCTACAACGTCACCGCCTCGGTGCTGGCCGGCTCGGTGCTCGGCGACCACTGTTCACCCATCTCCGATACCACGGTGCTTTCCTCCCTGGCCACCAACTGCCACCACATCGACCACGTGCGCACCCAACTGCCCTATGCCCTGATCGTCGGCGGCATCAGCGTACTCTGTGGTGGCGTGCTGGTGGTCTTCGGCCTGCCGCAATGGCTCGCCTTTGCGGTGGGCATCATCGCCCTGGTAGCAATCATCCGCTTTGCGGGCAAACCGGTACCGGATTACCGGCCTCCGGCCGAAGGCTACAAAGCCCGGCTGCAAAACGCCTCCGGCGAAGCACAAGCCTGAGTTCGGCCGCCTTAACCCGCAACGGGTGCGCTATGCCGATGCAGATGCATACTTCCGGCGGATGGCCTCTGTGCGGTCCAGCGCGTGGATGAGGCAATCCAGGCCTTCCAAACGCCTTCGCCCGATGGGTGAAAAGCCCAGGCGCTGGTAAAAGCGGTGCGCCCGGACGTTGCTTTCCAGCGGATCGATCAGCACCGTGTGGACATCACTTGCAGCGAAACAGCGGCGCAGCATCCAGGCCATCATGGCGCTGCCATGGCCCTGGCCCAGGGCGTCTTCGGGACCAATCCAGATGTCGATGGCGCGGTGGCCCGAACCGATGGGTTGCCAATAGCCGCTCTCCTCTTCCGCCGGATCGATGACCTGCATGAAACAGATGGGGCGGCCTTCCAGTTCGGCGATCCACTGTTCGCGCCAATGCGGCCTTTGCCGCAAGCCTTCGGCCCAATCCCAGGCGTCGTCGGGAATATTGGCCGCTACATGAGGGAGCGCATCCCAGGCTTCCAGGGTGGGCTGGTCGGAAGCCTCTGCAAGGCGATAGTTCAGCTCGGACATGGCGCAGGTTGCGGGGCGGGCAGCTCGGCAGTGCTGGTGGTGCGGTATGGATACGCGGCTGCCCCGCCGGTCAAAACGGGTACCCGATGGCGATGTTGAATTCGGTGACCTGGTTGAAATTGTCCAGGTAACTGCCCGGGTCGCGCATCAGCCAGGCATCGCGGCCGCGCAGCGAAGGGTCCCGGACGCGGAAACCCATGTCGGCGCGGACCAGGAAAAAATCGAAGTCCAGACGCAAGCCGATGCCTGTGCCAATGGCGATATCGCGGTAGAAATCGCTGCGGATTTTGCCGCCGGGCCGTTCGGGGTCTTCGTTGAGCAGCCAGATGTTGCCGGCGTCCACAAAAAAGGCCCCCTCCAGAAACTGGTAGATCGGGAAGCGGTACTCGAAATTGAGCTCCAGGTGCAGGTCGCCGGTCTGGTCCACAAAAGCCCTTTGGGCCTGGGTGGTGTCCTCCACCGAAAAACTGCCCGGTCCCAACCGCCGCACCCGCCAGGCCCGCACCGAACTGGGGCCTCCGGCAAAAAATTGCCGCACAAAAGGCAAAGCGTCGGAGTTGCCATAGGGCACACCGATGCCTACCAGCGCCCTGGTGGCGATGCTCTGCTCGGCATTGAAGCGCCAATAGTAGCGCGCGTCGGCCGTTGCGCGGGCATATTGGGCCAGGTTGATGCCCCCGATGGTGTGTTCGCCGTTTTCAACGGCGCTCCAGCCCAGGTTGATCAGGTTGCCGGCCAATTCCCCCGAGCCCTGGAACACCACACCCTGCCGACCGCCCTGCAGGTTTTGCCGCGCGTAGACATAGGAATAGCTTGCCGCCGGAATGATGGTGGACTGAAAGCTCTGTTGGAGCAGGAAATTGCCGTCCAGCACCGCCTGAAAGGAGTCGGTCAGCTCCGTGGGCACCACCAGGGTGATGTCGATCGGACGGATGCTGTGCGCCTGGTGTTCGTCCTGGCGCCAGGAATAGCCCAGGCCGAAAGCCGTGGAGTGCAGGGTGTAAAAGGCCAGGCGCCGCGTGTAGATGTATCGGGCCTCGAAGATGGTCCGGGGACTGCGGACCTCTTTCATGCGCGCCCTGGACGGGCGAAGCACTTTGGGCAACAGCAGCTTGGGAATGGCCAGATTGGCCGAACCCGAAAAATCGAGGTTCCGCAGCAGGTTTTCGTCTTCGGCAAACTGCGTTTCGACCCCGGTGGACAAGTTGAGGGTGAACAGGTCCGCGTTGCGGAACAGGTTGCGGTTGCGGTAGTTGAAGTCCACATCCGAACCGATCAGGGCATTGAAGTTGGTGTTGGCGTTCCACTCCACCGAGAGGTTCTGCTTCTTGGCCTGCTGCAGGCGGATGTAGGTGTCCAGGTAGCGCTGCCCGGCTTCTTCCCGCTCCTGGTACTGCACGGAAACAAAGCGGAAGGCACCCAATTCCGTCAGCCTGCGCTGGGTGCGCCGGTGCTGGGCGGCCACATAGTATTCGTCCGGACGGATGTAAATGGCGTTCAGCAAGGTCGACGGCCGGTAGTCCAGGTTGCGGTAAATGATCTCCACCCCGCGCCGTTCCAGCGTGTCCAATTCCAGCGCTCCCGATGTACCCGCGCCAGCCCCGGGCCTGTAATCCGGATACGTATAAACGTGCCCGACCTTGTAGCGTTCGTGGGCGCTGTCTTCCAGCGGTTGCAGGATGCGGATGTACACGTCCAGCAGGCGTTCGCCGATGGTCGAATCAATGGCAAACTCAACGTAGTTGCGGTCGAAGGTGTAGAAGCCGTGGTTGAGCAGGGTATCGCGCACCCGCACCCGTTCGGCCTTGAAGCGGTCCAGATCGTAGGGCTGCCCGGGAATGATCAGCAGCCGGCTGTGCGCTTCGGTCAAAAAGGGCTCCAGGGTACTGTCCAGGTCCATGAAGCGGACCCGGTTGATGTAGTAGCGCGGACCGGCATCGACGGTGTAGATGCTTTCGCCGGATTTCCGGCGCACCTCATGCTCGGTTTCCACCTCTGCGTGGAAATAGCCCTTGTTGGACAGATAGGCTTCCAGTTTCTCGGCCCGTTCCTTGGCCAATGTGGTATCGTACAATACCGGGGGCTCGCCGATGCTCTCGATGGCCCAGCGGCGCAGGGAACGCGTGGAATCCTGGTAAAGCAGGTCCTCCACCAGGTTTTTGGCCGGTTGGATGCCGCCGGGTTCCTCCACCCAGCTTTCCAGGGGTCCTTCGTCGTTTTTGGTCAATTGCAAATACAGCCACAAACGGAAGGGCACCAGCCCGAGAAAGCGCTTGTTGGCGCGGCGCTGGTCCAGGCGGTTGAGGTCGCCCAGGATATCTTCGGGCGTATCCGGCGCTGTTGCCTGGGATTGTTTGCGCGCCTGCTTTCGGGCCCGCTTCAGTTCTTTTTTGGAACGATCGTTCTCTTCTTCGGATTCGGCAGTTGCCTCGGAGTCGGCCACCCCTGGCCCCAGCACCGATGGTGGGTCGGCACGGGGGTCGTCCATCTCGGGCCATTCGACCCGGCTATCTTTGTACAGCACCTGCCCTTCGGGCAACAGCGTTCCGACGGCGCAGGAGGGCAGGCCCAGGGCGGCCATCAGCACCAAGCCCAAAACCGGAATGCGGACCAAAGGGCATGCGCGCAGCAATGCACGTCCCGTCGACCCCATCTTCCATCGATTCGAGGCCGAACCATTGATATGCCGACCAGGGCCGAAGTCCAACGCATTCAGAGTTTGATGCAAAAAAAGTTCCGCCAAAAGTACGGGTTGTTCCGTGCGGAAGGCGACAAGCTGGTGCGCGCCCTGCTGGCCAGCGGCTGGACGGTGGAAGGCGTGTACGGCAGCCCGGATTGGTGGTCCGCCTTCGGCGAAGCCGAGACCTGGCAACGTCGGCTAGGTGCCCACGCAGCAGCCTGTTCGGCCACCGAATTGCAGCGCATCAGCGGACAGGTACAGCCCAATGGCGTGCTGGCTGTAGCCCGCATTCCCGAAGGCCGGCCCCTGCCCGATGGCGGCTGGACCCTGGCCCTGGACCGCATCCGCGACCCGGGCAATATGGGCACGCTGTTGCGCACCGCTGAGTGGTTTGGCGCCTCGGTGTGCTGCAGCCCCGACTGCGTGGACCTGTTCAATCCCAAGGTGGTCCAGGCCAGCATGGGCGCCTTGTTCCGGGTACCGTTGCAAACGGCTGAACTTGCCGATTGGCTCAGCGCTTCATCGCGGCCGGTGTATGCTGCCGCCCTTTCGGGCGAAGCTGCCACAGAGACCACCTGGCCGGCCGAAGGCATCCTGCTGATCGGCAACGAAGCGCAAGGCATCAACCCTCAGCTCCCCCGAACGCATACGGTGCGCATCGGCCGCGGCCGCCCGGCCCAGGGAGCTGCTTGTTCCGGCGAGCCGCTGCACGGATCCGCCTCAGCAGGCGAGGCCGAGTCCCTCAATGCCGCCGTGGCCGCAGCCATCCTGCTGGCACGGGCCACCGGTGCGGTTTGAAGCGCACCCGCAGGCACATTGGCCCCTCAGGGCCGCCTCTGCTCGTAATTGCCCGGATCGGTCTTGGGCTGGGCCGGGGCATATACCGGCGGGGCCGCCTGGGTCTGGGTAAAGACCTTTTCCACGTAACGCCATTCCCCCTTTTCCCAGCGGAAGCCTTCGTAGGTCCCATCAGGCACATAGGTGGAGCGGATGCCGGCCGAAAGCGGATTCTCCGGAATGAGGTGGTCGAACACGATCAGCTCCAGTTCCGGATCGTAGCGCAGGCTGGCGCTGGCCTCGGTCTTGTATTCCAGGAAAAAGCGGTGGGTGAATGCGGCCGGGCCGCTGCGCTCCTTGGGCTTGAGGCCCATCTCAAATTCGGCGTCCGTCAGGGTGGGTTCGGGCACCTCCAGCATGGGCGCACCAAAGTGGACCCGGCCTTCCTTGTCAAAGTGCAGTACGTCCACCAGTTTGCGGGAACTGAACATGTCCTGGCCGTCAAAGCCCAACAGGAAATAATACCGCTCGCCTTTGTATTTGCGCATGGTCATGCCATAATACAGGGCCCCGTACCAATTGTCGGGGTCCAATTGGCGCGTAAGCGCCATCGAATCGGTCATGAACAGCGAACCGTCGATGAGGGGCCGCAGCTTTAGGTCCTCGTCGGCAAACTGGATGGCCCCGAAATAGCGGTAGGTGCGGTCCCAGAGCATCATCTGGAAAGTGAACACGCGGAAGCGCTCGTCGTCGGAACGCACTACGCTGAGGCTGCGGACGCGGTCAAAGGGGTAGTCGAAGGAACCCGGAGTCTTCAGGGCCTTGACCAGGGTGGGAATGAAGGCTACACAGGCGGCCTCGCGGTCCTCGTAACGGCGCGCGCCCACCAGCGAATCGCCCAGCACCATCAGGCTGTCTTCGTAGGCCAAAAGGCGCGCCATGCGCGGGTCGGTGGGGACCGCCTCCGCCTGGGCATTGCTGTCCACGGCCGCCTGGGGCGGGTCCGTTTCGGGTTTCACCGTTGACCGATCTGCCGGTGGTGCAGCCGGCGCGGCCACGGAGGGCAAGGCCGGACCATCCGGGGCGGTCTGCGCCTGGCTTTCGCCCGGCCGGGCGAACACCAAAAGCAACAGCACCGCCAGGATGCACCGGTGCAGCGAGCGGAAAAGCGTGTAACGCAGAAGCAAGGGAGGGGCTTTGGCGGATGGGAAACGGGTGGAAGGACAGGGCCGGAATCGGGCCCTGCCTGCAGCCCAATAACCCTCCAGCACCGTGCCTTATTGTGCGGCTTGGCCGCCGCAGGCGCTTATAGGGCTTCGATGACCATGGCCGACGCGCCGCCGCCGCCGTTGCAGATGCCCGCGCAGCCGAATTTGGCGCCTTTGTCGCGCAATACGGACAAGAGGGTCACCACAATGCGGGCGCCGGAGTTGCCGATGGGGTGGCCAAGCGCCACTGCTCCGCCAAAGGCATTGACCTTTTCGGCCTCCAGGCCGAGTTCCTTGTTGTTGGCCAGGGTGACCACGGCAAAGGCCTCGTTGATCTCGAAGTAGTCGATGTCGGACTGCTGCAGCCCTGCTTTTTCAATGGCCTTGGGCATGGCCTTGGCCGGGGTGGTGGTGAACCACTCGGGTGCCTGGGAGGCATCGGCAAAGCCGCGGATTTTAGCCAGGCCCTTGAGGCCCATGGCCTCTGCGCGGTCGGCGGCAATCAGCACCACGGCCGTGGCGCCGTCGTTGATTTTGGAGGCATTGGCCGCCGTCACGGTGCCGTCTTTCTGGAAGGCCGGACGCAGTTGGGGAATCTTGTCGTAGCGGACGCGGGCCAGCTCCTCGTCCTTGTCAACCACCACCGGGTCGCCTTTGCGCTGGGGCACGGAAACGGGTACGATTTCATCCTTAAAGGCACCGCGCTCCCAGGCGGCCTCGGCACGCTTGTAGCTTTCGATGGCAAAATTGTCCTGGTCCTCGCGGCTGAAGCCCTTGGTGTCGGCGCAGAGCTCCCCGGCATTGCCCATGTGGCAGTTTTTGTAGGGATCCCAGAGGCCGTCGTGGATCATGCCGTCGATCATCTGGCCGTTGCCCATGCGCTGACCCCAACGGGCGCTTTGCAGGTAATAGGGCACGTTGCTCATGCTTTCCATGCCGCCGGCCACAACGATGTCGTTGTCGCCCAGCATGATGGATTGGGCGCCGAGCATCATGGCCTTCATGCCGCTGGCGCAGACCTTGTTGACCGTGGTGGTGGGCACCGTATCGGGGATGCCGGCACCGAGGCTGGCCTGCTTGGCCGGCGCCTGGCCCTGGCCCGCGCTGAGCACATTGCCCATATAAACTTCCTGGACGTCCGCGCCCTTGATGCCGGCGCGTTCAATGGCCGCAGCCATGGCTGTGGAACCCAGTTGGTGTGCTTTCAGCGAAGACAAAGCGCCACCAAAGGCGCCGATGGGCGTGCGGGCTACGGAAAGGATCAGGACGTCGCGCATGGCAGGGGTATTGTGGGGATGGTCTGGAGAGGATGCGGAAGGCCGGTGGCGGCCGTTCGCCGGAGGCGAAACCCAAAAGGACGGATTGCGCCGGAGGCGAAGACCAGGAGCAAGGCCCGGCTGAGGAATGCCGTGGCGGATGGATAGGGGCCGCCTTCCGCTTTCGGGGGGCAAAACTACGCAGGGTGCGGAGATTCAGCCGAATGCAGGGCGTCCGGTATATTCATGCCATCGGGCAGCGGCCGGCCGCTTTGGCGCCGCCACCTCCTCTCCCATGCCTTTCAGCCTGACCAAACACCGCCGGCTGGTCACCCGCTTGTTGTGGGTTGCCGGTGCCTCCGTAGCACTGACCCTGCTGATGCCCCAGCGGGTGCGCTTTCCCTACCGCGTGGAGCAAGGCCAGCCATGGACTTATGGCAACCTGTTGGCTCCCTTTGATTTTGCCATTGCCAAAAGTCCCGGTGAACTGGAAGCTGAACGCCAGAACATCCGCGAGGACTTCATGCCTTTTTATGCGCGGGACGCCGAGGTGGCTTCGCGCGTGTTGAACGCCTACCGGCGGGACATGAAACGGCGTCTGCCCCAGTGGCAGATCGACTCCACCGTTGGTTGGTCGGCAGCGGATACCACGCGCTTGATGGCCGCTGGCCGAAAGGCCATTAATGCGGTGTACGCACGCGGGGTTTTGGCGCTGGATTCCGCCCACGCGGATTTTGGACCGGACCGTTCATTCCAGATTCTGGACGGCGATGCCATATCCATCCGGCGCCGCAGCAGCTTTGTGGACTCCGACCAGGATGCCCTCGCAGCATTGCTTTCCGCTACCCGGGATGCGCGGGTGCAGGCCTACCTCAAGCGGGTGCTGCCGCCTTTATTGTTGCCAGACCACCGCTACAAGGCGCGTACATCGGAAGCGGCCCTGGCCGAACAATTGGCCGGCATCAGTCCCCGTCGCGGCAAAGTGGGAAAAGGCGAAAAGATCATCTACACCGGGGAGATCATCACCGCCGAGCGCTACAGGGTGCTGGAATCCCTGCGTGCGGAATACGAAGGACCACAGGGCGGGGCCAACGGCTGGGCCATGCGCCTGGGCTACGGCATCCTGGTGGTGCTGACCCTGACGCTGTTCAGTCTTTTTTTGCTTCAGTTCCGGGCCGACATTTTCCGCCACCAGCGCAGCCTGGTTTTTGTGCTGCTGCTCATCATCGCTTTTGTGGCCCTGACGGTCTTCATCCGAGACCAGGGCTGGCCGGTGCTCTACCTGGTGCCGTTGTGCATTGTGCCCATCATCATTCGGACATTTTTTGGCACCCGGGCTGCCCTGTTTACCCACCTGGTGGTGGTTTTGCTTTCGGCCCTGCTGGTGGACCGGCCCGGGCTCTTTGTTTTCCTGCACCTGAATGCAGGACTGGCGGCCATTTTTGCCAACCTCAAGGCCCAGTACTGGAGCCAGTTTTTTGTGGCCATGGCCTGGCTCTTGGTAGCCTACGGGCTGACCTGGACCGGCTTTTCCCTGGTGCAGGAAGGCAGTTTCCGCAGCCTGGATGTGGTGCCGTTTGGCTGGTTGGCGCTGAACGTGTTCTTCTGCCTGATGGCCTATCCGCTGATTCTGGTTTTTGAACGCTTGTTTGGTGTGGTCAGCGGCATCACCCTGCGCGAATTGGCCGACCTCAACAAGCCGCTGCTGCGGGAGCTTTCGCTGAAGGCGCCCGGAACCATGCAGCACAGCGTGCAAGTGGCCAACCTGGCCGAGGCCGCCGTTGGCGAAATCGGGGGCAACCCCCTGCTGACCCGCGTGGGTGCCCTGTACCATGATGTGGGCAAGATGGTGCTGCCCCTGGCCTTCATCGAAAACCAGCAGGGTGGCCACAACCCGCACGACGAGTGGAGCCCGGAAAAAAGCGCGCTGACCATCATCGAGCACGTGCCTTCGGGCCTGCACATGGCCCGCAAACACAGCCTGCCCGATGCGGTGAGCAGCTTCATCCGCACCCACCACGGCACCACGCGCGTGGAGTTTTTCTGGAATGCCTGGCTGAACGCGGACCCCGCCCGTAAAAACGCGGAAACGCCCATCAGCGACGAGGCCTTCCGCTACCCGGGCCCCATCCCCAGCACCCGGGAAACGGCGGTGGTGCTCTTGGCCGATACCGTGGAAGCGGCCACGCGCAGCCTGCAGCGCCCTACGGGCGAAGAACTCGACGGCTTTGTGGACCGATTGGTCCAGCATAAAATCGACGAGGGGCAACTGGACCACGCCGACCTGACCTTCCGCGAAATCACGCAGATCAAAAAGGTTTTCAAAAAGCTGCTGCGCAGCATCCACCACGTCCGCGTGGCCTACCCGTCCAGCGATAAACCCAAGGACGCCCAGCCCATGGAGGGGGCGGAACCGGAGTCCGCGTCTAGCCCTTCCGCTTAGCCCTGTAACATCGGGAGGCATGGCCCACTGCCAGCGGCGGCCGTCATTTCCATGCCGTCTGCGACACAACAAAGCCCCGGACCTTCAGGAGATCCGGGGCTTTGCAGGTGCCGCGCTTGTTGCACGGCGGGCTGAGGACTTGGGCTATGCCCGGCTTAACGCACCACGTTGAAGCGCTGCGTTTGCCGGCCTTCGGCCGAATACACGGCCACCAGGTAACTGCCGTTGGGCAGGCCGCTGACGTCCACCTGGTCCCAAAGCTCCTGATCCACGTCCAGATCGGCTTCGCGGGCAGCAATCACGCGGCCGGAAAGGTCGAGCCATTCCACGGCATGGGGACCGGCGGTGTTCGCGCGGTAGCGCAAAAAGGCCACATCAGTGGCGGCCGTGGGCCAAACGAGGATGTCGGATTCCGGGAGCTCGGGCGGCACGGTGGTTTTCGGAGTAGGTATGGAGAACGTGTCCCCGAAGGCGCTGAAGCCCGATGCGTCCAAGGGGCTGACGCTGCAGGCGCAGCGCACGCGCCAGGTCCACAGGGTCCCTGCGCCGGCGGCTGCAAACGGCACGTTGGCCGTAGTGATGTCGCCGGAGAGTATGTTGATGCTGGGGCTTGGACCGGAAGGCAGGCGTTGGGCCTTGACCTGGCAGGCCACCGATCCGGGTGCGGGATCCCAATCCAATTGAATCCGGTTGCTGAGCGTGGTGTGGCTCTGGTTGTCCGGCACGATGGCGCTGTTGCAGCTGCTGCTCGGCGTGACGATGACCGTGCCGATCATGCCCAGGCCGATGTGGAAGTCGCACTGGTAATCGTAGGTGCCCGGATTGGGAAAAGGCAGGTCAAAGGTTTGGTCGATGGCATTGAGTGGGAAGGCCACAAACCCGGTCCAGTCGCCCGTGGTGGACGAAGTGGGGTGGCTGCCGGCCACCCACTGGAAACGCACGGTGTCCCCGGCCTCGATGGTGATCACATCGGGGGCGTAGAAAAAGTTGTCGGCCAGCACGGTGTGGATGGTCGCCTTCGCGCTGAAAGCGCCGCACAGCAAGGCCAGGAGGAGGTAGAGGTTGTGTTGCTTCATTGGGAAAGGGATCAAAAAGGACAGGTGGGCAAGCTGACGGGCCTGCCTTTGACATACCCCCTCAAGGTACGGCGCGCAATGCAGAAGCCGAAAGCACAAAAAACCTCCCCCCGCAGCGTGCGGAGGGAGGGCGGAAACCAAAACCCACCATGGGTATGCGTCTTGGCAGATGGATCAGGAGTTACCCGATCCAGGCGTAGAGTTCCGTGGTGCTGGACGAGAAGCGGAAAGCGTCGGTGACCACGTGGATGTTGCGGGGATCGACCAGGCTTTGGTAGCCGAGTTTGGCCACTTCCAGGCGGTTGCTTTCAAAGCGCATCTCGAGCATGATGGCACGAAGTTGCATGGCCGTGAAGCGGTTGTTGCGGAAGGCCTGTTCGGCAATGGCCACGCGGGCTTCGTCAAAACGCTGGGCGTCCAGCGAACGCAGCAGGGCGTCGAATCCGCGGGAGCCCATCACCGGCAGGGCATGCGGGTGGTTGTTGATGGTGTAGCCGGTGCCGCCGTTGGACGGATGGCCGGTGTACACACCGTAGGGCTGGTTGCCGCCACCGTTGTAGACCGTTCCGGTGCCGCAGCTGCCGATCACCGGGTTGTGGACCGGCTGGGCCTTGGCCAGGACTTCCTTGACCACGTAGCGGCCGCGGTTGTCGATTTTGGCCTTGGTCTGCGTGGCCGGCTGCAGCACGATCATTCCGCGGTACAGGACACGGCGGCCGTTGGCGCTGCGGACTTCCAGCCAGTGGCGGCCGGGCTCCAGGTCCGTGAGGACGAAGGCGTGGTCCGGGCGGGTGTAGTGGCGCCCGCTGATGGTCATGGTGAAGGCCGAAGTCTCGGCCACCGACAACTTGAGGTCAGCGTGTCGATAGCCCGCGAAAGCCGACGAGGAGGCCAGAAGGAGGAGCAGGGAGAAGAGGACCTTTTTCATCGCTTAGGGGGTTTAGCGTACCGCAGCAAAATCGCTGCATGACCCACCTAAGCCAACTACCGTGCCAAAAACTGGACAGCCGGTGACGGGGCAACATTTTTTTGGTCCAAAGGGATTGTGCCCGGTTGTTCCATGCCCAGGGGCTTTGGCCCACTGATCCCGGATTGCGCTACGCCACCCGGCTTGATCCACGCCTCCCGGCGAAGACCAAGCCCGGCTTTGTTCGTTTCTTGAAAGGGAGGAACTTCGTCGGTCCGCCCGGTCTGCTCTTGCAGGCTGGTCCTCAGCACCGCCAACCTGCGCCTCCACTCCAGCCGTGATCAAACCCGAAACCGTCCAACGCATCAAAGAAGCCGCCCGCGTCGAAGACGTGGTAGGCGAATTTGTGCGGCTCAAAAAGCGGGGCGGCAACTTGATCGGGCTCTGCCCCTTCCACGACGAGAAGACGCCGTCGTTCAACGTCAACATCGCCCGCAACATC
Organism: Bacteroidia bacterium; assembly: GCA_030432405.1. Lineage (GTDB taxonomy): Bacteria > Bacteroidota > Bacteroidia > Chitinophagales > BACL12 > WGOA01. The sequence goes on along the minus strand of JAUIHG010000013.1, from coordinate 4,966 downwards.
TACAAGTGCTTCGGCTGCGGAAAGGCCGGGGACCCCATCAAATTCCTGGAGGAACACGAACACCTCTCGTTTGTGGAGGCCCTGCGCTGGCTGGCCGAGCGCTACCAGATCGAGATTGAGGAAGAAGCGCGCACCCCGGAACAGGAAGCCGCACAGGACCACCGCGAAGCCCTGCAGATTGCCAACCGCTGGGCGGCGGAGTATTTCGCGCAGCAACTGCGCGAAGGCGAAGAAGGCCGCGCCGTAGGCCTGGCCTATTGCAAAGAGCGCGGGCTGCTGGACAAGACCATCGACACCTTCGGCCTGGGCTGGTGTCCCGATGGTGGCGAAGCTTTTCTGAAAGCCGCCACCGATGCCGGGTACCGCCCCGAGTTTCTGGTGGAGCTCGGCCTGGTCAAAGAACGCGACGAACGCCGCTACGATTTCTACCGCGGACGGCTCATGTTTCCGATCCACAACCTCTCGGGCAAGGTGATCGGATTTGGAGGGCGCACCCTGAAATCTGGACCGCGCATTCCAAAATACATCAACAGCCCGGAGAGCATCCTGTACAACAAGCGGCAGGTCCTCTACGGCATCCACCAGGCCAAACGCTCCATCATCCGCGAGGAGCGCTGCTTTATGGTGGAGGGCTATACCGATGTATTGTCCTTGCACCAGGCGGGCATCGAAAACGTGGTGGCCTCCAGCGGCACGGCCCTAACCCCGGATCAGGTTCGCCTGGTCAAGCGCTACACGCCCAACCTGACCATCCTCTACGACGGGGACGCGGCCGGCCTCAACGCCGCGATGCGCGGTACGGAAATCGTGCTCGCCGAAGGCATGAACGTGCGCATCGTCCGCTTGCCGGACGGCGAAGACCCCGATTCCCTGGTCCAGTCCCGCGGCGCGGAGGGCATGCTCGAATTCCTCGACGCCCAGGCCAGCGATTTTGTGCTGTTCAAAACGCGGCAACTGCTGCAAGGGGTAAAGGACGATCCCATGCGCAAGGCCGCGGCAGTGCAGGATGTGGTGTCGACCATCGCCCTGGTGGGCGATCCCATCGCGCGGGCTTTTTACGTCAAGGAGACCGCGCGGCTCATGGAGCTTTCCGAGCAGCTCCTGTTGACCGAAACCAACAAAGCGCTGCAACAGCGCATGCGCAAAAACCGGGAGCGCGAAGCCCGCGAACGCGGCAGCACGCCTCCCCCACCCGATGCGGAGCATTTGCCTCCGCGTGTGGCTGGTGGCCAGGTTGGCGGTCAGTCCCTGCCGGACGGCGTGGAAGCCCCTCCGCCGGGTACCGTGGACCTGGATCCCAACCGAAGCGCCCGCCAGGCCGTTTCCGATCCGATGCAGCCGCGCGAACTGGATTTGATCCGTTTGCTTTTTGAATCCGAAGGCTATACCGTAGACGAGCAGCCTGCCATTCCTTTCATTTTGGAACAGGTGGCGGACGTGGACCTCGAACATCCGTTGTACCGGAAAATCCTGCAGGCCTACCGGCAGGCGCTCTCCATCGGCGAGGTATTGACCAATGTCTTTTTCCTGCAGCACGAAGACCCGGACATCAAAACATTGGCCATTGATATCCTGCACAAGCCCTATGAACTTTCGCCCAACTGGGCCAAAAAACACGACATTGCCATTACGGACAAGCGCTTCCTGGTCCGCCGCGACGTCGAAAAAGTGGTGGCCTATTTGAAAGTCCGCAAGATCGACGGACTGATCAAGGAAGTGGCCGCCCAGATGCAGGCCTTGCACCGCAAAACCATCTACTCCTCCAAGGAGGAAGTCGAGGCCGCAGAAAAAGAAGCCGCCGCCCGCGGCGAAGAAGCCCCCAAAACCGAAGATCAACTCGAGGCCGAGCGGCTGTTGGGCCTATATCAACGCCTCAAAAAGGCCAAACAGGATCTGGCGGAAGCGGCGGCGCATACGCTGGTGGATCGGCGTTGATGCGATTTGCCTAATCCACGCAGTTAAACAACGGCAATCAACAGCACGTGATTCTGGACAAATACAGCAAAGCGTATAGCCGTGGAGCACTGAAAAGGGAGTGGACGCTTAAAGTGGAACACTTCAAAACGGCCAAAGCCGATAGAAAGGAATTTCAACACGTGTTTGATGCGCTTATCGATGTCACCAGATTCATCGCTGCATCAGCATTTGCCGCCCGCTTGTTCCCCGGGACCGCACTTGATGAGCTCAGGATCAGTCCGGTCAAAAACAACCGCATAGATGGGCATACCGTTATGCGCATGTATTGCACACAAAATGGGCAAGGAGCCTTTGCAGGTGCCATCCTACGGGATGGAAAGGAAACGTACTCATGGTCATGTTCAGACCAAAACCTTATTCAGGCCTTTTTGGACAACATCCATCGGCTTGAAGCACAGCCATGAGCACAGGGGTGATGTTTGCGCAACCCGAGAACCTGGGTTCACCAACTAGTCCAGCTCACTCTCCGTGTCCACCGCCCACACCACGTAGTAATCGCCAAGACGGCGGTAGTGCATGGTGAAGCCACGGTCGTAGTCGCCTTTGGCGGTCCAGCCGTGGAAGACCCCCTTGTCGGGCTGCAGTTCGAAGGGGTGCACGCCCATGTGCTCGCGGAAATCGAGTTTGCGGCGGGCGTAGATTTTGTACATCACCTCCTTGGCGCTCCAGTGCAGCAGCACGTAGGTGAGCGCGTCTTCGTCATCGGGCATGTGCGCCAGCTCGTCGGGGCGCATGAATTTGCCCTTGATCCGGTCCAGATCGGGTTTGACCTGCTCCACGTCGATGCCCACCGTGTAGCGGTCGCTGAGGATGACCGCGGCGTAGTCGTGGGTATGGCTGATGGAAATGCGCAGGTCGAAGTTTTCGACCTCCGGGCGCCCGTATTGGTCCACAAACATCTCTACAAAGCCGTCCGTGCCGATCAGCGTCTTGAGCAGCACCCGGCTGGCCATCCATTGCGTGCGGCGCTTTTCGTTGGAGATGCGCGCCACAAACTCCTCCTCGTTCTTGCTGAACACGAGCCGCGGCCGCAAGTCCGTGGGCAATTCGGTGATGCGCCACCAACCCAGGCTGGTGTGGGCATCCAGGACGATGCGTTCTACGAGAGGCAAACCGTGGGGGGTCGGTGAACAGGAGCCAGGGGACGGGGTCCGCTGCGGCAGAATCGAGGGGCCAAGATGCGCCAACGAGCCGGAACTCCCAAACATGACACAAACTGCGATACAAGCCCCTGCCCTTCAGCCGTTTGAGCGCCGTTTGGGCGGCTACCTTTGCGCCCATGCCCATCGGTGTGAGACTCCTGCGTACCCTGACCGGCCATGCCAGTGCCGTGTATGCCCTTTCGGGCGAAGCACCCGCCCAAGGCCGTGGTGCGGACAACGGCACCGATGTCCCTTCCGCCTCCCCCACCCCGTCACCCACGCTTTTGGCCGGCGACGGCTCGGGCATGGTGGTGCGCTGGCGGCTGGACCGCGAGGACAGCGAAACCGCCCCGGCCGGCCAGCTGGTGGCCCGCATGCCCGGCCACGCCTTCAGCATCCTGCCCTTGCCCGGGCGCCGGCAACTGCTGACCGGCGGTTTGGAAGGCGGGGTGCACCTCATGCAACTGCCCAAAGCAGAGGTGGAGGGAACCCAGCCGGACCTTGACGGCCCCCAGTTCGACGGAAAGGAACTGCGCAACCTCGGCGACAACCGCTCGGCCGTCTTTGCCATGGCCTGGCAAGGCGCGCGCCAGCGGCTCTGGGTCGGCCACGGCGACGGCATGCTCAGCATCTGGGATGGCCGCGACTGGAGTCCGGAGCAGCGCCGCCGCCTGGCGGAAGAGCGCATCCGCTGCATGGCGTTTTCGCCGGAAGGCGAACGGCTTGCGGTGGGCAGTTCCGATGGGATGCTTCAGATTCTGGACGCCGCCCGCGGCGAAACCATCGCCCGGCTGGACCACGAAGAAGCCAGCGTCTTTTGCACCGCCTGGGATCCCCGTGGCCGCTACCTGCTCACCGGCGCTATCGATGCACGGCTGCGCGTGTGGATGCGCGAAGGGGAGGATTTCCGGCTCGACGAGGTCATCCCCGCCCACACCTTCACCATCAACGCGCTGGCCTTCCACCCCGAAGGCCGCTGGTTTGCCACCGGCAGCCGCGACCGCAGCATCAAGCTCTGGGACGCCGACACCATCGGCCTGGCCAAGGTCCTCGAACGCCCCCGCGCGGAAGGCCATCAACACTCGGTCAACGCCCTGCTGTGGCACCCCTACCAGAACCTGCTGATCAGTGGCTCCGACGACCGAACCATCAAGCTGTGGCAGATGGAGGAAGATGCCATCGCCTTTGTTTGACAAACGTTCCAACGAACATGAGCAGCCTTTCGCTCTTCCCTTCCAAGCAACGGTCTTTTGACCTGAAAACGGATGCCCCCCAAACCATGGAACGGCTCAAGTCGATGACTGATTTTACGACCACATTTACCAAAAAACCGCTGCGAGGAACTATAGAAGGTCAATCCTTCAAGCTCATTTCTTCCAAAGTCAATCTGGTAGTTTTTGTGGTCATGAAGGGATCGGTGACGGAATCTGGTGGGTGTGTAATCGCCACCGTACACCCAGTCTCTCGATTGTTGGTGGGCATTATCATGTTGGCCCCAGGAGCTTTGATTCTGGTCAATGTAGTACTGGGTTATATGCCGCCCGAACTCCTGGTGGTAGGCATTTTGCAAGGATTGGTCATCCACTTTGTCTTCCTTGGTCTGTTATTCCGCATCAACTCTGCAAGCAGCTTCCGCATATTGGCCAACGCCCTCGACGCCGTGTATACCGATTGACGCCACGACTATAGATCCGGGCATGGGATATGGCCAAAGGAATCCACATGCAACCATCCTGCGGAGCGGAGGGCGTTCGCAGCTAGGCACAGGTCGGAGGAAGAAGGGGAGCGTACTCCAGCACCAGAGTGCTGTGCGGCTTAAGGGGGGCTGGCAAGGCTTGGCAGGGAGC
>JAUIHG010000215.1 GCA_030432405.1 Bacteroidia bacterium | reverse complement strand
GCCCGGCAAACCGCTGAGGTCCACGATCAGCAGGCCGCCGCCGCCTTCGTTGGTAACGTAGGCATAATTGCCCCAGGTTTTGACATCCCGCCAGATGGTGGACGCACCGGGCACGTTCTGGACCTGCACCGGGTTGGTCGGGTCGCTGACGTCTGCAATCGAAAAGCTGTTGGTGGTGCCCACCAAGGCGTATTCCTTGCCGTCGGCCGGATTGCGCCAGCCCCAGATGTCGGACAGGTCCTGGCTGTAGGTCAGTTGGCCCTGCAGCGCTACGTTGCTGCTGCTTTGGGCCCGGAGCTGGCCGGCGCAGAACAAAACGCCCAAAAGGGCGAAGGCCTGGATCAGCCCATGGAGGCGGAACATGGAGGGCATTGGGAGGAAAGCAGGGACAAAACGCCCTGCAGCGGTAATGGTAGAAGCCATGGTGGGAGGGTAAAGCGAGTGGCGGCAAAGGGGCCGCAAAGACCCTTGAAATTACGCCGTTTCCAGGTCGGCCCCAAGGCCGTCGCGGCGCTTCGTCCAAAGCCTTCCTTACAGGGATTGTATAAGGTACCGGTCAACGGACGGACGAACACCCGGTTTGCACCGCTTCGGGCGGGTTTTTCACGCCCTGGAAAGGCCCCACAGTACACTAGGGCACCGGGCTGAAGCGCCAATTCCGGTAGCGGATCAGGTGCCAATGGCCATTCAGCCAGGGCTTTTCCAGCCCGGGATCGCCCTGGTTGGACGTTTGCTGCTCGGGATCGGTTTGGTCGGGATTGCCCGAGGCCGGGGGCTGAGTAGCGTCTGTGGCGGTGTATTCGCCGGGAGGCAGACCCCGGACCACTGGTTCAAAGGCAAAGGCATCGAGCATGCCGGGATAATGGATGTTGCCCGCCGGCCAGGTGGCCGATGCATCACGGGGGACGCGCTTTTGCCCTCCGGCGTCCGCCAGCGCCTGCTCGTGGAGGCGGTGGCCCCAATACAGCGTGAGGTCGTAGCCCAGGTAGGAAAAGGGGCTGGGCGGGCCTTTGAAGCGCTTTCGGAATTGCGTTTCAAAGCCTGCGGCGAAGACCGAATCCGCCTGGGGCCAATAATGGACCGGGAAATGCCAGTCGATGCGGTTGAGGTAATCCAGGGCGATGGACTCAAAGCGGCGCCAGTCCGAGAGGCCATAGACGCTGATCTGGTGTTCGCCGGAGGCGGAAAGTGTGGCCAGGGCACGGCACACGGCATTGACAAAGACCTCGTCCCGGCTGGGCACCACGATGGCGTTGTGTTCCACCAGGCTGAGGGTGTCGGCCAGGCCCTTGAGGCGGAAGTCGGTACGCCATTCCACCACACGGGCACGGCTGGCTGAGTCCGGCATGCCATCCAGAAAATGCTTGGTCAACCGGACTTCTTCGGAAGAGTCCCGGCGCAGCACGATGATGTGGTCGCGGCGGCGTTCTTCAGCCAGGTATCTGCCCAGGGCTTCCAGCAAATGCCCGTTGTCCGGGCGAACGCCGTATTGCCCCTTTTTGAGCGCCCCGGACCTGTTGCGCAGGTAAGGGGATACAATGGGAATGCCCTGCCTTTCGGCGAAGGCATAGGCTTCTTGCATGGGCGCCTGGAACATGGGACCGAGCAACAGATCGACGTCCTGCATGTCCGGCTGTGAGCAGAGCTTGCGGACCTCTGCAGGGCTGTTTTTGGTGTCCAGGGCCATCAGGTCCACCGAGATGCCCTGGTTTTCAAGGGTATCGGCGGCCAGCAATGCACCCTCCCAGAAACCCAGCCCAACCAAAGGCCGGTTGCGCTTCTGATCGGAAGGCTCGCGCAGGGCATCCAGGCTGCGCCGGTCCAGGCTGAAGGGCAGCATCCAGGCGATCACCGGTGGGTCGGCCAGCACCCGGTCCAGGGGATCGCCTTTTGGGTTCGTGCCGTCGGGGTCGGTGGCGCGGAGGCTGTCCGCGGGGGCCGTTGGATCGGTGCTGTTCGGGTCTTGGCCGGTAGGCGCATCCGGTCCGCCGTCTTCCAACACCACGGGAGGACTGCTGCTGCGGCTGGACCCAAAAATGCCGCAGGCCGTGGATTGGGTGGCCAACAGCACCAGCAACAGGGAGGCTGCCCCATTCAGGCTTCGTGCCCGTTTGGGGAAGCCGGAACCGGTGCGGAGCAGCGTCCGGCGCAGCCCGGTCCACCCGGCGTTCATCCGCTTGTACGGTGGCGTTGTACCCATGCGCTTATTCCCATTCAATGGTGGCGGGCGGCTTGGTGGAGATGTCGTAAACCACCCGGTTGATGCCTTTCACGCCGTTGATGATGCTCGTGGAGATGTCGGCCAGCACGTCGTGCGGAATGCGGCTCCAGTCGGCGGTCATGCCGTCTACGGAACCAACGGCCCGAAGCGCGGCAACGTATTCGTAGGTGCGCTCGTCGCCCATGACGCCCACCGTCTGGATGGGGGTGAGGATGGCACCGGCCTGCCAGATCTGATCGTACCAGCCGTGCTCGCGGAGCTTGGAAAGGTAGATGTGGTCCACTTCCTGCAGCAGAGCCACCCGTTCGGGGCTGACCGCGCCGATGATGCGGATGGCCAGGCCCGGACCCGGAAAGGGGTGGCGGTTGAGGATGCGCGGATCCAGGTCCAGGGTGGCGCCCACGCGCCGCACTTCGTCCTTGAACAGTTCACGCAGGGGTTCGACCACCTGGAGGTGAAGCAGGTCCGGCAGACCGCCCACGTTGTGGTGGCTTTTGATGGTGGCCGCCGGGCCGTGGACCGAGATGCTCTCGATCACGTCGGGATAGATGGTGCCCTGGGCCAGCCATTGGGCGTCCTGTTCGCCGGAGGCGACTTCCTGGAAGACCTCCACAAAGACGCGGCCGATGATTTTGCGTTTGGTTTCCGGGTCCACCACGCCCGTGAGTTCCCTGAGGAAGCGTTCGGAGGCGTCGATGCCGCGGACCTGGAGGCCCATGCCCGAATAGGCTTCGAGGACCTCTTCGTACTCGTTTTTGCGCAGCAGGCCGTTGTTGACAAAAATGCCGTGCAGCTGCTTGCCGATGGCGCGGTGCAACAGCAGGGCGGCCACGGAACTGTCGACCCCGCCACTGAGGCCGAGGATGACCGTATCGGTGCCGATTTTCTTGCGCAGCTGTTCCACGGTTTCCTCCACAAAGGCGGCCGGGTTCCAGTCGCCTTTGCAGCCGCAGATGCCGATGGCAAAATTTCGCAGCAGGGCTTTACCGTCGCTGGAATGGTGCACCTCCGGGTGGAACTGGATGCCGAACACCGGGGGCTTGCCGTTGGCGGTGCTGGCATAGGCGGCCACCGGGATGTCGCTGGTCGACGCGATCAGGTGGAAGGGCTCGGGAACCTTGGTGATGGTATCGCCGTGCGACATCCATACCTGGCTGTTTTCGCCGATTCCGGCAAAAAGGGGATGGCCCGCTTCCACCCAGCTCAACCGGGCGCGGCCGTATTCGCGCTTGTCCGCCGAGCTGACGGCACCCCCATGGTGGGCGGCCAGGAATTGGGCACCATAGCAGATGCCCAGCACCGGGACCTGGCCGGCCAGCCGTTCGTAGTCAAAGGGTGGCAGGGCAGCAGCACCCACCGAAAAGGGACTGCCGCTCAACACGATGCCCCGGATGCTGTTGTCGAGTTTCGGAATGGCGTTGCAGGGCACGATTTCGGAGAACACGTTCAGTTCCCGGATGCGCCGGGCAATCAACTGGGTGTACTGGGACCCGAAATCGACGATGAGGATTTTCTCGTGCATGCGCTCAAGGTGCTCCGAGGCCGGCAGGAGCCTCGAATGAAGGCACAAAGATAGCGGAAGGGGCGGGCCGTCTGCGGGCCATCGGGGCACCGGTGGCCGGAGCGTGCGTGCGGTGTGGAAAAGGCGGTCCCATGCCCGCGGAAATGCCCGCGGAAAACCGACTCAGCGGTCCGTTCCGCGCCGTTTGGCCAGCTCCCGGTCGTGCCATCGGCGGAACAGGGCCTGCTGGGCTTCGGCCGGCATGGCCGGGTGCTGCGCCTGGCCTGCATACCGCCTCTGGCGAAGCGCTTCGTACAACACCACGGCAGCCGCCACGGAGACGTTCAGGCTGCGGGCCATGCCCAGTTGCGGGATGCTGATGCGCGCCTGGCAGGCCGAAAGCAGCTCCGGGCTCAGACCGTCGCGCTCGTTGCCCAGGGCCAGGGCCAGCGGTCCGCGGAGGTCGGCGGCGTACAGATCGGTGCAGGGCGGCTCCCCATCGTCCTGGGCTGTCAGACCGATCAGCCGCCCTTCAGGGCCCAGGCTTTGCCGGATGGCGGCCAAAAAGACGTCCCGCTCTTTGTAGACCTCCAGGTCCACCCATTTGACCGAACCCGAGGAACTGCGTGCGCCCAGGTTGGCTACTCCAAGGCCTTTGCGCGCCCGGCGGCGCGGTGCTTCAATGGGCACGGTGGCCCACTCTTGGGTTTCCGGATCCGGCAGCTCGGTTTTGTCCAGCGGTGGCGGTGCAGGAGCTGCCGCTGCTGACGGTACGGCGTGCCGGCCATAGGGCGCGTAGGTCTGCAGGGCCAGGATGCGCTGCACGCCCACGCTGTCGGCCGTGCGCAGCACGGCCATGATGTTGTGCGGATCGGTTACGTTTTCCATGGCAATCAACAGGCCTGCCTGCCGGTTGGCGATCACCTCGCGGAAGCGTGTTGCCCTGGCCTCGGTGATGTGGTGCTTTTCCGTATCCGGGGCTTCGCCGGCAGGCGAACCTGCCCTTGCCTTGGACGCTGAAGGCGGCTTTTCTGCGCTGCTCACAGGGCAAAGGCTTGGTGGTTTTCAGCCTCGGGATGGTAACTGCGCTCGTGCACCTCCACTTGCCCATCGGCCCTGCAGCGCAGGAACCAGGATGCTCGGGTGCCGTAACCCGGCAATTCGATGAACAGGGCCGAAAGGCCACGTTCCCGCTCCAGGCCTACGCCGGTGTTGGGCAATAGGGCGTCGTGATAGGTGCGCGGGTCGCGCAGGGCCTCAAAAACCGTTTCGGGGTCGGTTTTTGCCGGTTCGGCGAAAAGGGATCCCAGTCGTTTTTTCACCGATTCCACCTTGGGCCAGGGGCTGTCCAGCAGGGCATTGCTCAGGCCATGCAGGCCCGGGTTAAGGGGAGCAGCCGGCCGGCCGTGGTTGGACTGATACCAGAGCTGTGTTCGTTCTGGACCGATCGATCCGTAAATGATGTTATAGCCGTTATAGGCCTCGCCTTCTTTGTCCAATTCCCGGCCAAAGGCCTCGGGATTTTGTTGCCCCTCCAGCCATCGGGTCACCAGGGCACCGCGTGAGGGCGCCTCGTCCTTCAGGGGGAATGCACGCACATTGGTCAGCGTGGCCAATCGGCCGTTGCGGTGCACACCAAACCAGGTGCCGCCTGCGCTGCCATCCCTGCCGCCGAGGATGTCGGGCTTGTCCTGCCACCAATGCAGCGGACGGGTGTCGCGCTCGAGGAACTCGTCGCGGTTGGCGCCGATCAGCAGCGGATAGGCGTCTTCTGGAGCATAGCGGATGGCAAGCGTACACATGCTGCTGGAGGTTTGGAATGCTTGTGGTATGCCGACTCAGGGATGCACCAGCAGCGCGCGATGGCCAATCTTTTTTTGATTTTCGCGATGGCGCAGCACCAATTCATAGCGGCCGGGTTCCAAAGCCCAGGTACCGATAGGCAGATCTTGTCCACTCCAGGATACCGTTGTCCGGAGGCGGCCCTGCAGGTCAAGTATTTGAACGATCGTT
>JAUIHG010000409.1 GCA_030432405.1 Bacteroidia bacterium | reverse complement strand
CCAGCCTGGAACTTACCCTTTACGCGCACTCCGTGGAGCAACGCCGCTGGCTGGAAGCCGCACATCGGGAATTTTTGGGGCGGGTGCTCAAAGCCCATCCCATGGCCCGCAATCCCCGGCAATGCGGGTGCGTTCTGGCCTTTGAACTGGAGCCGGAGCAGCGCCTGGCAAGCAGGGCCTCCGGGCTGCAGGATGGCGAGGATCCGGCCTATTTCCACGGGTGGCGGGACCGCATCTACCACTTTTTGCTGGACCGGGGCCTGCTCATGCGGCCCCTGGGCAATACGGTATACCTGTTGCCCCCATACAGCATAAGCCGCGAAGAACTGGAGGCCTGCTACAACGGCATGGAGGCCCTGTTGGGGGCCTCCATGGACTGGCTGACAAAGCAGCCTTAAGCCGTACAATACAGGCCGGTTTGCGCGGCCCGGCAAGGCTTCAAACCAGGTTCGGACCGCGTTTTCGCCGGCAGGCGAAGGACATTATTGGCCCATGCCGCCCATGAGCTGCTGCAGCTCTTCGGGGGTCATGAGTTGGTAGCCTTCGGGGATGGTGGTGCTGAAGCGATCCTTGGAAATCTTCTTGCCTTCCACCGACGTGGCTTCCATGATGACGGTCATCTGGCCCATGCTCAGTTCCATTTGAAGGGGATGGCCTTCCAGTTCGTCGATGAGCACGTTGGATTCGATTTTGGGCAATTGAATGTCCTTGGTTACCCAGTAGTTCATGCTCGTACCGGCCACGGTGACCACGGCTTTGCGGCACTTGTAGCCCAGAATTTCCTTGTACGCATCGGTGTACTCGACCACAACGTCCACATCGGGATCCTCAGGGCTTTCGTCCATGGCCATCTTGTTGCCCATCATGTTCATCAGCGTAATGGTTTTGCCGTTTGCGCTGATGACCGTGGTGGTGCCCATGGCGCCCATATTGGTTTCAGCCCGGACCATGTCGCCCGAAAACTCAAAGCGCAGGGTCATGTCCTGGAGGAATGGCGCCAACTGGGGGTCGAGGTTGTCGGCGTCCACACTGTATTCGATCACCCCTTCGGTCATGGCGCCTCCGGCCGCTGTGGCC
>JAUIHG010000408.1 GCA_030432405.1 Bacteroidia bacterium | reverse complement strand
CCAGCCGTCCGCCATGAACATGGCGGTGGTGTGCACGAACGAGGGGTTGTCCGGCGCTGGCGGCGCGATGGTGGGCAGGCCCGCCAGCACGGCGCCGATGGGCCGGTCATCCTGCATGGGAGGGCCTGAGTGCACGGCGTGGTAAGAGGCGATGCGGCCACCGGCATCCAGCCCGATGCGGATATCGGAAAGCATGGCTGAGGACTGGGTGGACCACTGCATGTCATCCGGGCGCATCCATTGCACGCGCACCGGCGCGCCCAGTTCACGTGAGAGGATCACCGCTTCATCTTCCGAGCCGGCATTGCCGCCATTGGAGCGGCCAAAATGTCCCGGGCCCGGGTAGGTACGGATCACCACGGTGTCTTCGCCCTGGCCGAGCATTTTAGCGACCAGCATGCGCAACACCTGGGGGTTTTGCGTGTGCGTGTGCAGGGTGACAGAGCCGTCAGGCTGGACGTCAGCCAGTGACACGGTCGGCCCAATGGGCGCGTGCTTGTGGAACGGCACAAAATAGGCCGCTTCGTGGACCCGCTCGGCCTGCGCCGTGACATCGCCCTTATTGGCTGCGCCAGGCAACGGGTCAACCTCGGACCAGTCCACCTCATCCCGCAAATGTTCTTCCAGCCTGTCCGAACCCGGCAACCCTTGCCACGAGGTCCACTCGGTACTGGCGGCAACCGCCTGGGCAGCTTTTACCGCCTCCCACTCGTCCGGAGATACCACCGCCAGCAGGTTACCGATGACCACCACCCTCGAGCCGGGAAAGCGGTCCGCATCCAGGGTGCCGGCTTTGACCAGCGTCGACCCCAGCGTGGCCGGGTGAATAACGCGCGCATGCAGCATGCCGGGCAACTTCACATCGCCAACCCACACGGCATCCCCCGAAACCTTGGAACGGGTAAACGGGTTCTTCACCGGCTGGCCGACGATAATGTATTCCGATGGATCCTTCAGCGGCGGCTCGCCCGTCACCTGCAGGCCCATGAATCCTGACAATTCGCCGGCGACCGGAATTTCCAGCACCAGTTCCTGTCCGGAAATGATCTCGCCATATGAGGTCTGCTTGCCGCCACCGGAT
>JAUIHG010000214.1 GCA_030432405.1 Bacteroidia bacterium | reverse complement strand
GTGCGTATGGCTGTTTTGAGACCGGAGAAGGAGAAGTCCAGCTGGTTGAGGTCTGATTTGTTTTTATCGATGAGCGGATGCAGAGTTTCTGGATGCAGGACACAAAAATCCCCTTGGACATCTGCTATGTGGGCAGCGACCTGCGCATCGTCAACATCGTGGCCAATGCGGAACCGATGAACGAAAAACGCCTGCTCTCCCTCAAGCCTGCGCAGTATGTGGTGGAAGTCAACGGCGGCTTTTGCGCCCAATACGGGATCGAGGCCGGCGACTACATCAAAACCGGATCGGAATGAGCGGGTCACCAAACCAAGGCCGCGCCGAGGGCGGAGCTGCGGGTGGCGCCAAAATCCGCGCCGAGGGTGTTGCCACAGACCCGACCGTGCGCCATACCGACGGCCGCATCGACCGCACGGCGGCCGCGACAACTGAACTGCGCCAGCCCTTGCCGCTGCGCTGCGGCCTGATCCTGCCCAATCGCCTGGCCAAGGCGGCCATGACCGAGCGGCTGAGCGGCACGGACTACGCGCCCAACGCCCTGCACGAAGCGCTCTACCGCCGCTGGGCGGCGCCCTTGCCCGGGGATTCCGGCGCCGCCATCGGGCTGCAGATCACCGGCAATATGCTGGTGGATCCCCGCAACCTGGAAAGCGGCGGCAACATCGTTCCGCTTTGGCAAGGCGCTGCACCGCAAACCAATCCGGCTTCCGCCCGCGCTGTGCGCGAAGGCATGCAGGCCGCCCTGCAGCGCATGGCCGCAGCCGCCAAGAGCGGAGGAGCCCAGGCCTGGGTGCAGCTCTCCCAGGCCGGACGCCAATGCAGCCGCTTCAATACCGCCCGGCCTGTGGCCCCTTCGGCCGTGGGCCTAAGCAAGCTGGGGCTGTTCGCGCGGCCGCGCGCATTGCGGTCCGAGGAATTGCCGGGCATCGTGGAGGCCTTTGCCCGCACGGCCCGCATCGTGGTGGATGCGGGTTTTGACGGGGTGCAGGTGCATGCCGCGCACGGCTACCTGCTCAGCCAGTTTTTGAGCCCGATCACCAACCGCCGCACGGACGCCTACGGGGGTGCCCTGGAAAACCGGGCCCGGTTGCTGCTGGCCGTGGTGGACGCGGTGCGGGAGGCCATCGGCCCGGGACGGGCGCTGGCGGTGAAGCTGAACAGCGCGGATTTCCAGCGCGGCGGGTTCGCCGAAGGCGAAGCCATGCAGGTGGCCGGCTGGCTTGACGCGGCGGGGATTGACCTTTTGGAGATCTCCGGCGGCAGCTACGAGCGCCTGGCCTTTTTTGACGGGAAGGCCAAGGGCGGTGCGGATGCGCCCGTGCGGGCCTCTTCGCGCGCGCGCGAAGCCTATTTCATGGCCTTTGCCGAACAGCTGCGCCAGCAGGTATCGGTGCCCCTGATGCTGACCGGCGGTTTCCGCACGGCCGAAGGCATGGGCCATGCCCTGCGCAGCGGCGCGGTTCACGTGGTGGGCGTGGCCCGCCCGATGCTGCTGGACCCGGCCTGGGGTGCCAAGGCGCTGGCCGGGCAGGCACCGGCCCTGGACATGCCGCGCATCAGTGTGGGCCTGCGGCAGGCCGACGATCTGGCCGAAGCCGGCTATTGGGACCACCAGGTCGAGCGCGTGGCGCGGGGCCTCGAACCGGTGCCGGATTTCGGCAGTTGGGCCGGTCTGATGCACATCACCAAGCGGGAGGCGGGCAAAGGCCTGGCCAAGCGCTTCGCGCGAAAGCGCAACATGCCTTGGCCGCCGGAACGCTGAACGTGCGGGCAGGTGGCCGTCGTGCAGGAAAGCGCTATACGTGGGGAAAGGCGCTTGACGGGGGTACAGCGCTTGGGCCAGACCGCTGCATAGCGGCCGATGTGGTCCCCCCCTCAGTCCAGCGCAAAAAAGCTGCCAAGCAGGCCGAGGTAGCGCTGCTTTTCGTCGATACTGACGTCCATGCGGCCTTCGCCGCCGTCCAGCACCGTCTCACCGCCGATGGTGTAGATGGAGAACAGCAGGTAGTCGTTGCGTTTGGCCGATTTGGTCAGGAGCTTGGCCACTCCGTCGGTCATCAGTTCGCCGAGCCAGGCGCCAAATCCACCCTCCTCGCCGGAGGATTCCGTGCGTTCCTTTTCAAAGCGGCGTTCCAGGTAGTGGCCAAAGTCCTCGCGGTCGGGATTGGTCAGAAACAGGGCCAGCAATACGGCCACCACGGCAATGAGGCGTTTGGTCATGTGAGTTCTGGGTTGGTCAAACGGGAGGGTACGAACCGGTCTGGCGGAGGGGTCAACCGCCAGTTTCGAAGTACGGGGTATGCGGGCAAAAAGGGCGCAAAAAATGGCCCGCGGGCTTGGGACGGAATCCAGGCGTACTATATTTGCTCCGCTTCCGGAAAGAGGCTATTTTTGCCCTCCATTCAGCAAGCACGGCCATTGGCCACCAGGCGGGAATAGCTCAGTTGGTAGAGCACAACCTTGCCAAGGTTGGGGTCGCGAGTTCGAGTCTCGTTTCCCGCTCCAAAAAGCCTCTTCACACGAAGGGGCTTTTTTTTGTGCCCCGGCCGCTGCTTAAGAACTGGCCCGAGCGCCCGTTCCACATGGTCCAAAAGCAAAAGGCCGCACCACGGGGATACGGCCTTTGCCGAAGGCTTCGGAGAGACCGGAACCGGGTGCATCGCCAGCAGATTTCCCCTCAGCTTCATTAGAACCGCACAGGCCATGCCGGGTTTTCGCCGGATAGGCGGCTGCACGATCCCAAACCGTACCCAGGGCGGGGCTCGAACCCGCACGGCCCTTACGGGCCAAGGGATTTTAAGTCCCTCGTGTCTACCAATTCCACCACCTGGGCAAATGCGTGGTTCCGGTCGGAATGAACGCCAAAAGTAGCGCGGCCCGGCCATAGCTGCGGCGGCCTACCTTTGCCTTCGCCCGAACGGGCGAGCGCCTGTAGCGCGCTTTTGTTCTGCTGCATTTCCCCCTCCTCCTGCCCAACCCCAACCTGCTGCCCGATGCCCAAACTGATTGAATGCGTGCCCAACTTTTCCGAGGGCCGCAACCCTGCCGTGATCAAGGAAATCACCGATGCCATGGCCTCGGCCGAAGGCGTCAGCCTCCTGGACGTGGACCCCGGCAAAGCCACCAACCGCACGGTGGTGACCATTGTGGGCAGTCCCGAAGCGGTGGTCGAAGGGGCCTTCCGCGGCATCCAGAAGGCGGCGCAGCTCATCGACATGCGCGGCCACAGCGGAGAACACCCGCGTTTCGGGGCCACGGACGTCTGCCCCTTCATCCCGGTTTCGGAAGCGGACATGCAAGACTGCATCGCCTGCGCGCGTGCGCTCGGCGAACGCGTGGGCCAGGAACTGAACATCCCCGTCTACCTCTACGAGCGCGCCGCCTCGGCCCCCCACCGCCGCAACCTGGCCAAGGTCCGCGCCGGGGAGTACGAAGGCATCGCCGACAAGATCACCAAGGACGAATGGACACCGGACTTCGGCCCTGCGGCATTCCAGCCCAAGACCGGCAACATTGCCATCGGCGCGCGGGATTTCCTGGTGGCCTTCAACGTCAACCTGAACACCACCAGCGTGCGCCGCGCCAATTCGGTGGCCTTTGACGTCCGGGAAGCCGGGCGCGTAAAACGCGAAGGCGACCCCATCACCGGGCCTGTGGTCAAGGACGCCGAAGGCAAACCCGTGCGCGAACCGGGGGCCTGCAAGGCGGTCAAAGGCATCGGCTGGTTTATCGAAGAATACGGCGTGGCCCAGATTTCCATGAACCTGACCGACATCGGCGTGACCCCGGTGCACGTGGCCTTCGACGCTTGCGTGGACTCCGCCCACCGCCGGGGTTTGCGGGTGACCGGTTCGGAACTGGTAGGCCTCATTCCGCTGAAAGCCATGCTGGCCGCGGGCCGCTACTTTTTGGAAAAGCAGGAGCGCTCGGTGGGCGTCTCCGAAGCCGAGCTGATCCACATTGCGGTCAAGAGCATGGGCCTGGACGAATTGACGCCCTTTGACCCGCGCGAAAAGATCATCGAATACAAGATCCGGGACGCTTCGGCCAGCCGCCTGGTGGCCATGGATCTGCGGGCCTTCGCCGATGAAACGGCGTCCGAAAGCCCGGCTCCCGGTGGCGGCAGCATCAGCGCCTATGCCGGCGCCCTCGGCACCGCCCTGGGCACCATGGTGGCCAACCTGTCCAGCCACAAGCGCGGCTGGGATGCCCGCTGGCAGGAATTCGGGGAGTGGGCGGCCAAAGGCCAGGCCATCAAGGACGACCTGTTGGCCCTGGTGGACGAGGACACCGCGGCCTTCAACCGCATCATGGACGCCTTCCGCCTGCCCAAAGGCAGCGATGCCGAAAAGGCCGCCCGCAAGCAGGCCATTCAGGACGCCACGCGCTACGCCATCGAAACGCCCTTCCGCGTCATGCAACGCAGCCTGGACGCGATGCCCCTGCTGGAAGCCATGGCGAAAGACGGCAACCCGAATTCAGTCACCGATGCAGCTGTTGGTGCCCTGTGCGTGCGCAGCGCGGTGATGGGCGCTTTTTTGAACGTGCGCATCAACGCCGGCGACCTGGACGACAAGGCCTTTGTGGAGCAAACCCTGGCCGAAGGCAACAAGCTGGTGGCCGAGGCGCAACGCTACGAAACCGAAATCCTGGCCCAATGCGACAAGGTGATGGCCAAAGGCTGAAAGCCGTGGGATGAGCACTGATGGCTAAGGACTGAGCATCGCGCCAAGGCGCACCATTTCTGACCGATCGTTCCAAAACAACGGCATTTGCGCATGTTCCCGACCACACCCCGATCGCACGCTTTGCTGTTCGCCGCAGGCGCGGCGATGGCCTTGTTTTTGCTTTTGTGCCCAGCAAACGCCGCCGCTCAACAACCTGACCTGCCCGATCCTGCGCTGGACCAGGCGGCTTACCGGGAAGCGGTTGAGGCCTGGCGGGCAAAGGGCGATGAAGACTACCGCACCGAGGGGCACTCGCCGTTCAAATCCAAAAAGGCGCGCAAACGCTTCAAGGGCCGGGCGTGGTTCCCCGTGGATCCCCAGGCCCGCGTGACGGCCCGGATTCAGCGCTTTTGGGTCCCGGATACGGTACCCTTCCCCACCTCGGCGGGCACCGTAAAACAATACATCCGCTGGGCAGAGTTGGTGTTCACCTACAAGGGCCATACCGACACCCTGGTGGCTTATCGATCGGTCCAAAACCTGGAGCACCCCGAATACGGCCGTTTGCTTTTTGTACCCTTTACGGACCAAACCTCCGGGGAAAGCACCTACGGCGGCGGCCGCTACCTCGACCCGCCCATGCCCCCTGAAAACGACGCTTCATGGGACCTTTCAGATTCCGATGCCGATGACACCTCCTGGGACGACGCCATCGATGACGATGCTTCTTGGGAAAACGACACCCTCATCCTGGACTTCAACACCGCCTATAATCCCTACTGCGCGGTGGCCGACGGCTGGTTTTGCCCGATTCCACCAGCGGAGAATTTCCTGAACGTTGCGCTAAAAGCCGGGGAGCAAATGACGAAGACAAAGCATTAGACGATCGGTCTTCCACTGTTTGCAACCCGTATGCAGGGGACCACGGACCCGATGTAGTTTTAGCCCATGAGCACGAGCGAAGCCTCCGCCAACTCCCCCCAGGAAAACGTCATCGACATCCGCGGTGGGGCCATATACCAGGGCCAGACCCTGGTGCTCAATGAAGTGGACCTGCAGATCGGGCAGGGACAGTTTGTCTACCTGATCGGCAAGACGGGCACGGGCAAGTCCTCCCTGCT
>JAUIHG010000213.1 GCA_030432405.1 Bacteroidia bacterium | reverse complement strand
GGGCCGTGCGGGCGGTTTGGGACGGCGACGCAGTGGCGGCTACCCGCGAATTGGCCACCGTTGAACAGACCCATGAAGCTGTTTTGCGCGCCGGCGCGCCGGCGAAGGCCAGGCCGGCCGTCGAAGCCCTGTTGGCCGACCTGCGCCGCTGCCTGCTCGAAGGGGCGCCGGCTGTGGTGGCCGCCACCCAGGCGCATACCGCTGTTGGGACAGGCAGCGAATCCGAGGCCATGGCCGCGGATGAAGACCGCCGTTTTGATGCCCATTACGATGCCGTGGTTGCCTTCGGCGAACGCCTCTCCTCCACCTTATTGGTGGCCGTGATCGAAGCGCTTGGGGAAACCAGGGAAGACCCGCAGACCAAAACCGGGCCTGCTCCAGAGGCCCGGCAAGGACCCGTCCTGCTGAATGCCCTGCAGCTCATCCGCACGAATGCCCGCCACCGGGAAGCGCTCGTGGATCTGGACCAGACCTATGCCCTGCTTCGGGATGCCGTTGCCCGGCGTGCCGGCACCCTCTGCGTGCTGCCGGGCTTCATCGGGGTTTCGCCGGAAGGCGAAACCACCACCCTGGGCCTGGAAGGTTCGGACTACACGGCAGCCCTTGCCGCCGCTGCCCTTGGCGCGGGTTCGGTGACGCTGTGGAAAAACGTGCCCGGTGTCTTTCAGGCGGACCCCGCGCGCTTCAGCCAGGCCCTGCCCATCCCGCAGCTCGATTTCCAGGAGGTCTTCCAAATGACCAACTACGGTGCCAAGGTCATCCACCCCAAAACCATGCAGCCCCTGCAGCAGGCGGGCATTCCCCTGCAGGTGCGCTCCTTCCTCGACCCGGCCGCAGCGGGGACGGTGATCGGGCCGCAGCCGCCCGAAAAGCCCTATCCGCCCATCACCGTCGTGGTGGAAGACCTGCGCTGGCTGCGCCTGCGGCATCAGGCCCTGGCCTACATGAGCGAGCGGGACATCGCCCGGATTTTTGCGCTGCTGCGCGAACAGCGGGCCAAGGCCTATTGCACCGAAATCGGCCGCATGACCCTGTCCCTGGGCATATGGGTGGACCCGCGTCGATGGGATGCCCTGCTGGCTTCCCTGCGCACCCACTACGCGGCCGAAGCCGAAAGCGGGCTGGAACTGGTCACCGTCCGCCACCCGGCACGGCGCGATGGCCAAAAGGGCGCCATGGGCATGCCCGAGGCCGAAGACCGCACGCGGATGTACCTCGAGCAGCGCAGCGGGGAGACCTATCAGTGCTTGCGCCGGCCTTCATAAAGCGGGCCGCTGTGCACATACAAAAGGCCGCTTCCAGATGGCGTCGTAAATCACCGCATGGCGGGGATCAAAATCAAAATCAATGCCCTCCTGCCCATTGGAGGTGTCGCCTTCCAGATGGCGTTTCTCCAGTTTGATCCTGCCTTCCCGGCGAATGCGTTCCGCGAACTCCGTCAGGGTTTCGCCTTCGCGGTAGCCATCTGCCCGAACCTCCTGCAGTTTGGCTTTGGCAACAGGCTTTGAGGGTGCACGGGAGCTGGAGCGGCGGTAGGTCGACGGACCTTCTTCCGTTCGGGATTCTTCCGGATCGGCATCCCCGAACAGGTCCTCGACCATGCGTTTCCAGTGGTCTTCCTTTTGGCCTTCGTCCGCTTCCTGCGGCTCACGCCGGGCTTCCGCAGGCTTGGGAATGCCGCGCTGCCGCCGCTGTTCGGGCTTGGCGGGTGCCTGCGTTTTGTCCCGGTTTTTACGGACGTTGCGGATCAGGTTGGCCACCGCAACAATGGCCAAAAAAATGAGGTATCCCAGATCGCCGATGTCCATGCCGCTCAAGATCGGTCTAAAGCCGCAAATGCCACGGTTTTGGCATTGGTGAAGGCGCGCATGCCCTCGCGGGCCAATTCCCGGCCATAGCCCGAACGCTTTACCCCACCAAAAGGCAAGCGGGGATCCGAGGCCACCATGCGGTTGACAAAGACCTGTCCGCTTTGGATTTGCCCGGCCAGAACGGCGGCCCGATCCAGATCACCCGTCCAGAGGCTGGCCCCCAGGCCATAGCGGTGTTTGTTGGCCAGGCGCACGGCGTGCTCGGGATTGTCGGCCCGGATCAGGGCAAACACGGGACCGAAGGCTTCCTCATCAAAGGCGGGCATGCCGGGTTCCACATTTTCCAGAACGACCGGTCCAAAAAAGGCTTTCTGCGGCGGGGTTGCACCGCGGTAACGCAGGCTGGCACCGGCCTTGATGGATTTTTGGACCAGTTGTTCCAAATCTTCCGCAAAATCGGCCTTGGCCAAAGGGCCCAAATCCACCCCGTCTTCCAACGGGTCGCCAATGCGGGTGTTTTTGAGTTCAGCCACCAGCGCATCCACAAAGCGATCGTACACCGAAGCCTCCACAATGAAGCGTTTGGCGGCAATGCAGCTTTGGCCGTTGTTCTGCATGCGGGCCTTGACGGCTATTTGGACCGATCGTTCCACATTGGCATCCCGCAGCACAATGTAAGGGTCCGAACCGCCCAACTCCAATACGCATGGTTTGAGCACCCGGCCGGCGGCCTCGGCAATGGCCTTGCCTGCCGGTTCGCTGCCCGTCAGCGAGGCGGCCTGGACTTCCTCGCGTTTGAGGATATCCTCCACTGCGTCCGAGCCAACAAGCAGGGTGCGGAAAAGGCCGGGCGGGTAGCCCGCCCCGGCGAAGGCTTCCTGACAGGCCAGCGCACAGCCCGGTACATTGGAGGCGTGTTTGAGCAGCAGCCCGTTGCCGCTGGTGATGGCCGGAACCGCACAGCGGAAGACCTGCCAAAAGGGGTAATTCCAGGGCATGACGGCCAGCACCAGTCCGAGTGGATCATACCGCACGTAGGCCCGCCCATCTTCCGCATTGTCCAGCCGCGTTTCCGGCGCCAGCATGTCCTCGGCATGGTTGCGGTAATAGCGGCAGAGCCAGGCGCATTTGTCCAGTTCGGCCAGGGCCTGGTCCAGCGGTTTGCCCATTTCGCGCGCAGCGCATTCCGCCCATTCCTTCCGGTTTTTGACCAATACGGCTTCCAGGGCATCCAGCATGGCCACACGTTCGCCTGTAGGGCGGATGGCCCAGGCCTGCTGCGCCCGGGCACAGGCTTCGACGGCCTCGGCCTGCTCTGTGGCAGAGGGTACAGGGTATTCGGCCATGGGCACTTCGCGATACGGGTCGTAGGATTGCAGGAACGTGGGCATGCGTCAAAGTAGCACCACAGGCGCTTGTCAGACACGCGGCGAACGGCTGGAGGATACAAACAGGCTCAATCCACACGTTGTACACAGGGGAAAAATGAATCGGTTTCCGCCCGGCAAGAGCCCCTAAATTTGACCCCCTACCCCAAGCTGTACATGCGACTTACTACGCTGGAAATCAAAGGGTTCAAGTCCTTCGCGGACAAGACCACCATTCACTTCAACGACTCGGTAACGGGGGTTGTGGGTCCAAACGGTTGCGGAAAAAGCAACATTGTGGACGCCATCCGCTGGGTGCTGGGCGAAACCAAGTCCAGCAACCTGCGCACCGAGCGCATGGAAAACCTGGTGTTCAACGGCACCAAAGCGCGCAAATCCGCTGGCCTGGCGGAAGTAACGCTGACCTTTGAAAACACCAAAAACCTGCTGCCGACCGAATACAGCACGGTGAGCATTTCGCGGCATTATTACCGCACCGGGGAGAGCGAATACCGCCTCAACAACGTGCCCTGCCGGCTGAAGGACATCCGCGGGCTTTTCCTGGACACGGGGGTGAGTTCAGACAGCTACGCCATCATCGAGCTGAACATGCTCTCGGATCTGTTGAACGACAAGGACAACAGCCGCCGCAAGCTCTTTGAACAGGCCGCCGGGATCAGCAAGTACAAAATCCGCAAGCACGAAACGCTGCTCAAACTCAAAGGCACCCAGGGCGACCTGGACCGGGTGGAGGACCTGCTTTTTGAGATCGAGCACAACCTCAAGGAGCTCGAGCGCCAGGCCCGCAAGGCCCGTCGGCACGGAGAGCTCAAGGAGAAGTACAAGGAGCTGTCGATCGAATGGGCGGTTCGCCTGTTGGGCGAACAAAAGGAAAGCTACCAGCGCATTTCCGAACAGCAGCAAAACGAGGAGGACCGCCGCCTGGCCATCGACACGGAAGTCCAGCAGGTCGAGGCCGAGCTCGAAAAGCGCAAGGCCGGATCGCTGGAGCGCGAAAAGGCCCTGGCCGAACTGCAGACCGCCTTCAACACACACGTGGAAGGCCTGCGCAAGTTGGAAAACGACCGCAACCTCTTGCGGCAGCGCCTGCGTTTCCTCAAAGAGCGCAAGGAGACCCTGGCGCGGGAGATCGCCGAGGCCGGCCAGAACGCGGTGACCTTCGAGCAGGAATCCGTGCAGCTGGAAAAGCAGCGCAAAACCGCCCAGGAGAGCATTGACCATATTGCCGAACAGCTCGAGCAGCTCAACGCCGACCTTTCGCGCGTCAAGCGCATCCACGGCGAAGCCCGGCAGCAGTGGGAAGAGCGCCAGACGGCCTTCCAAAAGCTGGAGCGGCAGATCACCGACGCGGAAAAAAAGCACGAGATCAACGCCGTGCGCATCGACAACGGGCAGCGCGACATCGAGCGCATCCAACAGGAAGAAGCCGCCCGTTCGGAAACCTTGGACGCGCTGACGCGCGAAGCCGAAACCCTGCAGACTGCCGCAGTCGAAACGGAACAGGGCGTGGCCAAGCTCGAACAGGCGGAAGAGACCCTGGCCGCAGAACGCGAAAAGAACCGCCAGGCCCTCGACCAGGCCAGCCAGGAACTTTCGGCCACCCGGCGGGAACTGGACGCCAAGCGCAACGAATACCGCTTGACCAAAAACATGGTCGAGTCCATGGAGGGCTTCCCGGAAGCCATCCGGTTCCTGCGCAAAAACGTGCCGCAGACGCGCAAAGCACCCCTGCTGGCCGACGTGATTGCCTCGCTGGCGCTCTCTGGGCGGCTGCGCGGGGCGGTGTCGGCCTCTGTCGTGATCGCCGCATTGGCGCTGGTGCCGCAGGACGGCATGGCGCAATCCAACGACAGCCCCTTTGGCGGCAGCACCCGGTCGATCCGCGCCTCGACCTCGCCCGCCTCTTGCGCCAGCGTATCGCGCAACCATGCCACGGCCCCCGCAGGCAGGAGGATTTCGGACGGGGCCACGCCAATGTTGACGGCCATGCCAAGGTCCTGTCCTTCCAGCATCCCGGCAATCGCCCGCCCTGACAGCGCGACGTAGGGGGCGGTATCACCGACATGGGCCGCCAGCCGTTCCGCCCTGTCAAAGACCAGCACATAGCCGTCATCGAGCAATACCGGCGAGACCTGATCGCCCTCCGGCTCCGCCTCCAGCAGCAGGAACAGCTCGACGTCTGCAACCCGCTCGTAGAACCGCAGCCGCGCGGTGTCGTCCTCTTCTGCGGCGATCATCGCCGCGTGGGCCATATCAAGCGGTGTCTCTTTGGTCATCCAGCACGTCCTTGACTGCGCGCCGCAGGCGCGGCACCACCTCTTCCTCGAACCAGGGGTTCTTCTTCAGCCACCCGGTATTGCGCCAGGACGGATGAGGCAAGGCAAAGACGCCGGGCGGATGGTCGCGCCAGCCCCGTACCGCATCGGTCACCTTGGTAAAGTCGGGCAGATGGTACTTCATCGCGTAGCCGCCGATCAGGACGGTCAGCCGCACGTCTGGCACCATGTCGAGCGCCGCGCGACGCCAGGTTTTCCAGCAGACGGGCGGCGGCGGCAGGTCACTGCCGTTGGCGTCATAGCCCGGAAAACAAAA
>JAUIHG010000407.1 GCA_030432405.1 Bacteroidia bacterium | reverse complement strand
CGACGCCGCGCACGGAGCCGCCGATCAGGTGAGTCTGCATGGCGACCACCCTGCCCTCGCGGCTGACAGCGCCCTTGAAGGCGTAGACGCCGCCGGGGCGGTACTGGTCGTGCATGAGGTCGTCTTCCCGGGTCCAGAGCAGTTTGACCGGTACATCAAAACGCCGGGCAATGGCAGCGGCCTCGCAGGAATAATCCTGCAAGCGTCGGCGGCCAAACGAGCCACCCATGCGGATCATGTGCAGGGTGACATTGTCGGCGGGTATGCCGAAGACGTTTTCCATGGAGGCCACGGTCAACTGGGGCTGGCGGGTCGGTGCCCAAATTTCCAGGCTGTTTGAGTCGGCATGGTAATGGGCGGTGCAGTTCATGGGCTCCATGCAGGCATGGGCCAGGTAGGGAAAGTGGTAACTGCTGGTGAGGGTTTGCGTGAACTCATCATCAAACTGCTCAAGCACATTGCCGGATTCGGTGATCTGGTTATCCGCAGGCCATGGCGCATCGGCAATTGCCTGGGCGCGGGCAAAGATGTCTTCGTTATCGTCTTTGGAGGCCTGTGACCTGTCCCACTGCACAACCAACTGCTGTTTGGCCTTGAAGGCCTGCCAGGTGGAGCGGGCAACGATGGCCACGCCGTCGAGCAGTTCGCCGACATTGTCATTGCCTTCGACCAGGAAGGCATCAACGATGCCCGGCATGGACTTGATGTGGTCCAGGTTGGCGCTCACTACCCGGCCATAGGTGGCCGGGCATTTTTCATACACGGCATAGAGCATGCCCGGCAACTGGATATCCGAGCCGTAAAGGCTACCGCCGGTGACGATGGTGTGGTTGTCCACGTCACCAACATGGGTACCGATGATGTTGTAGTCCGCGCGGGGTTTGAACGCCAGGGTGTCCACGTCCGGCACTGGCTGCATGGCGGCATCCAGGGCCAGTTCGGCAAAGGACAATTCCTGGCCCGTATTGCGATTGATGACGCGGCTGTTTTCGGTGTACAGCAGGGACGGATCCACGGACAGTTGCCTGGCCGCTGCACCAATCAGCATGGTGCGGGCGGCAGCACCGGCGCGGCGCATGGGATC
>JAUIHG010000406.1 GCA_030432405.1 Bacteroidia bacterium | reverse complement strand
GCCCTGGCCTTGCTTATTGGAGCCGGCAGCGCCGGCGCGGACACCGTGGTTCGCGAGGTGCCCGACAACACCTTCGGCGGCGTGTACGGCGGCACCACCGGCTTCCTGCTCGGCGGCGCGGCGGGCGGCCCCCTCGGGGCCTTCCTGGTCGGCGGCGCGAGCTGGCTGGCCGGGCAAAAACTGCAGAACGCCGCGGGCCTCAGCGGCACCGCTTACGAAGTGGAGGACAGTGAGGGGATGATCCGCACCGCGCGTTCACCGGGGCGGCCGCGGACGCCGGGCGAGACGGTGGAGGTGCTGGGCAGGCGGATTCTGGACAATTGAGGGGGGCTTTTCCCCCAATGGCCTGCTACCAATCAGACCAATCAACCTATTGGGCTGGCTAAAACCTAGCGCAACCGGGTGAACACCTCAGGGTACTGCTCTGCGATACGAAGCAGGGCAACCGCCGGGCCCTGCGGCTCGCGCCGACCCTGCTCCCAGTCCTGCAGCGTGCGCATGCTGACGCCCAACATCCCGGCAAACGCGGATTGCGACATGTTCAGCTTCGCGCGGATCACCTGGGGTGGTGAGGGCTCGGATAGTTCGGTGACCTTCAAACGGGTGTTGCCTTGTTTGTAGTCGGCAATTTCCTGAATGCCTTCGAGTATTTCGGCACCGATGTCGCGTTTAGCCATGGTCGATTGCCTCTTTGATTTGCCTTAGCACATGCCCGGAAATAGTGGTGCGCTCAGACTTGCTGTAAATCGTGAGCATCCACATCTCATGGGCCGGTGCCTTCCAGTAGTAAATCACTCTTACTCCGCCACTCTTGCCCCGCCCGACTGTCGACCACCTGACCTTCCTGACGCCACCAGAGGCCTTCACTACATCTCCGGCATCTGGCTTTTGCATCAGATATGTTTGGAGTGCGAGGTATTCTTCGTCACTCAGGTATCGTGGCAGGAGCCTTGTGAATGTGGTGGTTTCGATAAATAGCATAGAAACCTACCGTACGGCAATGCCGGATACCTGGGAACATCTTTAGTTGGCGGAGTGCGGCTTGCCTTTCGCCTCCTTAAATTTTTGCTGCAGCCCTGCATCC
>JAUIHG010000405.1 GCA_030432405.1 Bacteroidia bacterium | reverse complement strand
CGATCAAAGCGGCCCCTCCCGCCTCGCAATGCGCCCGCACCGCCCCGGCCAGAAGCCCCGCCGCATCCGTGTCCAGGGACACCGTCGGCTCGTCCAACAGCCAAATCTCCCGACGCGCAACCAAAAGCCGTGCCAGCCCCAGCCTGCGTTTCTGCCCGGCTGAACAAAAATGCGCGGGCCGGTCGGCAATCCCGCCCAGACCAAACGCCTCCAGCGCCGCACCGGCATCGCCGGTGCCAAACAGCCCGGCCCAAAACTCCAGGTTTTCCGCCACGGTCAGCTGCGGCTTGATCGCGTCCAGATGTCCCGCATAGGCCATTCGCTCCACACAGGCATCCGGCTCCCGCGCCATGCTGACACCCGCCACCTCAACCTCACCGCCGCTGATGGGCAACAGCCCACAAACACAGCGCAGCAGCGTGGATTTGCCGCAACCGTTCGGACCCCGCAAAAACAGCACCGTCCCGGAGGCCAGTTCAAACCCCACGCCCCTCAGCACCGGTCGCCCGGATCTGTCGCAGTCGAGGTTTGTGACGGTCAGAGCCATGGAGCGTGGTTAGCGGAACCAAACGCCGTGGAAAAGGGTTTCAAAAGGGATATCGTCTTTTGTCGAGGATTTGGTTCATCACCGAAATTTTGGTATACAATGGTATTCAATTGCTCCGGATCATCTTGCGGTGGCACGGGTTATGCCCATATGATGATTGTCCAGATCTTCTGTTCACATATCCGAGGGAGCGTTGAGCCACCATGCCAATCCAAGTTGGAAACGATACGTCGAACACCCGCCGCACGCTGAGCGTGGACGGTCGGGAATATGCCTACTACTCCATCAAAGCGGCCTCCGAGGCCGGGCTTGGTGACTTCGAAAAACTCCCCGCGGCACTGAAGGTCGTGCTGGAAAACATTCTCCGTTTCGAGGATGGCAAAACCGTCGCCGTGGACGACATCAAGGCCTTCGCCGAATGGGCGGAGAAGGGCGGCAAAAACCCCCGTGAAATCGCCTACCGCCCCGCCCGCGTGCTGATGCAGGACTTTACCGGTGTTCCCGCCGTGGTTGACCTTGCTGCCATGCGGGACGGTATCG
>JAUIHG010000404.1 GCA_030432405.1 Bacteroidia bacterium | reverse complement strand
CGAGCTGCAGTTCGGGGTACAGCGTCATGTCAGAGAAAAACGTGGTGGTGCCACCATTGTGCCAGCGCCATTGGTAGCCGTTCACCACATCGTCACCCATCGCGTGGGCCATATCCACCAGGCCGGGCCGGTCGTTATAAAGTCGCTGGCGCATGCGCGCGGAAGTATCCGCGCTCACCAGCCGGCCACCGTCATAACGGTCATCATTCAGACGCGCCATCATGTAGCGCGCCATATCCAGTGCCGTGGATGAAATCGAGCCCGATGGCCCCACCGCGCCCACCAGGTCCACGGGTTGGGCCTGCGGCTTTCCATCCGGCCCCTTGGTGTAGCCCGTGGCAAGCAAGGCTTCCAGCTCCGGTGAGATGGATGCAGGATTATTCACCCCAAGAGGTTCACGCACGGTGGAATGGTACATCTGCAGGGGCTGGAAAATATGTTCCTCGATGTAATCAGCATAGTCCTGGCCGGACACCACCTGCACGATATAGCCCGCCAGCGCAATGCCATAATTGGTGTAGGTGCTGGTCAATCCCACCGGCCGCACTCTTTCGGGCATGTGGTTTTTCAGGAAGTCTTCCAAAGGTTCAAACCTGGCCGGGTCCTGCTGGAACAGGATGCCCAGGGCTCCGTCTTCGAAACCCGCCCGATGGCTGAGCAAGGCGCCCAGGGTGATGGGTTCGGGAAAGGTATCCGGAACCTTGAACGCGGTCAGGTAGGTGTTGACGTCCGCATCCAGGTCCAGCTTGCCCTGCTCCACCAGCTGCATCACTGCTAGCCCGGTAAACGTCTTGGAGATTGATCCGATGCGGAACAGGCTGGCGGCCGGGTCCACCGGCGTCTGTGATTCCAGGTCCGCGAATCCGTAACCTTTCAGCAATACCACTTCGCCGTCCTTGACAACCGACACGGTCACACCCGGCAAGGCCGTATGTTCCGCCATGGCGCCTTTCACCACGCCATCCACGAAAGTTTCGAGCCCCGGCATCGGATCCTTTGCAGCCGCTGAATCGTCCAGTTGCTCCAGCGTAGCTTCCTCGGTTGCCAGACCAGGCTCCGGATCCAGTTGCTGCGGCGTTTGGGCGTTG
>JAUIHG010000403.1 GCA_030432405.1 Bacteroidia bacterium | reverse complement strand
CCGCTGCCTTCACCAACGGCCGTTCCCACCCAAACCCCAGCCCTACCAGCTCCACCCGTGCGCGAGGATGTGGATAATGTAACGGCCGTTTCCGCCAACGCCATCGCCTACGTGCAGAACGACCAACTCTTCATCCGCACCCTGCCCGATGGCAACACCGTGCCCGTGCACACCGAACCGTGCCCGGAAGGCGGCTACTGCTCGCTGGATTACCTGAAATGGTCGCCCGATGGACAGTTTTTGCTCTACACCTATTACGATGGCAGCCGCACCACCCTGCGCGTCAGCGACCGGCAGGGCAACGTGCAAATCATCGAAAATGTGGCCTTTATTCGCCCAGGGGATTGGTCGCCAGACGGCCGTTCCCTCGCCTACATGGTGCAAACCGACACCCCCGCCGAAACGACAGAAGAGAGTTTCCTGGCTGGCTGGGTGTTTGAAGTGTGGACCGTGCCGGTGGCCGAAGACGGCCGTCTGGGCACACCTCAATTGGTTGGTCCCTGGCAAAACAACGGCGACGGCTGCGGTGGCGGCGGGCGCTCCGCCAGCGAACTGCTGTACGAAGATGAAGGCGGCACCCCCTACGGCTACAAAATGGGCGTGATGGAATGGACGGCGCAAAACATCCTGCTGTTTACCCTCAACTGCACCAACATCGGCCTGGGCCGGTTCGATATGACCACCGGCAGCCAACTCCCCGGCTTCGACCAGCCGCTGCGCAACCTGGTGCTCAACAACAGCGGCGACCGCTGGTACGCCGTCACCGGCAACACCTGGGACCGCGACAATCCGGACAGCAATCAGCTGGCCACCGGCACGCCCGATTCCACGGAAATTACCGTCATTCCCACCAGCGCCAAGGTAGAACTGGTCTTTGTCGGCCAGACCAGCGGCGCACTCTACTACACAGAGCGCAATCCGCTAGGCCGCGAATCCATCGACAGCCGGGGCCTCTACTTTGCCTTCTACGAATCCGCCCTGTGGCGCATCCAGCCCGACGGAACGGATGAGGAGCGGCTGCTGTTTGGTGAGGATGTACAGGCATATGCGCGGGTTGAGGAAGCAATGGATGGTGATCTTCTCTTTGTGCT
>JAUIHG010000212.1 GCA_030432405.1 Bacteroidia bacterium | reverse complement strand
GAAATACCACGAGACCGGAGAGTTCGACGAAAAAGAAATCTATCCCTACATCACCGAAGGCATCGGCGAGGACATCCTGCCCAAAAACGTGGACTTCGAGGTCATCGACCGCTTTGAAAAGGTCACCGACAAGGCCGGTTTGGTCATGACGCGCCGCCTGGCGCGCGAAGAGGGTATCCTGGTCGGCAACTCGGCAGGTTCGGCCGTGGCCGGTCTGCTGCAACTGAGCGCCGAACTCGGTCCCGAGGACCTGGTGGTCATCATCTGCCACGACCATGCCAGCCGTTACGTGGGCAAGGTCTTCAACGACGACTGGATGCGCGACCACGGCTTCCTGGACGCCGACATCACGCTCCAGGAAATTGTCAACCGCAAAGGCATCCGCCCCATCGAGAGCGTCAAGCCCGAAGAGCTGGTCTCCGTAGTGCTGGAGCGCATGAAGGCCGAGGAAATCAGCCAGATGCCGGTCGGCGAAAACGGAACGATGGCCGGGAGCGTCACCGAAAGCACCATCCTGCACCACCTGCTGGTGGACCCCAGCGTGCGGGACAAGCCGGTGGGCGAGATCATGGATCAGCCTTTCCCGAAAGTGGACATCACGGCATCGGTGCGCAGCTTCAGCGAATTGCTGCGCAAGCCCAATGCGGCATTGTTGACCGAAGATGCCGCGGGGGTCATGCACATCATCACCAAATTTGACCTGGTCCAGGTATTGAGCTGATGGAGCGGTTGCGGAACAATCGTTCCAAAACACCCATTCGTTTGACCGACGCCCTGGGGCGGGCAATGGTGCTGTCGCGCCCGGCCCGGCGCATTGTCAGCCTGGTGCCGTCGATCTCCGAGGTGGTGGTGCAGCTGCTGGCCGATGCGGAAGGGCAGCAGCACGATCAGGCCCTGGTCGGCTGCACAACCTTCTGCGTGCGGCCCGAAGCGCTTCGCCGGCAGGCGACCGTGGTGGGCGGCACTAAACGCTTCCATGCGGACCGGATTGATGCGCTGGAGCCAGACCTCGTTCTGGCCAATCGGGAAGAAAACGAACGCGCCGCGGTGCTGGACCTGGCGCAGCGCCATCCGGTCTATGTCAGCGCCGTGGCCGACCTGGACGACAACCGGCAGCTCGTCGAAGCCTTGGGCCGGATGTCGGGCCGTGAGCCGCAGGCCGGGCGTTTGATCCGGGAAACGGACGCGGGTTTCGACGCCTGGCGGCGAAAACGGCCGCAATTCCTGCGTGCTCCGCGGGTGGCTTATGCCATCTGGCGGGAGCCCTGGATGTTTGCCGGTGGCGGCACGTATATAGATGCCATGCTGCGCGAGGCCGGTTGGGCCAATGCCCTCGGGGACCGGGAGCGCTATCCGGCGTCCACCTTGGAGGAACTGCGAACGCTGCAACCGGATCTGGTCCTGCTTTCTTCGGAGCCCTTTCCCTTCAAGGAGACCCATCGGGAGGAATTGGCGGCTGCGCTGGACGGGGTGCTCCCGCTGAAGCGGATCGCCTTCGCCGACGGCGAAGCCTTCTCCTGGTATGGGTACCGGCCCCTGGAGGCTCCCGCCGAATTTTTCCGCCTGCACCGGGAACTGGGCACGCTGGATTTCGCCGCAGGCGGCGAAACCTGAAACCGCCGCGCGTCGAACTGCCACCACACCGCATGCTGTAAACAGCGGTGCGTGGACAGCTCTTGGCCGCCCGTGTTGATGGGGGAGGGGCGAATGCCGATCTTAGCCCCCTCAAATCCTAACGCTACACCAATCCCGATCCCAAGCCATGCCGCTGGACCAGATCCAATCCCTGTTGGGCGATCGCGCCGAGTATCTGCTCGGCCATGAATGCCAGACCATTGACAAAGCGCACCTGCACCTGCCCGGTGCCGACGTGGTGGAGCGCCTTTGGGGACCTTCGGACCGCAACCCCCAGGTGCTGCGGAGCCTCCAGGACCTCTACGGCCACGGCCGCCTGGCCGGGACCGGCTACATGAGCATCCTGCCCGTGGACCAGGGCATCGAGCATACGGCCGGCGCTTCCTTTGCGCCCAACCCGATCTATTTCGATCCGGAAAACATCGTGAAGCTGGCCATTGAAGGCGGCTGCAACGCCGTGGCCTCGACTTTTGGCGTTTTGGGCATCGTGGCGCGGAAATACGCCCACAAGATTCCCTTTGTGGTCAAAATCAACCACAACGAGTTGATGACCTACCCGAACAAGTACGACCAGATCATGTTCGGCAACATCGAGGAAGCCTGGAACATGGGCGCAACGGCTGTCGGCGCCACCATCTATTTCGGTTCCGAGGAGAGCAACAACCAATTGGTGGAGATCGCCGAGGCCTTCCAGTATGCGCATGAGCTTGGCATGGCCACCATCCTGTGGTGCTATACCCGCAACAGCGCCTTCAAGAAGGACGGCACCGACTACCATGTGGCCACCGACCTCACCAGCCAGGCCAACCACCTCGGCGTCACCATCCAGGCCGACATCATCAAGCAGAAGCTGCCCGAGAACAACGGCGGTTTCAAGGCCATCGGCTTTGGCAAGACGCACCCGGCCATGTACGACAAGCTGTCCAGCGACCACCCGATCGACCTGACCCGCTACCAGGTGGCCAACTGCTACATGGGCCGCGGTCCGCTGATCAATTCGGGAGGCGCCTCCTCCGGCGAAGGCGACCTGGCACAGGCCGTCGAAACGGCCGTGATCAACAAGCGCGCCGGTGGTGCCGGCCTGATTTCGGGCCGCAAGGCCTTCCAGCGTCCCATGAAAGAAGGCGCAGGCCTGTTGAACGCCATCCAGGACGTCTATCTCAACAAGGACGTGACCATCGCCTGAAGCCGATCGGCCATCATCCCACATCCCCCCGCGCATGAGCTGGTTCAAGCGGCTTAAGGACGGCATCAATACCAACACCCGGGAGAAGAAGGAGGCCCCCGACGGGGTTTGGACCAAGTGTCCATCCTGCAAGAAGGCCTACCGGGCCAAGGATCTGCAGGAAAATCTCCAGATCTGCCCCTTCTGCGACCACCACAACCGCATTGGTGCCGAGGCCTATTTTGAACTGCTGTACGACGACAACAGCTTCCGGGAAATCCACCGCGGCATCGAGTCGGTGGATTTCCTGGGCTGGGTCGATTCCAAGCCCTATGCCGAGCGCCTGAAAAGCGCCAAGGCCAAAAGCGGTCTCGAAGACGCCCTCCTGGTGGCTACCGGTGCCATCAACGGGCTGCCCCTGGTCACCGCCGCAATGGATTTTTCCTTCATCGGCGGGTCGATGGGCTCGGTGGTGGGCGAGAAGATTGCCCGGGCGGTGGACAGCGCCCTGGAGCAGCAATGCCCCCTGTTGATCATCTCCAAGTCGGGCGGAGCCCGCATGATGGAGTCCAGCATCTCCCTGATGCAGTTGGCCAAGACCACCGCCAAGCTCACCCAGCTCAGCAAGGCCGGATTGCCCTATTTCTCGCTGATGACCGACCCCACCACCGGCGGGGTGACGGCCTCCTATGCCATGCTCGGCGACATCAACATGGCCGAACCCGGTGCCCTGATCGGCTTCGCGGGACCCCGCGTAATCAAGGAAACCATCAAAAAGGACCTGCCCAAGGGCTTCCAGCGTTCCGAGTTCCTGTTGGAGGGCGGTTTTCTGGACTTTATCGTGGACCGGCGGGTGCTGCGCCAGCGCATCTATGAACTGATGGTGCTGCTGGGGCCTGAAGCGGACGTAAAAAGCGCCTGACCGGCGAACAGCGCCCGCAGATCGGGCGGTTCAAAGGCGTAGGGGAGGAGCATCCCGGAGCTTTTTGCACTCCCGTATGCTTAGCCGCTTTCCGGCTGTGTTGCTTCAGCGGAATGCTGTAATTTTGCGCGGAATAAGCACAAGGACTAGAATCCGCAAGCCAACTAGAA
This sequence comes from Bacteroidia bacterium, assembly GCA_030432405.1. Lineage (GTDB taxonomy): Bacteria > Bacteroidota > Bacteroidia > Chitinophagales > BACL12 > WGOA01. Next base: position 1,957 of record JAUIHG010000212.1, on the reverse strand, counting down.
CATGAGTTACCTCACTTCGGAGAAGAAAGTCGAATTCTTTAAGGAATTCGGAGGCTCCGAAACCAACACCGGCTCCGTCGATGCGCAAATCGCCATCCTGAGCCACCGCATCAACCACCTGACGGAGCACCTCCGCAGCAACAAGAAAGACTTCGGGACCAAGCGCGCCCTGTTGAAAATGGTCGGCCGCCGCCGCCGCCTGCTCAACTATGTGGCCCATAAGGACATCGAAGCCTACCGTGCGTTGATCGCCAAGCTGGGCCTGCGCCGCTAAACTGCCGCATGGGTGCAAGCCGCCTCCTGAGGGAGGTCCGGCTTCGCCGAAGGCGCTTTGCCGCAGTTGACCCGTCCGGATGGCTGGTGTACAGCGGGTCCGCGCCTCAAGGCCATATACCTGCCCCGCAGGCACTGCTGGTGTTCCCGGTCCATTGATCCTGGGTCCATAGCTTCTGTGTTCCGGCTTCCGCTGCGCCTTATGCGTCACGGCTTTGCCCGAGACCGCACAGCCTGTCCTGCGCTGCTGGTACGGACTGCTCCGCAACCTCATACCGCCGGTTCCTTCCCGTTCAACCCGTGCCACTGGCCGGGTTCCAGGATTGGGTTCCGGTGCGTTGATTACCCCCGATTATTCCGCCAACCGCAGGAGAACATGCGCTTGGCATCCATTGCGCGGCAAGGTGCTGCTGCGGATGGCCTCCTTCGCCGGAGGCGTACCGAAACAAGCCACGCCGCTTCCGTTTAAACGCCAACCGCATGAAACCTACCGGAACCGTCCAGCAGATTGACCTGGGCGACGGCCGCACGATCACCCTGGAAACAGGGCGTCTGGCCAAGCAGGCCCACGGTGCCTGCTGGTTGACCATGGGCAAGACCAAAATGCTTGCTACCGTGGTCTCCAACGAAGACGCCAAAGAAGGCATTGATTTTCTCCCCCTGACCGTCGAATACCGCGAGAAGTTCTCCGCGGTGGGCAAGTTCCCCGGCGGCTTTTTCAAGCGGGAAGCCCGTCCGGCCGAGGCCCAGATCCTGGTGGCCCGCCTGATTGACCGCGCGCTGCGCCCGCTGTTTCCTTCCGATTACCACTCGGACACCCAGGTCATGGTGACCCTCTACTCGCTGGAGGAAGGCACCTACCCGGATGCCCTGGCCTGTCTGGCTGCCTCCGCTGCGCTGAGCGTCTCCGATGTTCCCTTTGCGGGCCCGGTTTCCGAGGTCCGTGTGGGCCGCGTGGACGGCAGCTGGAAAATCAACCCCACCCGCGAAGAGACCGACGCCTCCGACGTGGACATGATGATCGCCGCCACCCTGGAGAACATCATGATGCTGGAAGGGGAAATGTCCGAGATCTCCGAAGCCGAAATGCTGGAGGCCATCAAGGTGGCCCACGACGCCATCAAGGTGCAGTGCCAGGCCCAGCTGGATCTGGCCCAGGCCTGCGGCAAGCCCGAGACCCGCGAATACCACCACGAGGACAACGACGCCGAACTGGAAAAGCAGGTCATGGAGGCCTGCTACAACGATGTGTACGAGGTGGTCAAGCAGGCCATCACCAACAAGAAGAAGCGCAAGGAAGCCTTCGGCGAAGTCCGCGACCGCTTCATGGAGCGTTTCAGCGAGGAAGAACTCGAAGAAAAGGGCGACCTGATCAAGAAGTACTTCCACGGCGTGGAGAAGAAGGCCATGCGCAACCTGGTGCTCCAGGAGCGCTATCGCCTGGACGGCCGCAAGCTCGATGAAATCCGCCCCATCTGGATCGATCTGGATCCGCTGCCCGCCACCCACGGTTCGGCCGTGTTTACCCGAGGGGAAACCCAATCGCTGACCTCAGTCACGCTGGGCAACAAGTTGGACGAGCAGACCATCGATACGCCGGTGTTTAACACCTCCGAGAAGTTTCTGCTGCACTACAACTTCCCGAGCTTCTCCACCGGGGAATCCCGTCCCATCCGCGCCACCA
>JAUIHG010000012.1 GCA_030432405.1 Bacteroidia bacterium | reverse complement strand
AGCACCCCACCATGCTCCGTTCCAAACGCCTGTCCCTTCTCATCCCTGCCGCCGGTGCCCTGCTGCTTGCAGCGTGTGCTTCGCCGGAGGCGAACCCGGAATCCACCCGCGCCTCCCTGCAGGGCCACAGCAACAGCGCCTCCGGCGAAGGCTACGCCGAAGCCCACAAGCCCGAGGGCAGCCCGGACGCTGAAGCCGGTTTTGCCCAACATTGGTACAACGGCACCGCCGAACTGAACGCCTACGATTTGCAGCAGGAACGCTATGGCCAGATCCGCCGCGGCGATGCCGTTTTGATCTTCGTAACCGAGGACTTCCACGCCCGGGACCACGTGAAGCTGGACCGCGCGCCAAAGGACCCCGAAGACGCCGTCAAGGTCCTCAAGCTCAATGCCGTGCGAAACTTTGAAACCGGCGTATATGCCTACAAAACCATGCAATCGGTGTTCACGCCCGTACAGCTCAACCGCCACGCGGCCACGCTGAAAAGCACCACCAGCGTGCAGGAATGGTGTGGCATGGTTTTCCAGCAGCTCAACCGCAGTTCCAAAGGATTTGACGCCCGCTGGTTCAGCTAGTTCCAGTCCGAAGGCGACGGCAGCACCGCCCTTGCGGATGTGTTGTTGGAAGACGAAGTGTTCAACCGGATCCGCCTGGCCCCCGAAAGCCTGCCCATTGGCCCCACCCAGGCCCTGCCATCCAGCCTGGACATCCGGCTCTACCACCTGCCCGTCAAGCCCCTGGACGCCGAAGGCCGCCTGGAGGATCTGCCGGACGGCGAACGCCGCTATACCCTGCGCTACAGCGACGGCACCGAACTGCGCGTGCGCTTCGGGGCGGATTTCCCACGGCCCATCCTGGGCTGGGAAAAAGCCCGCAACGTGGGTGGCCAGCAGATGACCACCAAAGCCACCCGCCGCAGCGTGGAGCAATGGCCCTATTGGCGCTACAACAATCTGGAGGACACCACCTACCGGCGTCAACTGGGTTTGTAATGCCGGACGCGGGCATCACGGTCTTCCGGTCCTGGGCCCGGTGCATCCAGTGCGCCGGCCGCTCTCCACTTGAACGCCAATTCTGGCCCGGGATTCGGGTTGTTCCCGGTTTTGGAGTGCTGCATATTCGCTGTACGCAGTGGCGCTGCAGCATCGCCAACAGGGCTTTCACGCCAGGCTACGTGCCCTTTATTCCCCTCCACATCACGCCGTTTCACGGATCGCTTTATGTCCACCCTCTCCCAAACCGCTCCCCAGGCGCCCACCGATTCCACCGGTGCGCAAGCCTTCGCCGGGTCCGGCGAAAACCCCGCTTCCACCCTTTCAGCCACTGACACCGCCCGCATCGGCATCCTGACCGTTTCCGACCGCGCCCACCAGGGCGTTTACGAAGACCAGTCCGGCCCGGCCATCCACGCCACGATGGACGACTACCTGTCCAGCCCCTGGGAGGCGGTGTCCAGCCTGGTGCCCGATGAGCCTTCGCGCATCCGCGAAGCGCTGGTGGAACTGGCCGACCGTGAGCACTGTTGCCTGATTTTGACCACCGGCGGCACGGGGCCCGCCCCGCGCGACGTCACTCCGGAAGCCACCGAAGCGGTCTGCGAGAAAATGCTGCCCGGATTCGGGGAGCGCATGCGCGCAGAAAGCCTGCGCTTTGTGCCCACCGCCATCCTGTCCCGGCAGACGGCCGGCGTGCGCGGCGACAGCCTGATCATCAATCTGCCCGGCAAGCCCAAGGCCATCCGCGAATGCCTGGATGCGGTCTTCGGGGCGGTGCCCTACGCCATTGATCTGATCGGCGGTCCGCGCCTGGAAACCGATCCGGATGTGATGCCGGCCTTTCGGCCGAAGGCCAAACCCGAGGATCAGTAAGCGCCTCCGCACCGGTCACCAGTGCATTGGATTGCGCTTCAGCGTAGCGGACCGCACGCCAGCATAGCGGAACGCGCACCAACGCAGTGGACCATACACCGGCGCGGTTGAAGCCTGCAAAAGCGCTGTTTCCAGCCCGGCATTCGGGCTATCTTGCCGCCGTGCCGAACCTGATGCGCACCTGGCAGGACGTGGCCCGAACCCTGGGCGCGGAACTCGACTACGCAGACGAGCGCAGCCCCGAGCGCCGGCAGGAACGCATCGACATGCGGGTACGGCACCGCCACTGGACGGTCGAGTTCGCCTGCAAGGCCAACCACGCCCCCAAAACCTCGCGGAACGGTGCCCCCAAAGCGCCCCTGGAAGCCTATACCCGGCTGCGCTGTGCCATCCGAAACCCCGGGCAGTTCCGCTTTTCGCTGTACGAGGAGCGGTTGACCGACCGGCTCTACAAAATCATCGGCCTGCAGGACATCCTGGTCGGCGACGGGCCGATCGACAAGCGTTTCATCATCCAGGCCAACGATGCCGACAAAATCCGCGCCCTGTTTGGCCTGGCCAATGTGCGGGCCGCCTTTGCCTCGCCGCACATCCAGCACCTGCGCCTGATCGACGACGAGCCTTCGGCCGAAGCACCGCTGCCGCCCGGCACCGACCTGCTTTACGGCCGCTCGGACCACCGCATGGACCGCCCGGAGGAGATCCTGGCCTATTTCCAACTGTTCAGCGCCACCCTGGACGGCCTGTTGGAATTGGGTTTCATCCAGGGACAGCAGGCTTGAGGGCTGCCAAGCCCCGTAGTTCCGCTCCGCATCCTTATACCCAAACCATGCTCCACGCGGTTACCCCTTGCTTTGCCAGCCCGGCGCTGTCCACCCCACGACGTGAAGTCTGGCTGAAAATGGACTGCTGCCAGCCCGCGGGGTCGTTCAAAATCCGCGGCATCGGCCGCTTGTGTGGGGAACTGGCCGAGGCGGGTACCGAGGGCATCGTTTGTGCCTCGGGCGGCAATGCCGGGTATGCCGCCGCCTGGTCCGCCCGGGCCCTGGGCCTGCGCTGCCGCATCGTCCTGCCGCATTCCTCGCCTGGGCACCTCGAAGCCCGGCTGGAAGCGCTCGGCGCCCAGGTAGAGCGCTACGGGAGCCATTGGCAACAGGCCCATGCTTACGCGGTCGGGCAAGCGCACGCCTCCGGCGAAGGCTACGTCCACCCCTTTGACCATCCCACCATCTGGGCAGGCCATGCCACCGTCATCGAGGAAGCGCTTGAGGCTTTCCGGACCGCGCACCCGGAGCGGTCTTTTCCCTCCGACATCCTGGTTGCCGTAGGGGGCGGCGGGTTGCTGGGCGGGGTGCTGCACGGGATACGCCATGCCTGGGCCGAAGCCCACGCGCGGGTCCAGAACGGGCATGGTGCGCAGTCCACGGCTGGGGCTATGGCCACGGCGCAGGCTTCGCCCGAAGGGCAAGCGTTTTCCAAAGGCCTGCAAAAGCCCAGGATCTGGGCAGTGGAAACCACCGGCGCCGCCAGCATGCACGCCGCTTTGCAGGCCGGCCGCCCGGTGGCGTTGGAGCGGATTGATTCAACGGCACACAGCCTCGGGGCTCTGGAAGTGGCGCACGGCGTCTTTGAACAGGCCCTGGAATACGGCGTGCAATCCCTGTTGGTTTGCGACGCACATGCCGAAGGGGCTGCACAGCACTTTGCGCTTCAACACCGCCATGGCATTGAACGGGCTTCCGGCACGGTGCTTGCTGCACTGGACATGCCCCCGCTGGCCGATAGCAGCCATCCGCTGTGCATCGTCTGTGGCGGTTTGGATGCGGTTTGGCCGCAACCGGTCGGCACACCAGCCGGGTAGCGCGTTTCCAGCGGCTCTGTACCTGCCGTCCATCAGCGCTCAAGCCCTGCCCCACGCATGGGGCCCGGTGTATGCCGTCCAATGCACAAAACCACATGAACCGCAGTACGCAGGCCCTTTCCGCGTATTTTGCAGCCTGCTGGAAGCAGCCTGTGCCCGTTTCTGCGGTTCCATTCTGCCTAGCGGATTGCCACCGTCTCTTTCCGCTCCCTGACCTTCCACGAGTGCCCCAACCATGATCCGTAGCTTTTTTGCCCTGTTGCTCGTGTCCTGCCTGTCGGCCGGACTGTACCGGTCCGCACAAGCCCAAATGCCTTTCCTGGAATGGAGCCAGGAACACGCCGACCTCCTTTCCCTGGCCATCCTGGAGGATGGGGAGATGGTGGTCGAGCACCAGGCACAGGACCACCGTCCCACCGCCGAGGGCGCGTTCTTCCTGCTGGCTGTGGAGTTCGCCCGCTTGGCGGGCGAAGACCTTCTGGACCCCGAACTACTGGTTCCCCTGGAGGAAATTGAGCGCTTTTCCCTGCCGCGGCTGGACGGTGGGGCCTTTGAGGCCTGGAAACAGGGCACCAAAGGCGCCGATGGCGAGGAACCCGAGCATGTTCCGCTATGGATGGTGGTGCAGGGCATGGTGGATTTCCAAAGCGCCGCTCATGCAGATTATGTCATGCGCCTGCTGGGCCGGGAACGCTGCACCAGCATCGCCGCTGACCTTGGCCTTGAGCAACACGGCCATCTTTACCCCTTCCAGGGAGCACGCCTGGCCTTTTTGGGCCTAACCACGGCCCCCCATAAAAAGGCAGCGCAATTGCGCGACATGCCTATCGGTGCTTACGAAGACATGGCCTGGGCTTGGTCGGACAGCCTGGCAACGGATTACGAGGGCCACTGGTCCAACCGCGTAAAATCGCTGGACTTTTCCATCCGGCGCGTTTGGTCCAGCCGTCTGCCCTATGGCACCATGGAGGGCTATGCGCCATTTGCCGAGCGTGTGCGTACCCGCGAAGGCTTTTCCGAACAACAGACCGATTGGCTGGAAAGGGTGTTGGAAACAAGCATCAACGGTGTCGAAGGGTCTGCTGCCGCCCAGCGGGGCAACGAGGAGTTCATCGGATCGGTTCAACGCTATGCCGGTGCATCCGGGCAAACCGACTATGCCTACCAGTACTGCCGCTACCTGATCACCGAAGACGGCCGCAATCTGGCCATCGCCATCAACCTGGCTCTGCCGCTTCCGGAAATGACGCGGGACATCAGCCCCATGCTGGACGCTTTCGAACAGCAGCTCGTCCAGGACGCCGAGCACCTGGGTCTGTGGTCAGCCATGTACGCCGTAGACGGCGAATAACCCGCTGCATCCTGGCGGCCTGGCCCTGGGATTTGCCCCGCATGATGGCCGTTTTTGATGCATCAAGGCCTGATGTCCATGGTGTTGGAAGCCGATGGATTTATTCCTTGCCTTGCACGCAACATGCCCCCTTATGGACGCGTAAATAGTTGTGTTTCCGGTAACTACGGAATCATATAGACATCATTTTTAATGGGTTTCCCGGTGGTCCACCGCGATCCCCTCCCACTCGCCCCATATTCCGCCATGAAAACGCTGCAATCCCTTTTTGCCGCTGCCTTCGTCCTGCTGCTCGCAGCCTGTCAACCCACCACACCGGCCATCAAGACCAACATTGCCGGCGAAGCAGCGGGCCTGTTCCGCGGAACCTTCGTGGACGTGGACGGCTCCGTGTCCGAAACCTTTGACCTGGAGCTCCACCGCGTTTCCGATGACATCATTTCTGCAGAAAGTGCAGACAACAACCAAGGTGGCCGTTTCAGCGGTTTTGAATTCAAACTCATGCGCTCCGGTGCCGTGATCCACCACCAGCTGGGCCGCGAAAGCGACGGCACCTTTGTGCTGGACGCCGCGGTTACGCCCGACCAGTTGCGCTTTGACCTGCCCACCGGCGTCTCCTTTGACGGGGTGCGGGTCAAGAACTACCACGAATAAGCGCCCAAGCGCACGGCTTTAAACCTGGCCCGGTCGGTGATCCCGACCGGGCTTTCGGCCGTCCGGCCACCTGTTGAAGGCCTGCCTCTGACCGCATTGGTGGATGTGTGTGGCACGGAGCTTTGGCAACAAACGTGACCCACGCTTGAGGTTGCCGTCCTTATTTTGGCGGCACTGCAGCGCGTTGCCCGGCACAGCCAACGGGAATACCAAGCCATTGGCGCTGTCCACTCCTTCAACAATCAGCCATGAGCATCAAAGCAAAATACCAGCCCGTCCTCGATCTCGGTGAGACGATGGCCGTGGAAGGCGGATACGTCCGCGAAGAAGACGGAAAACTCAAATTTGGCGGCAAGGTCAAAACCGCCCACGACAAGAACCTCCTGTGGGATAAAATCAAGGAAATCGGCGGGGAATCCCCCAACGACATCGAGGCCGACATCACCTATGCCGAGCAAGGTTTTTTTGCTGAGCACACCGTGCAAAGCGGCGACACCCTGTACAAGATTGCCGAGCAGTATTACGGCAAAGGCAAGGGCATGTCCTACAAGCAAATCCACGAAGCCAACCGGGATGTGATTGGCGACAACCCCGACGTAATCCATCCCGGGCAGGAACTCAAGCTGCCATTTCTGGCTTGATTGCGGCGTGTACCTGATCGTCTCTTGGCGCCAAGGCGCCCTACCGAGCTCCGGCAAATGCTGGAGCTCGGTTTTTTTCTGCATGCGGGAAGGCTCTTGTACACCGCCCTCCCGCTTCTGAACACCTGTTCAATTCGCTAGGGCTCATCGGGCATACGCTCCCCTTTGCGCTCCAGGGACATCGCCGGTTCGGCAACGGCTTTGAGGACGGCTGGCCGCTCGGCAAAGGCCACATGCCGCCGGCGCGGAAGCGGTGCTTTGCGGCCGCTGCGCTCGGGCCTGAGCGTGTGTTGCGGCAACCCTTGGTCCGGCTGTCGGGCATCCGGGTGTTTTTGTCCGGATTGTATGGTGTTCCACCGGGCTTGCCAGGCCTGCAGCTTGGGCAGCGCCGGCAGACTATGGGACAAGGCGCCGGCCAGCATGGCCAGATGCACGCGGTTCCAATCGATGCTGCGCCGCGCCAGCAAATGCTGTCCGCTGATGGCCGTACAGGCCCCTTCCAGGCTTCCGATCACGCTGGCCACCATGGCCGCGTGCACGCTTTGTATGCCGTCGGGCAAGCGGGTCCACCAGGCGTATCCGCGAAGGGCAAGCCGCAGCATGGTCAGGCTGAGCAAACCCTGGCCAGGCTCCATGGTGGTGTTCCAGGACCGGATCAGGGCGCGTATTTCGCCGAGCATGCGGCTGCGCGACAAGGGGCGGTCCAGGGTATGCATCAACAGGTAGACCAGGCCGTATTCATAAGGGTCCAGGGCACACAAGTCCTGCAGGAGGTGCAAGCGGGGCACGGCATGCCGATCGCGCCAGCTCTTATCCACCGTCCAGGGGTCCGAAGCGCTGCGCGGGCCGAGGGTTTCGGCCAGGTAGGCCCATTCTTCCTCCTGACGGACATCAAATCCGGCATCGCGAAAGCCTCCGGTTGCCGCCGATGCCAAAAGCCTGGGCAACAGCAGTTCCGGTGCTTCGTGCAGTTTGGGTTGAAAGGCGTGCTGCGCGTATGCCAGGGCTTCCCGGAAGAGCATGGCGGTTTCGTCCGGCAGCAGCACCGCAAAGGGCCGGTCGCGGCGGCGCTCCTCCTCAAATCCAGGGCCCGGCCGATGGGCTACCAAGCGCAGCCGGCCGCTGCGTGGCGGCCGTGGACTGCCGGAGGAGTTCGGTGCCGGCACGTCCTTATCTCGATCAAGCGACACGGCCTGTCCTATTCGGGTAGGCCGCTCGTTGTGGATGCTTTTCATGGGTGTGGTATTGATGGATTTTTCAAATGGGGCCGGAGGTGGGCGGCAACCGCCAGGGTTAGGCCTGACAGGCCCAAAGCACCTGGCGGCGGAGGGGCACCGAATCTAGGCGCTGTTGCCACGGCTGGGGCTGGAAAGCGGCACAGCGCTTTGAAGCAGGCATACACAGGCCTTCGCCGGCGGCTGCCGGCGAACGCAAAACCAGGCCCGGAACTGCACAACCTGCCGTTGTTTTGCAGCATGAAGCAGCCGCCCACCGGCCATGTACTGCAGCCAAGCGCCCGCCCCCTGAACGTCCTGGCCTATGCGCTGTTGCTGATGGCCGGGTTTGTGCTGCCCGCGCATCCGCTTGGTGCACAGGACCAGAAAGACCAGGACGTTTCGCCGGAAGGCGGAACGGAACAGACGGAAGACCATACCCTGGGTTTTGGCGTCTACACCGACGAACGCGGCTGGCTGATCGTGGGGGATGAAACCGGGGAACAGCGCCTGACCAACCAACCGGTCCCCGAATGGCAAGCCCAGCCGGATTACCTGGTTTACATGGACAACACGCGGGAGCTGCACCTGTGGCGCGACGGCGAGGACAAACCGCTTGGGGCCATAGGACCGCTCGATTGGCAGGCCCTTCCCGGCCAATTGGTCTACCGCATGCCCGCGCATTACACCGTCTTCCAGAACGGGGTGCGCACCCAATTGGTGACCTTCCGGCTCAACCCCGATGACCTCTACATCGGCGACTCCCTGCTGCTTTTTTTCGACCGCCTCCAGCGCCTGGTCCTGCTACACCGCGGGCGGACCCGCATCCTCGAAAACCTGCAGACCGAAGCCCACGGGGCCGGTGCGGATGTGGTGGCCTGGCAGGACGGCCAGGGCCAACTGTGGGCTTATTGGCAGGGCCGGACTGGCGTTATTGACAGCTATGCGCCGGAAAAAGTCGTGCTGGGTTGCAACACCATCGCCTGGGTGGACCGCTTCCAGAAACTGCAGATTTTTGACCGCGGCAAGCGCTACGAACCCGAATACGGCTTCAATGTGGACAGCCTGTATGTGGGCTGGAACACCGTGGCCTGGATCGACGACCGCGGCGAGTTTTTTGCCTGGTCCAGCACCGGAGAGGCCACCAGGACCACCAAACTCAGCCCAAATCCGCCGCGCCGTCTGGATCTGGTGGACCGCAGCCTGTGGTATGTGGACGCCAACGGCAATTTCTACGTCTACCAGAACGGCCGCAATACCATGGCCGAATCCTGGGAACCGGGCCGTGTGGAAGCCTGGCGGGAGATCGTGGTCTACGAGGACCTGGACCGCCGCCTGCATGCCTTCGCCTCCGGCGAAAGCACGAACCTCACCGACAACATTGCCCAATCCTGGATGCTCAACGGCCCGGTACTGCAATGGATGGAATACGGCCTGCAGGCCGAGTACCTGCGCATCGAACCCTGATGCGTCCATACTGTTTTTAGAACGATTATTCCAGTACGCATTTTTGAACCCAGTTTTATGTCCGACCAACCCATCACCGAAGCCCGCGTCCTGGACGCTTTGCGCAATGTCGACGATCCCGATCTGCACCAGGACCTGGTGACCCTCAACATGGTCAAGGACGTCCGCGTGGAGGGCAAAAACGTGGCCTTCACCGTGGAATTGACCACGCCGGCCTGCCCCATGAAGGACCACATACGCCGGGCTTGCGAAACGGCCATCAAACACCTCGTGGACCGCGAGGCGATGGTATCGATCAACATGACCGCGCGGGTCACCACGGCCCGCGATGGCGCAGCCCTGCTTCCCGGTGTTAAAAACATCGTGGCCGTGGCCTCCGGCAAGGGCGGCGTGGGCAAGAGCACGGTGGCCGTCAACCTGGCCCTCGGCCTGGCCCAAAGCGGCGCCAAGGTCGGCCTGTTGGACGCAGACATTTATGGACCCTCCATCCCGACCATGCTGGACCTCGGGGGTGCCCAACCCAAGGTGGAACAGCGCGACGGCAAGCCGGTCATGCACCCGGTGGAACAATACGGCATCAAGGTGCTGTCCATCGGCTTTTTGGTGGACGACAGCCAGGCGGTGGTCTGGCGTGGTCCAATGGCTTCCAGTGCCCTGCGCCAGTTTGTTGGCGACTGCGACTGGGGCGAACTGGACTACCTCATCCTGGACCTGCCGCCCGGCACCGGGGACATCCACCTGACGCTCGTGCAGACCGTACCGGTGACCGGCGTGGTGCTGGTCACCACGCCCCAGGAAGTGGCCCTGGCGGATGCGCGCAAGGGTCTGGCCATGTTCAACATGCCCAACATCAACGTGCCGGTGCTTGGCATCGTGGAGAACATGGCCTGGTTTACGCCGGAGGAACTACCGGAAAACCGCTATTACCTGTTCGGCGAAGGCGGCGGCCAGCGCCTGGCCGCATCGGCCCAGGTGCCGCTGCTGGGCCAGATCCCGATCGTTCAGGGCATCCGCGAAGGCGGCGACCAGGGCAAACCGGCCGTCATGCAGCCTTCCAGCCCCAGCGCCAAGGCCTTCGAAAACCTGGCCTTTGAGGTGGCCCGCTACGTCAGCAAACGCAACGCCAGCGCACCGCCCACCAAGCCCGTTGAGCTGCAGGCCTGAGCCTTGCCGCTTGACCGTACCTTTGTAGCGCCATGTCCCAATCCGCTGTAGCCGACCACCCCCTGTATGCCCGCGTTGAGCGGGCGCTGGACCGCGTGCGGCCCTACCTGCAAAAGGACGGCGGAGACATTGAGCTGGTGGAGATCACCTCCGATCTGGACATCCGTGTTCGCCTGTTGGGCGCTTGTGAGCGTTGCCCGATGAGCTTCATGACCATGCAGGCCGGCGTCGAAGCCGAGTTGCGCGGGGTGGTGCCCGAGATCCGCTCCATCGTCACCGTGGACGAGACCAATCCCGCCGGACAGGACCCTTCACGGCCCGAAACCCCGGATGCTCCATCCGACCGGCGCTGATGCGGTTGTTGGATGCACCGGAACCTGGGCCATCGCCTTGCTGCTCCACCCAATCACCGCATCCCCCAAACGCCGCCAACCGTGCCCCAGCGCCTGACCAGCCCCGATGCCCTTTTTGACGCCATCCTTCAGCGGCGTTCCTACCTCTGCGTAGGCCTGGACACCGATCCGGCACGGATTCCGGAACACCTGCTCGGCGAACGCGACCCCGTTTTGGCCTTCAACAAGGCCATTGTCGAAGCCACTGCCGACCTCTGCGTGGCCTACAAGCCAAACACCGCCTTTTACGAAGCCCTCGGCCCCGAAGGCTGGCGCAGCCTGGAAGCCACGCGGGCCTTGATTCCGCACAGCCATCTGGCCATCGCCGACGCCAAACGCGGCGACATCGGCAATACCGCCCGCCGCTATGCGCAGGCCTTCTACGACAAGCTGGACTTCGACGCCCTTACCGTGGCGCCCTACATGGGCCGCGACTCGGTGGAACCTTTCCTGGAACACGACGGCAAATGGGCTATACTGCTGGCCCTGACCTCCAACCCAGGCAGCGCGGATTTCCAGCAGATGGCCGAAAACGGCGAAGCGCTGCACGAACGGGTCATGCGCATTGCCGGCACCTATGCCGGCCACGAACGCCTCATGTACGTCTTGGGGGCCACCCACCCCGGGGCATTTCAAGGCCTTCGCGCGTTAGCGCCGGATGCCTTTTTCCTGGTACCCGGGGTTGGCGCACAGGGCGGCGACCTGGCGGCGCTCAGCCGGGCGGGGATGAACGCCCGCTGTGGCCTGTTGGTCAACAGTTCGCGGGGCATCCTCTATGCGGATTCCGGGAAGGGTTTTGCTGAAGCCGCCCGGGAAGCTGCCCGCAGCCTGCAGCAGCAGATGGATGCGCTGTTGACCGAATGCCTTCCAGCACCGGGCTCCGCCCAGCCTTAACACGCAGGGAGAACACCGCACGTGCGGGTTTGCCTGGTGGAAAAACGCGCAGCACGGGTTTACCCGGTGGCCGTACCTTGAGTTACAGCAGCACCACACCCGCTGAACCCTTCCGTGCATTTTCCGTTTACCCAAGCATGAACCGCTGGCGCCACCTGATTGAAACCCCCGTCTTTGGGGTCTGCAGCTACCTCGGCGAGCGCATGGGCCTGGCCGGCCGGCGCGTTCGCCTGCATTTTATCTATGCTACCTGCCTGACCTTCGGTAGTCCCATCGTGCTGTACCTGGCTGCCGCTTTCTGGTTGAATGTGCGCAGTTACCTGCGCGAACGCGTCCTCTCGGTGTGGGACGCCTGAGCCCCTCATGCCGCTCCGTCCCTCAGGGCTTCCAGACCCGGATGGATTCTATCCAGGGCCCGGAAGGGTGTTCGCCGGACAGGCGAAGGATGTACCAGCCCCCTGGCCAGGCGGCGTTTGTTTGCGCCCGCCCTTGTGAAGCCCCTTGCCCTTGCGCCAACACACGGCCATGGCCGTCGATCCAGGCCCAGTGCAGGGTATGGGCCGCAGCGGTCCAGGAAACGCCCGGGTTGCTGCCCCCTTCCCGGCGAAGGCTCAACACCGTTTTGGGTCCTTTTGGACCGCTTTCGGTTTCCGGCAGCTCAAAGGTCAGCCCTTCGCTCCATGGTCCGGCACCGCTGGGGCATTCGGCCTGAACCCGAACCGTGTACAAGCCATCGGGCACCGATGTGGCCAACAACTGGTTGCGGGCACGGGCATAGGTTGCGGTCTGCGCCCCCTTGCTGACTTCCACCGTATAGCCGAGCAGCTGCGGCACCTTGCCCCAGGTAATCCTGAGGTCCGTGCCCATGATGGGCAGGGTGGGCAACACCTCTACCTCCACGGCCTCCACGGCCAAACAGGTATCGCCGGGATTGCCGGCCTGAACGGGCACCCCCGGTACCTCATGCAGCGCATAGTCCTTCAGCCGAACATGGGTGCTGCCGGGCAGGCGCTCGATGCGCAGCCAACCGTAGCGGACCGTGGTGCCGCTGCCGCGGCGAATGGGCAAAAAGCCCTCCTGCCCTTTGGCCCAACGGCTGACATCTCCACAGGGAAAGGTGCTGGCCAGCAGCACGCCGGCAGGCTCAAAATGCAACGCGGCATTGATGGAACGGCCGTAGGGGCCCCGCAGGGCCAGGCTGTTGACGGTGCAGGAATTAAAAAAGGACGTGAACGTGGATGCACCAAAGGCCAGTTCGGGATCAAGCACCGACATGCCCAGTCCAACCCCGTAGGTCCGTGTGGTGGATTGGAACGCCAGATCTGCCAGACCGTCCCCATCCACGTCGAAACTGCCCAAATCGGCACCGGCGTAGCCGGCCTCCCAGGGAATGAGCACATCGGGATCGATGTTGTGGTAATGGATCTGGGCCTGGCCGGCATGCGTGGCAATCAAACCGGCGGCCAGGCCGGCATAATGGCTCAGGGATGGGCGGTGGAGCGGAATGGGGGGCATCGCGGAAGCTTGTCCCGGTAAGATACGATAGCCGGCCGCGGGCTTCGTGTTGGCCTCGTGCCCATAGATCCTTGAATTGCGGATACCATCGTGCAGGGTTTTCAGAAGCCAGGGCACAAAAAAAGCCGGCTGCATGTGCTGCAACCGGCTGTTAGCGATGTGCCCAGAACAAGAGTCGAACTTGCACGTCCAGTGAAGGACACCAGGCCCTCAACCTGGCGCGTCTACCAATTCCGCCATCTGGGCTGAACCATCAAGGGAGCTTGTAGCGCATTCGGCCGGTTGCTGCTCAAGGCAGAACCGGCCGAATGCGAAGTGCCCAGAACAGGAATCGAACCTGCACGACCTTGCGGTCACTAGAACCTGAATCTAGCGCGTCTACCAGTTCCGCCATCTGGGCCGGTGTGAAGCGACAGGGGCTCGAACCCTGGACCCGCACATTAAAAGTGTGCTGCTCTACCAACTGAGCTATCGCTTCAACGTCCTAAAAGAACAATGCTGCGGACGGTTCGTCAACAGCGGGGCAAATATAGGGCGTTGCAGGCAAGGATGCCATGCCCGAGCGGCATTTTCAGCCCCCATTTCCACCCTGGCTTCCCGCTTAGGATGGACGGGTTTACCCTTCCACAGGCAGGACCCCGTCGGCCACAAATTCGATCTCCACCGAAGGCTCGGTGATGGCGGCAATTTCTTCTTCGCTCGCGCCTTCATCTTCGGCAAAATGCCGCAGGGTTTCCACGGGAACCTCCGTGCGCTTGGCGATGCCCTGCACCACCACCGTGGTGCCGGCCAGGTCCTTGGGCACAAAGAAGCCGTAGTCCTTGAAGGCCACGCGCATTTCGCCGTCTTCGCCGTATGGCAGCTTCATCCAGCAGCCGGACATCTGGCAGGCGGAGCTCACCGTGCCTTTGACCTTGGCCGGCATCTCCTCCACACCGTCCATGGCGGCCATCAGTTCGTCGGTGCTCATGGCGTCTTCGGCGGTAATCACATCGCCGTATCCGCCGGCATCGTTGAGCACCACGTTGGATGCTTCTTCCTCGGCATGATCGGTTTCATCGTGCTCGGCTTCGGTGTGGGCGTCGGTATCGGCGTGGTCTTCGCCACCGGCGCTGTCCGCACAGGAAGCTGCGGAAAACAGCACAAGGAAAAGGGCTGCGGGCAAAAAGCCCGCGAAGGCGGAACGGGAAAGGGATGTGCGGAACATGGGTTGGGTTTTGGCAAAAGGCTCAGTCCGAAAACAGGAGCTTGAGGTAAAAGCCCGGTTTGCGGAGGCGCTCCCGCATGTCGAGGTCCTCGAACATGCAGGAAATGGTTTCCCGCAAGGTCGCGTTGCGCGCGGCTTTGCGGACCACAAAATTAAACAGGCGTGGATGGGCGGCCAACCGCTGCATGGCGTAGCTGAGTTTGAGTTCGTCGCCAAGCTGGCGGTATACCGCTTCGCCGTAAGGCGCCAGGTCTGCGGCTCGGTTGGTTACGGGAGCTGTGGGGTGGTGGTCCGTGTGGTCCGTTTGCCGCAGGGCCAGGATGCGCTCGGCGGCCAGGCGCCCGGAGATCATGGCGTTGCCGATGCCTTCTCCGGTGAACGGATCGATGAGGCAGGCCGCATCGCCCAGCAGCATGAAGGCATCGCCCTGCAGGGTGCGCCGTTTGCTGCCCAGGGGCAGTCCAAAACCCCGCACGGGTCCTTCGGCCTCGGCATGGGCAAAGCGCCGGCGCAGTTCCGGGTGGCCGTCGATGGCCTCCCGCAGGAGCTTTTTGAGGTCCAGCCGCCGCTTGGCGATCTGGTCTGAACGCAGGCCCAGCCCCACATTGGCGCGGCCGTCCGGCAGCGGGAAGATCCACAGATACCCGGGCACCACACCGCGCAGGTAATGCAGTTCGATGAAGTGGTGCGGATGCAGGCCCTGCACGCCACTGTAATAGGCCCGCACGGCGGCCGAATGGTGCCCCGGTTCCATGCGGTAACCACCCAATTGTTTGCCCACCCCGTTGGCCCCGTCGGCGGCCAACAGCAGCGCTGTGGTCCAGCTTCGGCCGTCTTTTGCCTTCAGGCGAACACCCGGCCGACCATCCGGCAGGACCAGCTGCTCCAGTCCACCGATGCTGGTTTCGGGGTGCCAATGGATGCGGCCCCTGTTCGCGGATTCCGCCGTCGCGTCCGCTCCACTGGCCAGGGCCTGCTGCAGGAGCCAGTGGTCAAAATCCATGCGCCGTGCGATATAGCCCGGCGCCCGCTCCTGGTCCATGCGGTCGGCGTAATCCAGGCGGAAGGGCACCTCGAGGACTTCGCCGGAAGGCGCTATGAACTGCACCCCCCAGCAGGGCAGATGGCTGTGCTCCTCCCCCAGCGCCAGGGCCAGGGCCGGATCGATTTTGCGCAGGGTGTCCACGACCTTGCCCGACAGGGCGTCGCCGCAAACCTTGTCCCGCGGGAAGACCGCACGGTCAATCAGCGTGCAGTCCATACCGGCGCGTGCCAACACCATGGCGGCCGTGGCCCCGGCGGGACCGGCGCCCAGAATGCAGACTTCGCTGAACGCTTCGGCACCTGCTGGTTCGGATGCCATGTGGGCTGAAGACGGCTGCTCCATATTGGATGTTCACGCCGGCCGCGCGGGCGGCATAGCGGCCGACGAAGATAGCCTTTGCAGCAGCGGGCATCCGCACCGCAAGCAGCAGGCAGACGCGCACCGCGGGGCGCTCCGGGACTTTGCTCAGAAGCGTGCGCCCAATTGGACATAGGCGGTACCGCCATTGGCGGCGGAAGGGGCCAACAGGCCCAGCACATCGGTGGCTCCAATGCGCAAATGGGGCCGAAATCCTTCCGGACGGGATTTGACCAGGGCCAGGCGCAGTTCCGCGCCCACTTGCCAGGAGCCCCAACCGCCATGGGCCAGGTTCAGGCGTGGCTCTACTGCACCCTTGGCCATCGCATAGCCCCCCTGTGCCCAGAAAAGCGGCCGCATCGGGCTGTCCAGGCGCTGCCGGTACCCGGCCCCAAACCGCATTCGGCGCACGGCCATCTGCACGCCCACGGATACCAGGGGCTGCAAAGGCGCGCTGAACGCACCATCCCGGCCATCGACGCCCAGCAGGTCCAGCAGGCTATCGGTGGTATTGCCGCCTTCGGCGAACAACAGCCCGCTGGAAAGGTCCTGGAGATCCTCCACGCTCAAGCCCTCAAAGGACCAGCTGGAATCCGCGGCGTAACGGGTGGCCGGACCTTTCCAGCGTACCGATCCAAGGTCCTGCACATCGGCAAACAGGAGTCCCCATACGCCTTCGGCGAAACGCCGCTCCAGGCGCAGTTGCGCGGACCCGGTCCATCCCCAACCATACGCTTCGTCCCAGCGTCCGGTTGAATCGGTACCCCGGTAAAAGCCGTCCAGTCCCATATCCATACGGCTTCCGTCCGAGGCCGTAAAAAATGCGCCGTCCAGCTGGGCTTCGTCGTAGCGGATGCCCTGCACAAGTCCCACACCGGCCCCGGCAAAGAAGCGGGTATTGTGGTTCAGCGGTCTGCGCATGGACAGGCCTACTTCCAGGCGTTGGGTGCGCTGGTAACGTACCGCGGTTTGCTCCAGGTTGGCATCACGGCCGGCCAGAGGGGCATTGCCGTAAAACAGCAGGGTATACAGGTCCGGCGTGAAGGCCAGTCCCAGCTCCAGGGAGGAAGAAGCCCGCAGGTAGCCGTGCCAATCGGCAAAGCCGCTGCCCGGCAGCATGCCAAACATCAGCGTAGCGCCGTTGTGCCACTCCAGGCCTGCCCGCTCGGGGCCGGAGGAGGATTCGCCGGAGGCGTCCAGGGCTTGCTGTTTGAGCTCTGCGTCGATGAAGCCGCCCCAAATCAGCCGCTGCAACATGGCGTAAGGCAAGGCCGAGGATGCGGCGGTGAATTCCGAATGCAGCACCAGGCCCACCTGGCCGCGGCGGCCATCAAAACGGTCGAACAAGCCGTTGGCCCCGGGCTGCAGCATCAGGTCGAGCCCTTCGGAGATGCCGGAGCTGGAGATGTAGGTGGTCGGCGGTGGCATCTTGCCGGGAGCCACCGGCGTCAGCTCCGGTCCCTGCGCCTGGATCCCAACCGGGACACTCAGGCCGATGGCCAATCCAAAAAGCCGTTTGAGGACCCAGGTCCAGCGCATGGCCGAAAATGCCGTTGGGGATGAACGCATGGTCAGAAATCGGCCACCACCGCCAGCTCCAAAGCAGCCGCCAGTTCAAAGGCCAGGTATTGGTCTGCAAAAAGCGTGGCATAGCCGCCGCAATCGGGCGCGTCGGCGGTGTTCAGCACCGCAGCAGTACGCACCTGGGTGGCTGAGCGCAAGGCATTGACCGCCTCGGCATCCAGGGGAATCTCGAGGTCCAGCTGGCCGGGCACGCTGACCCGGCAGTCAGGGCCCACAAGGCCTTCGGGAAGCGCCAGCGGGCTGGCGAACAGCGTGTATTGCAGCACGCCTGCGTTGTCCAGGAATTCAACGCGCAGGCTGCCGTTCATCGGGAAGGCGTTTCGGGCCTTGAGATACAGCGTAGCGGACAGGACGGCAACGGTGGGGTCTTCCGCACCCGAAAACAGCTCAAAAGACAGGGTATCGGCTACGCTGAGGCCTTGTGCAGCAATGCGCAAGGGAATGCTGAGTTCCGCGTCCAGATCCAGGGCATTGGAGGCCACCACAAAATCCTGGTAGCCAAACGTATTGCCGTTGGGATTGACCATCACCTGGCCGCTGGCCGAAAGGCGGTCTGGCAAAGCCTCCAGCAAGGCATCCACATTGCTGTTGTTTTCGTCCAGCGCAATGCGGGTAATGCCCGGAACAAAGGGGTTGCGGACTGCCCGGACCACATCCACCGGCTGGCCAATCAGGCTTGGCGCTATCAGGTCCACTGTGGTGGCGGTGCGGCTGTTTTCGGCCTGAAAGGCATCGAGCACAATGCGGCCTTCCACGCCCTGCCCGTTTCGGATGACCAAATCCAGGTCGGTTTCGGCCATATCGAGGACATCGGCGGAGATGCCTTCCAGAAAATCAAAGGAAACGCTTTCGTCCAGGTCGAATTCCGCCTGGCCGGCATAGCCGTAAAGGGCAGCCGGAACGATGGACTCCAGGCCATAGTTGACCCGGATCGAATCGTCCAGCGAGATGGTGACCACGGTGCCTGTGGAATCGATGCGGGCACTGAATTGGTTTCCGAAGGTATTGAAGGCATTGCCGCTTGGCCCACGCAGGTCGATCGAGTAGCCGGTCAGGTCAAAACGCTCCTCGATAAAAATGCTGCCGCCCAGGGGTGCCGGAGGCACAACCGCCTGGAAGGCGACCGGCAGCCCATCCGGTCCGGTGGCGCCCGGGATGGCATAGTCGATGGAGATGCTGTCCCCGATGGTATTGACCACCTGAATGA
The DNA here is from genome assembly GCA_030432405.1 of Bacteroidia bacterium. Classification (GTDB taxonomy): domain Bacteria; phylum Bacteroidota; class Bacteroidia; order Chitinophagales; family BACL12; genus WGOA01. The sequence goes on along the minus strand of JAUIHG010000012.1, from coordinate 15,917 downwards.
GCACATTGCCGCTGGCGATATCCATGGAGGTCACTTCTGGTCCGCCCAGATCGTAGAGGACATTCGATTCGGTATTGACCAGGTCCTGCGCCGGGAAGATGGCGGTGGCTTCATTGACTTTCATGCCGCGCACCGAAGCCGTGACCAACACGGCATCGGCCGTATCCATGGCCACCGCGGAGGTGGTGCCCGGCGTAGACACCCGCACCAGTTCAGCCTCCAGCAGGCCGCCCACCGTCAGTCCGGACAGGTCGACGGAGGAACCGACCGTACCACCTGCCGGAATGAGGTCAAAGGAATCGCGCAACACCTCAAAGCCGCCCACCGGATCGCGGAGGACAAACAGGGCGTCGGTGAGGTCGAGGGCCAGGCCATTGGCCACCTCAATGTCCAGATACCCCGAGTCGATGTCGGCACTGATGAAAAAATCTGTCGCATCGATGGGCACCGCACCGGTCCCGATGTCAGCGACTGCGGGTACGGAGACCGGCGAGCCGGTGTTGATCAACAGGATCAACAGGGCACCGCCCGGGACTTCCTGCAGAAGGCGGCCCAGGCTGATGCGGGTTTCGATGCTGCGGTCGTCCAATACCAGGGTTTCCAGGTTGACGCTGACCGTCAGGGCGGTATCGGGAATCTCAATGCCTTCGTCCACCAGGTCCAGGCCCAACAGCCTGTTGGCGTACACCAGTCGAAGGGATCCGTCGGCATTGGCCTCCAACAAACTGTCGGCAACAAGGTTGTTCAGGCTCAGGCTGTCGCTGACCAGCGGCAACAGGGCTTCGGCGTCCCAACTGGGAACACCAGCGTCGCGCTTGCAGGCAGGCAACAGAAGCATGGCCGCAGCCAGCAAAAGAAGGACCGACCAGCCATGGCGCTTGTGGTACATGGAAGTGGTGGAGCTCAAGAGGAGGAGATACAGCGTTCCCAAGTGGTTCTGGAAAACAAAAACCGGCCTGGTGAAGTTACGCGAAGGCCCCGGGCGGAAGGGCCTGCATGGCCCGGGTTGTCCACAGGATTGACACGCAGCTGTCTCTTCCAGCCAGCGGGCCGGCAGCTGCGCAGCATGTCCGAACTTTGCGGATTCGCCGGCAAAGCCGGCATCCTGGCTTGCGCTTGCCTTCGGTGCAAACGCCTTGAGCACTCCAGTCCAACCGCTTCATGAGCTCCTGGAACACCAAAACCGTTTTGATCACCGGTGCCAGTTCCGGCATCGGTGCCGCCCTGGCGGAGGTGTTGGCCCGTAAGGGTGCGCAACTGGTCCTCGGCGCGCGCAACAGCGCCAAATTGCAGGCGGTGGCCGATGCCCTCCCCAACGGCGGTGCCGCGCGTTGCATATGCGTGGCCACCGATGTGAGCCGCGAGGCGGATTGCCGCGCCCTGGTGCAGGCGGGGCTGGACCGCTTTGGAAGCCTTGATGCGGTGATCAACAACGCCGGCATCAGCATGCGGGCGTTGTTCCGGGACGCCGATCTGGAGGTGATCCGGCAATTGATGGAAACCAATTTCTGGGGCAGCGTGTATTGCACCAAATACGCCCTGCCCAGCATCCTGGAACGCGGCGGCCATGTGGTGGGCATCAGCTCCATCGCGGGTTATCGGGGGTTGCCTGCCCGGACGGGCTACTCGGCCAGCAAATTTGCCATGCAGGGTTTTCTGGAAGCCCTGCGCACCGAGCACCTGCACGATGGCCTGCACGTGTTGGTGGTTTGTCCGGGTTTCACCAATACGGCCATCCGGCAGGCTTCCCTGACCGCCGACGGCAGCGCCCAGGGCCAATCCCCTCGGGCCGAGGAAAAGATGATGACGGCCACCGAAGTGGCCGAACACACCGTACGCGCCATGGAGAAACGGCAACGGACGCTCGTTTTGACGCGCCAGGGAAAACTGACCGTTTTTTTGAACAAATGGCTGCCCGGCTGGATGGACGGTATGGTTTACCGCCACATGGCCAAAGAACCCGACAGTCCTTTTGGCCGAAAGGCCTGACCATTTTTGCACCCGCCATGGCCTTCTGGCCATAGCCCCTCCCCTCTCGATGGACGTACGCAAACACTTGATCGAAACGGCATGGAACGATCGTTCCAAATTGAAAGACGGCGACACCAGGACTGCGGTGGAATCCGTTGTGGCCGACCTGGATGCCGGCCGTCTACGGGTGGCTTCCCCGCCTGCCGGCGAAAACGCAGACCCAAACACGGACCAAAACCGCTCTCAAAATGGCGGATGGACAGTGCATCAATGGATCAAGCAGGCGGTGCTGCTCTATTTTCCCATTCGCCAAATGGCCACCCTGGAAATTGGTCCATTTGAGTTTCACGACAAGATTCCGCTCAAATCCGGCTATGCCGAACAGGGCGTGCGCGTAGTGCCGCATGCCATCGCGCGCCATGGCGCGTTTTTGGGCAATGGTGTGGTGATGATGCCTTCCTATGTGAACATCGGGGCCTATGTGGACGATGGCACTATGGTGGACACCTGGGCCACGGTGGGTACCTGTGCCCAAATTGGAAAAAACGTGCACCTCTCCGGCGGCGTGGGCATCGGGGGGGTACTGGAACCGCTGCAGGCCGCACCGGTGATCGTCGAAGACGATTGTTTCATCGGATCCCGCTGCATTGTGGTGGAAGGCGTACACATTGGCCGTGAAGCCGTGCTCGGAGCCGGTGTGGTGTTGACCAAATCCACACGCATCATTGATGTAAGCGGACCCGAGCCGGTGGAGCACCGCGGGCATGTACCGCCACGTTCGGTGGTCATTCCCGGCAGTCAGCCCAAGGCTTTTGCCGCAGGCACCTACCATGTGCCCTGCGCGCTGATCATTGGGCAACGCAAAGCCTCCACAGACAAAAAGACGTCGCTCAACGAGGTGCTGCGCACCCATGCCGTTGCCGTTTGAAGGACCGCATGCACCCCATGTCCCCCGATCCTGCCCATCCCGTAATGGACCGCTTTTCCGATGAGGAAGTGGCCCTGCTTCGTCTGGTTGGCCAGGCGGGTGATGCCCTTGGTGTGCCGTGCTTTTTGGTGGGTGGTGCGGTGCGCGACAAATTGATGCAGCGCCGGACCGGTAAAAAAGACCTCGATTTTGTTTGCGAGGGCAGCGGGATTGCCTGGGCACAGCACGTAGCCGAGATACTGGGCAAACGCGAAAACGGCGGCAAAGGCAAACCCGCTCGCCTGAGCGTGTACCGCAATTTTGGCACCGCCCAGGTAAAAGCGCCCGGCCGATTCGGACATCTGGAACTGGAATTTGTGGGTGCACGCAAAGAGTCCTACAACCGGAACTCCCGCAAACCGGTAGTCGAGGACGGCAGCATTGCCGACGACCAGTGGCGCCGCGATTTCACCATCAACGCCATGGCCATCCGGCTGAACGCCGACAGCTTCGGCACGCTGGTGGACCCCTTTGATGGCCAGGCCGATCTCGAAGCCCGATTGATCCGCACTCCGCGCGAAGCAGACCAGACCTTCTCCGACGACCCCCTGCGCATGCTGCGCGCCGTGCGCTTTGCCAATCAGCTGGATTTTGCCATAGCGGCACAAACCCTCGAAGCCATCGGCCGGCAGGCCAAACGCCTGAACATCATCTCCCAGGAACGCATCACCGATGAGCTGAACAAAATCATCGCCTGCGCGAAGCCCTCCATCGGTTTTCGGCTGCTGGATGAAACGGGCTTATTGCAGCAGTTTTTCCCGGAAATGGTGGCCCTCAAAGGCGTGGAGCGGCGCGGGGGCAAAGCGCACAAGGACAACTTTTACCACACCCTTCAGGTGCTGGACAACCTGTGTCGAACGACCGAAGACCTCTGGTTGCGCTGGGCGGCCATCTTGCACGACATTGCCAAACCGCCCACCAAACGCTTTCATCCGCAGGCGGGCTGGACCTTTCACGGCCATGAAGTGCTGGGGGCCAAATGGGTGCCGCGCATTTTCCGGCGGCTGAAACTGCCGCTTGGCGACCCCATGCGTTTTGTGCAGAAAATGGTCCTCCTGCACTTGCGGCCCATTTCCCTGACCAAGGAGGAAGTCACGGATTCGGCCATGCGGCGTCTGCTCTTTGAAGCGGGCGACGACATCGATGCCCTGATGCTGCTTTGCGAGGCCGACATCACGTCCAAAAACAAACGGAAGGTCAAACGCTACCTCGACAACTTCGAGGTGGTTCGCCGCAAGCTGCAGGAAGTGGAAGAAATGGACCGCATCCGGAACTGGCAACCGCCGGTTTCCGGCGAAGACATCATGCGCCATTTCCAGCTCAAGCCAGGCCCCATCATCGGCGAGATTAAAAATGCCATCCGGGAAGCCATCCTGGACGGGGAGATCCGCAACGACCCCAAAGAGGCCTGGGCCTTTATGGAAAAACTGGGTCGGGAAAGAGGCCTGGAAAGCTCCTGATGCCTTAACCAGTAGCTGCGCGCGCAGCCTGAAGGCTTGGCCATGGCTCCGATGGCAGCTGGTGCTCAGGCCCGGTCGTGCACGATGGGCAGGGTCCAATGGAAGCGCACGGCCAGCGTGCGCAAGGCAAAAACCAACACCACAGAGCCCAGCAGTGCATAGGTCTGGGCTTCCGGAATGCTGTTCAACCCCAGGTAGCACAACCCGCCGGCCAGGCATGCCGTGGCGTAGACTTCACCGCGAAAAATGAGCGGTTCCACATTGCAGAGTGTGTCGCGCACCACACCGCCAAATACAGCCGATACCATACCCATCATCAGTGCAATGCCGCCGGAAAGGCCCTGGTCCAAGGTCTTTTCCATACCCAGAACGGTAAACAGGGCGATGCCCACGGTATCAAACAGGAAAAGCGTTCGCCGCAGGCGAAGGATGCGTTCCCGGAAGATCATGTAAATCAGCATCCCCGCCCCGATCACCAATAAGTAATTGGGGTCCTTCATCCAGCCTACGGGTTGGCTGCCGATGAGCACATCGCGCAAGGTGCCGCCACCCACCGCCGTGACAAAAGCGATGACCAGCGCGCCAAACACGTCAAAGCGTTTGGAGGCCGCAGTGCCGGCACCACTGATGGCAAAAACCAGTGTACCGGCAAGGTCAAGGGCGTAGACGAGGTCCATAGAGATGACACATCGGTGGCGATGGACAGCCGCCGGGAACGCAAAGGTGGCGTTCCCGGGCGGCAATCCTGCATGTAGCCCCAAGATGCGCTTATCCGGACCACGCTATAGCGGCATGTAGCTGTAATCGGCGGGTATGGCTTCGGTCATGTTGTCCAGCACTGTTCCCAGCCCCATCGTGATGCTCATGTTGCAATAACTCGGTCCACCGGATGGATCGCCGATGCGCGCGCAGCCGCAGTGCATGCTGGCCCATGGAATGCTCCGAAGTTCGCAAGCACTGCAATTGACCCCCATACAGCTGACGTTTGCGGTTATCCATGGTCCCGATTCCGGGGACCCGGTCCCGGACCCGGGGTGCGGATTGGGAAAGCGCGCCAGCCGGAAGCTGCCGTCACGCTGCTTGTAGCAGGGGATGTAGACGTTGCGCTGGTACCCGCTTCCGCCATCCCCTCCGGCACGGTCCAGCAGAAACTGCAGGTATCCCTGGGCGACGGAATCGGGCCCGGTATGGCCGGGAATCCGCATCCGGCGGTTGGGCACCATCCGAATGGAGACCAGGTTGGGGGTTTCTGCCCGATAAGTTTCCAGCGCCCAGTCGGCCAGCTTGGCGTCCAGCGGAGTTTCTGCGGTCAGGTAATGGTCGCGCATCAAGGGGGTGGCCAGGTCCTTGGGTTGCTTGTCTGCGCTGCAGGAACTCAATGCCAGCAGGCATGCGGAGGCCACGGCAATCAATCGGAACATAATGAGGTGCTTTATGGTGATCAGGGCTGGTGCACGCAGCACCATCATGGCATTCTGTGTGCTCCGGTGCCCTGGAATGCTGCGAGGATAGGCCTGCCGTTTGGCGCCTTCGCGCAAAGCGCCGTTTCTTCCACCCGTGGTGGAAAAGTCCTCCAAGCCAGGCGCCACTACCCATTGGGTGGTGGCCATCGAAGGGCCGACGGCTGTGGGCAAGACGGCTGTGGCCATTGGCGTGGCCCGGGCATTTGGTGCCGAGATCATCAGCGCCGATGCCCGGCAGTGTTATCGGGAAATGTGCATCGGTGTGGCGCGGCCTTCGCCGGCAGAATTGACGGCGGCGCCCCACCATTTCATTGCGGACCGTTCGGTCCAAAATCCGCTCTCCGCCGGAGGCTTCGAGCGCGAAGGCCTGGCGCGGATAACAGCGCTGCACCAACAGCAGCGCATGGTGGTGGTGGCCGGCGGCTCAGGGCTCTACGTCAAGGCTCTGCTGGAAGGCCTCGACCACTTCCCTGCCGTGGACCCGGACGTTGTGCAACACCTGCGCGGCCTGTATGACCAGGAAGGCCTCGGCGCCCTGCAAGCCCTGTTGGACCAGCACGACCCGGACTATCCCGCTCAAGTGGACCGCCAGAACCCGCACCGGCTGCTGCGGGCATTGGGTGTCACGCTCAGTGCCGGGACGCCCTATTCCGCCTTTCTGGCCGGGGGCAGCCAGCGGAAGGATCGGCCTTTTGCCGTCCTGCGGATTGCGCTTTCGCGCGAACGCGCGGCCCTCTACCGGCGCATCGACCAACGCGTCCTGGCCATGGCCGAAGCAGGCCTGGTGGACGAAGTGCGGAACCTGCTGCCTTACCGCCGGCTCAGTCCCCTGGACACCGTGGGGTACCGCGAGCTGTTTGCGCATTTTGACGGGGCTTATGGCCTGGAGGAAGCCCTGCGGCTGATCCAGCGCAATACCCGGCGCTACGCCAAACGGCAAGGCACCTGGCTCAATCGGCAGCCGATCGACCGGACCTTTTCCCTGGACCATGCACAGGAGGGCTCCGGTCTGGTGGATCAGGCGCGCGGGACGGCCCCGGGACCGGATGCACGTCCGTCCGTGGACAAGCCGCTGGTGGCCAACTCCCCAGTCCCTGAACTGCTGGACTATATTGCCGCGCATACCGGAATGCCCTTCCAACAGCGCTCCTGAGCCATGCCGCAGGGAGCCTACGCCCCCGTGCTCTCGGCCTTTGCCTCATACCGCCACCTGCCCCGCCACATCGTGACCTTCACGCTGGCGGAGTTCTGCCTGCATCTGGGCAATGCCGCCTTCTTTCTCATTTTGAACATTTACATGAGCAAGAACGGGTATGCCGACGCGGCGATCGGCAATTACCTCACAGGCCGGCATTTTACCGTCATGGTGTTGGCCTATCCCGCCGGATTGCTCATCCGGCAAAGCCGCATCCTCCCTTTTTTGTACGCCAGCGCCACGGCCTTTCCCATCCTGTCCTTTCTGCTGGTGGCGGGCGTATCGCAGGGATGGGACATGGCCCTGTACCCCATTTTTGCCCTATGGGGTGCAGCCTTTTTTCTGTTCGAGCCGTGGCGGTGCCCTATATGCTGCGCAACTGCCCTGAAGAGCGGCATTCCGAAGCCCTGGCGCTGAGTTTTGCCTCCTGGAGCGTGGCCATGATTGCAGCCGGCGCGCTGAATTTTGGGTTGACCAGAATTGACCCGGCCTTTTTCACGGAGCAAAGGCTGTTGCAGGGCTTTGCAGCCGTGGGCTTTTTGAGCTTCTTTTTCCTGACCCGCGTGCGTCAGGACACCTATGTACCGGTAGAAGGGGGCGTACGCCGCGGGGATCTGGGCCTGATTGCCACCGCACTCGGTCCCACGGTGCTGATCGCCGTAGGCGCTGGATTGACCATCCAGTTCATGAACTTGTTTTTCTTCAACGTATTCGGGGTGGACTACGACGTTTTTTCCCTGATGGGCGCTGTTACCTCGGCATTGGCGTCCATAGCCGTTTTGTTTGTCCCACGGCTCAAAGCGCGTTTCGGCTACCGCGGCTCCATCACGGCCACCCAGTCGGGCGCGGTGCTGGCCCTGATTGGCCTGGCCACCACGGCCTATTTTGCCGGAGCCGCATGGGCGCTAGGCCTGGCCGTTGGATTGTATATGCTGCGCCAGCCGCTGATGAACATGGCCAATCCCATGACCTCGGAACTGGCCATGTACTACGTGGGTGAGCGCAACCGGGAAATGACTTCTGCGATGACAGGGGCGGTCTGGTCGGGCAGCTGGTTTTTCAGCGCCATCATATTCAGCCGTCTGCGCGAGGCCGACGTGGGCTATGCGCCGATTTTCTACATCACCGCCGTTCTGTACAGCCTTGGTGTCATGGGCTTCTACCGGCTGATCAACCGCTACGAGCGCCGGGAGTCCCGGCGAATGCCCGGCCAGGACGAAGCCTCCTCCGCCCCATGATGCGCATCGGTCTGCTGTCCGACACCCACGGCTGGTGGGATCCACAACTGGACGGGCTTTTTGCCGGATGCGACGAGCTCTGGCATGCCGGAGACTTTGGCCCGGAGATGGCCGACCGCCTGGAGGCCTGGGGGCCCTGTGTGGGCGTCTGGGGCAACATTGACGCGGCCCAGCTGCGTCGGCGCTTTGCCCGCGATGCGGTCTTTGAGCGTGAAGGAATCCGCGTGTTCATGACCCACATCGGTGGCTATCCAGGCCGCTATGCCCCCAGGATCAAGGCGGAATGGGAACGGCTTTCGGCCGAAGGCCAGCTGCCCGACCTATTTGTCTGCGGCCACAGCCACATCCTCAAGGTGCAGCGGGACCCGCGCTACGGCATTCTGGCCATGAACCCGGGAGCCTGCGGGCGGCACGGCTTTCACAAGGTCCGCACGGCGTTGCGCTTTGTGCTGGACGGTGGCCGTATACGGGATTTGGAGGTGTTGGAGCTCGGACTGCGCGGCGCCATGCCATAATGGCGCAATTTTTGAATCTTTTCTGCCATATTGGCAGATTTTGGCACGGTTGTTTGCCGAATTGACGCGGCTGAGGCGGGCATTCGCCCGAAAAGGGCGCTTTTGACCCGATGGCACAGCGATTGATCCAAGCTGGTCACATGCGATTCAACAAATCCCAACAAAAAGACAACGCCATGACCCTGGTACGATTCAACCGGAAGCCGCGCACGGATGTGGCGCCCTTCTTCTCCGCCTTTGACGACTTCTTTGCCCGCCCCTTCGAGGACATGTTCCGCGAAAATGGCGGAAGCCTGAGCACCCCAGCCGTGAACGTGCTGGAAAAGGACGACCATTTTGCCATCGAGGTGGCCGCCCCCGGCCTGCGCAAGGAGGACTTCGCCATCAAGGTGGAAGACGACACGCTCCTGATCAGCGCCGAGCGCGAAAGCAAAAACGAGGCCACCGAAGAGGGCCGATACACCCGCCGCGAATTTGCCTACACCAGCTTCCGCCGCAGCTTCACGCTGCCGGAAACGGTGGACAGCGATGGCATCGGCGCGACGTATACGGACGGTATCCTGAGCCTGCGCCTGCCCAAGCGGGACGAGGCCAAGGCCAAGCCGGTCCGCCAGATTGAAGTGGGATAAGTCCCCCGTGCGGCCGAGTCCAAGTTCGACCGCCCGCACGTTGGTTCAGCATTGATTGTTTTGGTGTGAGAGCGGGACGCTTCGGCGTTCCGCTTTCTTTTTTGGGCCGATGCCTTTGGGCGCACCGCCGATGCGGATACGCCGCCACATACCGTGTTGCTAATAACCAAGGATGTCGAGCATGCCTTCCGGGGCTTGTTCGGGGGCCAGCAGTTGGAATTGGAGTTCGCCAGAGGCGGCATCCCGGTCTACCAACAGGTGCTTGGGGGCGGGCAACAGGCAATGTTTGAGGCCACCGTAACCGCTCAGCGCTTCCTGATAGGCGCCCATGTGGAAAAAGCCGATGCACAACGGTTCGGCGTAGTCCAGTTCCGGCATGTGCACGTCCTGGCCGTTGACCTCCTGGTTGTAATAGTCGGCCTGGTCGCAGCTCTGTCCGCCGATGTTGACGCGCTTGACCGGGTTGTGCCATTTGTTCAGGGGCAGGCAGGGAAAACGCTGCCCGATGCCGTAAACGTCCGGCAGGGTGGTCATCAGCGAGCTGTCCACCATGTACCAGGCTTCCCGATCGTTTTGCTGCTTTTCCCCCACCACGCTCAACAGCAAAGCGCCGCTTTCGCCCACGGTAAACTTGCCGAATTCCGTCCAGATGTCGGGTTCAGGCACGCCATGCCGGCGGCAGGTCTCGGACAACAGGCCCACCATCTCGGAGACCATGTACTGGTAGTCGTAGCCTTCGGCGAAATCCAACCCGTCCGGTATCGGCATGCCCCCACCGATGTCGATGGCCCGCAGGGTTGGGCATTCCTTGCGCAGGACACAGTAGAGTTCCACGGCCTTGCGGAACTCGTTCCAGTAATACATCGTGTCCTGGATGCCGGAATTGATGAAGAAGTGCAGCATCACCAGTTCCACGCGCTGATCTCCGGCAATGGCTTCGTGGTAATAGTCCACCACATCGGCGTAGCGGATGTCCAATCGGGAAGTGTACACCGCAAAATCGGGCTGTTCCTCCGAAGCGATCCGGATGCCGATCTGGAATGAACCGATGATGGTGTGCAGGTAGGCGCCGAGCTCGTCCTTGCTGTCCAACACTGGAACGATTCGGCGGAAACCGAGATTGATCAGCTTGGCGATGCGCTGGGTGTAAATCGGCGACTTGAAGCCGTTGCAGATCACAACGCGGTCCTTGTCCAGCTTCTTGCTGAGGTACAAGCGCTCGATAAGATCCACGTCGTAGGCGGAGGAAATCTCCAGATGTGCACCGTGGTCCAGCACCTCTTCCATCACAAAGCGGAAATGCGAGGACTTGGTGCAGTACGCGTAGTGGTATTGGCCCTGGTACTGCTGTTGGGCCATGGCTTCGGCAAACCAGCTGCGCGCCCGCTCAATCTGTTCGCCGATTTTCGGCACATAGGAAAGCCGCAGTGGGGTACCGTATTCCCGAACCACGGCCATGAGGTCAATGCCGTAAAGGGTGAGGGTATCGTTTTTGAGCTCGAAGCCGTTTTGCGGGAACTCAAAGGCCTGATGGATGAGATCGACGTAGCGGTTCTGCATGCACTGCCGGGTTGGGCGCCGGGAAAAGGGCAAGACCTGCCGATGCACGGCAGGCAAAAAACGGATAAGCCGCGAAAATTAAGGCCTCCGTGAGTTGCGGCCCGCATGGGCGAAGGATTTTGCGCACTTGCAGCCTTCATGGGCCACACACGCGGTTGACAAAAGGTACGGTATGGCATCCGGCGAACCACCCCGCACAAGCAATCCGTAATTTCGCGGGGCTTGCGGTTCTGCTTTTGTGGGGAACATGCCGCATGCTCCACTCATACCCAGACTCTGGCCATGTCCGATCCAAATGCATCCCTGTTGCCCGATCTTGCTCTTTCGCTTCAACGTGCGTCACTCGGTGTGGAGGATACCCTGCAACGCCTTTGCGCCGCAGCGGTAACAGACTTGTATGGTGCATCCGTGGACGCGGCCAGCATCCCCATCCAGCGCACCGGCAAGGAGTTTGAAGGCCAGTACACCGTGGTGGTCTTCCCCCTGGTCCGCCTGGCCAAACAGAAACCGGAAGCCGTGGCCGAAGCCCTTGGCCATGCGCTGATGAACCGCTGGCCGGAGATTGCTGGGTTCAACGCTGTGAAAGGCTTTTTGAACCTCGAAATGGGGGCCGGCCACTGGGCGCAGTTCCTGGCCGCTGCTGTTAGAGACCCGGGGTATGGGAAGGGTTCGCCTTCCGGCGAAAAAATCGTTCTGGAATATTGCGGACCCAACACCAACAAACCCCTGCACCTGGGGCACACCCGCAACATGCTCCTGGGCTGGTCGGTGGCCGAACTGCTCGACTTTGCCGGTCACGAGGTGCACAAGGTCAACATCTACAACGACCGCGGGATCGCCATTTGCAAGTCCATGGCGGCCTATGAAGCCTCCGGCGAAAACGCCACGCCCGATTCGGCCGGCGTCAAGGGCGACCATTTTGTGGGCAGCTTTTACGTGGCCTACAACCGCCTGGCCACCGAACAGGCCAAAGCCTTCCTGGCCGAAGGCATGGACAAACGCGAAGCGGAAAAACAAACCCCCATCCACCGCCGTGCTCAGGAGATGCTCTTGGCCTGGGAGGCAGGCAATGCCGACGTGCGTGCCCTGTGGCAGAAAATGAACGGCTGGGTCTACGAAGGCTTCAACGAGACGTTCCGGGCCATGGGCGTGGATTTCGAAAAAGACTACCTCGAGTCGGAGACTTACCTGGAGGGCAAGGAGATCGTCCTGGAAGGCGTCAAGCGCGGCATTTTCCAGCAGCACGAGGACGGTTCGGTCCGGGCGGACCTTTCGGCCGAAGGCCTGGACGAAAAACTGCTGCTGCGCAGCGACGGCTCCTCGATGTACATCACCCAGGATCTGGGCACGGCCGAACAGCGCTACACCGATTATGCCATGGACCGCTCCTACTACGTGGTAGGCAGCGAGCAGGATTATCATTTCAAGGTCCTCAAGGCCCTGCTCCAGCAATTGGGACGGCCCTATGCCGATGGCATCACCCACCTGTCCTACGGCATGGTGGATTTGCCCACAGGCAAAATGAAATCCAGGGAGGGCACCACGGTGGACGCCGATAACCTGGTGGCCGACATGATTCAGACCGCCCGTTCCAAAACCGAGGAACTCGGCAAAATCGAAGGGCTTGAGCAAAATGAAAAACAAACGCTGTTCCGCACCTTGGGCCTCGGTGCGTTGAAGTATTTCATTTTGCGGGTGGACCCCCGCAAACGCATCCTCTTCAATCCGGAAGAATCCATCGAACTGGTGGGCAATACCGGTCCCTTTGTGCAGTACACCTACGCGCGCATCCAGAGCATCTTGCGCAAAGCCTTGAAAGAAGACGGGATTGCCGGGGCGCCTGGAGCCGTGTTTTCGCCTCCGGCGAATGCCTCCGCCGATGCCGCATCATGGGACCCCGCAGAAATCCAGCAATGTGCAACACTGGCCCGCTTTCCGGCCACTGTCCAGGAAGCGGCTAGCAACCACAGCCCAGCCGAAATGGCCAACTACGCCTACGAGGTGGCCAAGACGTTCAACCAGTTTTACGATCAGGTTTCGGTGCTCAAAGCCGAAAACGATCAAGCCCGCACCAGGCGTTTGGCCATCAGCAGCCTGACCGCCTCGGTCATCCAAAAGGCGCTCGGCCTGTTGGGCATCGGCGTGCCGGAGCGGATGTAGGGACCGTGATGGGCCCTGGTCTAGGGCAGCCTCAGTCCATCCCTGCCCACCAACCGCGTTGCCAAAGCCTGCCTCCTAGCGCGGCCATTGGTTGGCGCGCTGGTTCTGTTGCGCCAAATCCGATGCCCTCGGTGCGCTTATGGCAGGCCGCCAGCCAGGCATGCCATTCAGCCAGGGTGCGGCAACGGATGTGGTTTTCGGGCAAAGGGGTGGTCCGGGTCATGGCCATGCGGGATATCCCAAAACAACGGCGCCCTCCACAAAGGAAGGGCGCCGTGTAGTCGTCTATGGCATTCGCCGGAGGCGAAAACAGGATGAAGGCATCAGCGCTGAAGGATCAACGGACGCGTCACCGACTGGCCGTTGATGCTCACGCGAACGCGGTAGGCACCGGCCGCCACATCGCCCAGGTCGAAGGACCAGGTCTGACCCAATGTCTGGGCACTGCGCAGTTCAGTCACCTGCTGACCAATGGCGTTAAGCACTTCAATGTGCACTTCCTCAGCCGAGTTCAGGCTCAACTGGACGTTGAAAGCACCTTCGCTCGGGTTCGGGAATACCTCGAATGCATCCAGGGCCGTTACGCCCTCCAGGCCGGTGGCCTGACCCACCGTGATTTCGGCGGTGGTGGTGCAGCCGTTCACATCCGTTACCGTCACGCTGTAGTCACCCGCAGCCAGGTCCGTTGCCGGATTGGTCGTCTGTCCGTCGCTCCACAGGAAGGTAAAGGGCTCGTTGCCGCCCACCACATTGGCGGTGATGCTGCCGTCGGAGCCCCCAAAGGAGGCGTCTTCGGCCGTCAGGTCCACACGGTAGTCAAAGGGCTCGCGGATGTTTTCCGTACCCGAAGCCGTACAACCGTTGGCGTCCACCACAGCTACACCGTAGTCGCCCGCTGCAAGACCGGTAATGGTCGGCCCGGTGGCACCTGTGCTCCAAATGATGGTGTAGGGTGCTGTCCCGCCCAACACGTTCAGGGTCAGGCTACCGGTAGCATCACCGATGCAATCCACGTTGACCTTGTCGCCTGACAGGCGAATGCTGTCGGATACGTCTACGTCGATGGTGCCGCTGGCCGTGCAACCAGAGGCATCGGCCACCGAAACGCTGAAGCTGCCCGACATGTCCACCGTGATGGTCTGCGTCGTAGCGCCGGTGCTCCACAAGTAGCTGTCAAAGCCGGCGCCGGCATCCAAGAGGCCTTCGTCGCCAAAACAGAGCGTGGTATCGCTGGCAATGTCCAGTGCCGGTTCCGGATCCACCATGATGGTTTCCGTGATGCTGTTGCCGCATGGCGTCGGGGCATAACGGTAGGCCACCATGTTCTGGGTGAAGTTGGTGAAGTTCGTGGCTGCCGTGGAGGTATAGCCCTCCGTACCGTCGGCATTTTCGATGCCCTGCACCCGGTTACCGCCATCGCTTTGGATGTCGGTGACCTGCAGGTCGATGATGTTGGAACTTTCGTACAGGATGGCTTGCATGCTCATCGTCGTGGCACCGGTGGAACCGAAGTGCGGCACATTGCTGTAGTCCACCACAAATTTCCGGTTGGGCGCCACACCACTGGTTTGGTAGGTGATGCTGCCGCCATCCAGCGGGTTGAGGTCGTCCCAGCAAACTGCGATCAGATCGTTGGGCTCTCCTGCCGTTGGCAAAACCGTACCGACCGTCGGATTGAGGTCGGACGTGAAGGTCAAAAAGCCGTTGGAGTGAATGATGATGTCCGTGTAGGCGTTGCCGAAAAATTCAAAGGCAAAGCCCAGCGGGACCGTCACGTCGTCGTCGTCGGTCAGCGCCGTGGCCACAGGGGCCGTCAGCGTTTCGGGAGCAAAGGGAATTTCGCTCACAGAATAGGTACCGGTAGGCGTGAAGGTGTAGGTGATGTCGGTGCTCATGCCACCGCCCACCAGCGCCGGATCAAACTCACCCGTTGCACCGTCGATGATGCCCGTACCCGTCCAGGTACCGCCGGGAATCACCGGCGTCGGGAAGAAGGTGCTGGTACCGATGCAATAGTTGGGATCAAAACCGGTGTTCACCACGGGCGGGTTGACCGAGCTGACCAGGGCAAAAGCCGTGTCGTTGTCGGTATTGCCATCACCGCCCAGCATCGTGTAGGTTTTGATCGAATAACTGCCCACAGCAGCAAAATCAAACGGCACCGAGAAGGTGTGGCTGGCTGTACCCAGACCGGCCAAACCGGCCGGGTAGGTATCCGTGGCAATCACCGAACCGTCCACTTCCAGGACCACATCGAAAGAAGGCGCTGCGAGGCAGGCTACGTTCTCCAGGGTTACCACCACATCGCTGAGGCCGACTTCACAACCGCTCGTCGGGCTGTCCACGCTTTGCACCTGGACATCCAGGCCATTGTCGGTGATAGAGAAGTCGTCGATGGCAATATCGCTTTCAAATCCAAGCCCGGTGCGGCCAGTGAAACGGAACTGGGCATCCATGCCCGCATAAGCAGCCAGGGAAATATTGGCTACCAACCAGGCGTCGCCCTGGTCTCCGCTGATGGTGATGAGGGTATCCCAACCGGCTCCGGCATTGATCTCCAGGGTCAGCGTCCCCATGTTGATGCCAAACATGTGGTACCAGAAGTTGACCTGTGGACAGGTTGTGGCGCTCAGGTCAAAACACGGAGACGTGACGATGGCCACTTGATCGCTGCAGCCTGAGGCCTCCGTAAACAGGAAGATGCCCGTACCGGAGGTATGGTCGCCCGCCGTCGGGCCTGTACCCAGCGATGGGGTCGT
>JAUIHG010000402.1 GCA_030432405.1 Bacteroidia bacterium | reverse complement strand
TAGATGCCCATGGCGCCGGGCAGGTGCCCGCGGTTGTCCTGCTCGGGGAAGCCCTCACCGAAATACTCCGCGTGCGGCGCGGGGCCGGAGTGAAAGTGCACGATAACGCCGAGGTCCTGGCAGGCGGCCCAGAAGGGGTCGTACTTGGTGTGGTGGTACGGGTCCTGGTCGTACCACAGGGTCGGGATCATTACGGATTTCAGGCCGTTGTCCACGCACCAGCGCAACCCCTCCAGCGCCTGGTCTACGTCCCACAGCAACGGTATGGAGGCCACGCCGATGTGGCGCGCCGGGTCGTTGGCGCACAGCTGGGCCAGCCAGCGGTTGTGGGCCATGGCCCCGGCCCACTGCAGCTCCGGCACCATGTCCCGGGGGGACAGGCCAAGGCCCGCGCCGAAGGGCGGCGTGTTTTTCTCGGTAATGCCGTCGGGGAAGATGATCTCGGCGGCGATGCCGTCGTTGGCGAGCATGTTCAGGCGCTCGTTGTAGTCCCAGGCACCGGTCAGTTCCTGTTCCACCGGCGCACGCCAGGCGTCGTTGATCTCCTTGATCAGGAACATCTCCTCGGACTTTTCCATCATCTGGATGGTAATCGGCACCGCCATGTCCATCATCTCGTGGTACTTCTTCTCGAGATAGGGCTTGTAATCCGCGATGGGCAGGCCGGCATGGCAATCGGTGGAAACCACCAGGACGCGATCAGACATGGGTACAACTCTCACCTGGCATCTGGTTGATGCTTTCTGTTAACTGGCACGCTGTGCAACAGCGCGGCGCTAACCGGGCGAGCCTGCTTCCTGGCCCGCTCCCGAAGTTAGCGCCTACAAATCTTCCCAAACGTGCAAACTTGCACATTTGTATACAAAATAGTTTAATAGAATTTCGATTGCAACCTAAATTACGGAATTTTCATGGGCGACATTGAGGCGGGCCTGGGCCGCCGGGAAAAGCGCAAGCAGGAGATACGCGGCCGCATCGAGGAGGCGGCCTACGCCCTGTTCCAGCGCCAGGGCATCGAGGACACCAGCATCGAGCAGATCTGCGTGCAGGCCGATGTCGCCCGCCGCACCTTCTACGGCCACTACCCCAACAAGCACGCCCT
>JAUIHG010000011.1 GCA_030432405.1 Bacteroidia bacterium | reverse complement strand
GCTCAACCGGTTTCAGGACCCCATCCAGGGCATCTTCTTCCAGGAAAATGCGGAACTGGTCTTGCAGGACAATTCAAAGGCCGACCGGTTCCTCTACGAGGCCAACCGCTTCGAGCGCCCCACGGACGTCTATGTGGCTCCGGACCAGAGCGGCTACATTTTTGTTGTGGACGCCGGCACGGATTCGTTTTATCAGTTTACCCAGAAGGGCTACGAGGGCGTGAATCCGCCGCCCAACACCAACGCCACCAAGCAGATCATTGCCTCCTTCGGAGGCGAAGGCGCCGGTCCCTTCAACTTCGTCGACCCCAGCGGCGTCTGCTATTTCCGCCGCACCGTCTATGTGGCCGACAAAGGCAACGGCCGGGTGATCCGCTATCAGTTGAGCACGGATTTGGAGTAATTACTCCTTCCGCCGCCCGGTCACTGCGGCCCCATCGGTGAAGCGGCGCACGTAGCTGATCAGGCCGAGGTGCTCGCCCCAGGTGCGGAGTTCGAGGAAGCGGTCTTCGCCAATGGCGTTTCCCTTTTTGTCGTAGAAGGCCAGGCGCACGAAGTCCGAGGTGAAGCGCACGGCCAGGGCTTTGCCGGCATAGTTGATGGTGTCGCGGTCCGGCAGCAGGCGGCGTTCGCGGTCCACGCGGATGGAGGCCATGCGGGCGTCCATGCGGCGGGGTTCGCGGTAGGAGAGCATGACGGGTATCCCGGCGGGCCAGCTCCACAAAAACACGTCCGGCGATCCCATTTCGGCATAAATCGGCACGCTGGAGCCGCTGGAATCGCGCCAATAGGTGGCATAGTCCACCAGAAAGGCGCCGCGCGCGTCGATCCGTTCCTTGCGGTATTCCTGCAGCCGGTAGCGTTCGTCGAAGAGTTGGGTGACCAGGTAGGCGCCTTCGCGGGTCACGCGCCAGAACTGGTTGGCGCGGCCGGAATCCAGGTTGAAGACAAACTCGGCGGGCAGCCTGGCGGGCACAAAAAAGCGCTGCAGGCCGGTGTCCTGCGGCAGGTTTTGTCCGGCCTTGAGGGCCACGGAATCCACGGGCGCCACGGTGCTGGAGTCGGCAGGAGAGGGGCTTTGCGCCTTCGCCGGGGCTCCGGCGAACACCAGCCCCAAGAACAGGCACAACGCCGGACCATGGAGTTTCAAGAGGGGGAGGGAGGGCAAAGGCGCAGCGGGAACTAGAGGGGTGGAGGCGCATCGCAACGGCGCCCGGAATGGGATGGGCGGGCTGCGGATGCCTAAAAAAGCATCTGCATGCCGTAAATTTAAAGGTGGCGAACTCGCCCGCTTGTTCACAAGCGGCCCATTTGTGTGCCATCTACCTCCACTCCGCTCTGATATGTCTGCATTTTTACCCTCTACCCACCCCGGGTGGGAAGCCCCCACCACCCAAACATCCTTCGGCCGAAAGGTCATCAGCATCCTGGCTCTTTTGCTGGCGGGCACCCTGCCGGTCTTGCAGGCCCAGGTGGTCATCAACGAATTCTCCGCGGCCAACTACGGGGATTTTGCCGATGGCTTCGGGGAATACGAGGACTGGATTGAACTCTACAACGCCGGCACCAGCACCGAAGACATCAGCGGCTGGCACCTTTCCGACCGCGCCGACGACCCCATGCGCTGGCCCATTCCCAGCGGCACCACCATCGGGACCGGAGCTTATTTGCGGATCTGGTGCTCCGGCAAGGACGGCACCTTCAGCGGACAGCTGCACACCAATTTCAAGCTGACCCAGACCCGCGCCGAAGAAGGGGTATACCTCAACGATGCGGCTGGTGCTTATGTGGACTCCAACGGCATCGCCCAGGCCAACCAGGCGCACCACAGCTGGGGGCGCTTCCCGGACGGATC
Organism: Bacteroidia bacterium; assembly: GCA_030432405.1. Classification (GTDB taxonomy): domain Bacteria; phylum Bacteroidota; class Bacteroidia; order Chitinophagales; family BACL12; genus WGOA01. The sequence continues at coordinate 32,783 of JAUIHG010000011.1, read as the reverse complement.
GGGCACCTGGAAAATGTTCCTGAATCCTACGCCGGGCAATGCCAACGGCGGCGCCAACTACGACGGCTATGCCGCAACACCGGTTATGACGCCGGATGCCGGGGTGGGCCTTGGACCTGTAACCATCACCTCCGAACCGGGCACGACCATCGTGTACACCCTCGACGGCAGCTATCCGGGTCCAACAGCTACACCGTATACCGGACCGATCTCGCTTTCGGCCACTACCGTGGTGCGGGCAGCGGCCTATTCCTCAGACCCCAACATCTACACGTCGTTTGCAGAGTCGAACACCTACCTGGCCAATACCCACACGGTTTACATCGTATCCATTGCCGGTGAAGAAGTGGACGACCTGCTCAACGGCAGCAGTTGGATTGACCCGGTGGGCAGCATGGAGCTTTTCGCCGGAGACGGCACCCTGCTGGACGAAGCCGTGGGCGACTACAACAAACACGGCAACGATTCCTGGGCCTACCCGCAGCGCGGCATCGACTACATCACCCGGGATCAGCTCGGTTACAGCAATGCCCTGCACCATGAAATCTTCCGGGACAAAAACCGGAACGATTTCCAGCGCCTGATCATCAAGGGTGCGGCCAACGACAACTACCCCTTTGAAGACGGCGCCCACATCCGCGACGCCTTTGTGCACGCCTTGAGCCACCATGCCGACCTGCGCGTGGATGAGCGCACCTTCGAACCCTGCGTGATGTATGTGAACGGCCAGTATTGGGGCGTATACGAACTCCGCGAAAAGGTCGACGATCCCGACTTCACCAAGGATTACTACGATCAGGACGAATTCGACATCGACTTCATCAAGACCTGGGGTGGCACCTGGGAAGAGTACGGCAGCCGTGCCGACTGGGACGCGTTGTTCAACTACATCGTGACCAACGACATGACCATTCCCGCAGACTACGATTACGTCACCGACCGCTACAACGTAGGCAGCCTGATCGATTACACCATCCTCCACTCCTGGATTGTGAGCATGGACTGGCTGAACTGGAATACCGCCTGGTGGCGAGGACGCAACCCGGACGGCGACAAGAAAAAGTGGCGTTATGCGCTGTGGGATGACGACGCCTCTTTTGGCCACTACATCAACTATACGGGCATCCCCAACACCACCCCAACCGCAGACCCCTGCGATCCCGCCGACCTGGGCGGTTGGTCGGACCCCGAAGGCCACATGACCCTGCTCAACGAGTTGATGGTTTCGGACCAGTTCCGGGCCGACTACATCAACCGTTGGGCCGACCTGACCAATTGGTACTTCAATTGCGATTACGTCATCCCCTTCCTGGACAGCATCATTGCCCTGATAGACCCGGAAATGACGGACCACGTTGCCCGCTGGGGCGGCACCTACACGGGCTGGCAAAACAACGTCCAGGACCTGCGCAACTTCATTTTAGCCCGCTGCAGCTTCATCGTCGGCGGCATGGAGGATTGCTTTGAAGAGGATGCCTACACCCTGGAATTCCGGGTTGATCCGCCCGGTTCGGGCGAAATCGACGTCAACAGCCTGGATCCGCCCTTTTACGCCTTCCAGGCCACCTATTTCACCGGGGTGGACATCGAGCTGGATGCCGATCCGCAGCCGGGATGGGAATTGGACTATTGGGAGCTGAACAACCACAGTGTGCTGCCCAGCACCACGGATGAGGAAGTCCTGTTGCAGATCAGCACCACGGATACCATCATCGCGCATTTCAAGGAGACCACCCTGCCGATCTATTCCATCATGGTGGACGTGCAACCGCCCGGCTCCGGTTCGGTGACGGTCAACACCTTTGCGCCCACCGCATTCCCCTGGAACGGCGCCTACACCTCCGGTACACTGGTGACCGTGGAGGCCAATCCGGCACCGGGGTTCAGCTTTGACTATTGGGACCTCTACAACCAGTTTGTGAACCCCTCGCCGACGGATGCCAATGCCTTTTTTGCCATCGCCGAAGGCGATACGCTGATTGCCAACTTCCGCAGCGGTACGGGCCTGGAAGAACTCGGCTCCCCCTTAACGAGCGCGGCCTTGCAGCCCGCCGTTTCTGCCGGTCCCACCACGCTGGCCTTCTCCCTGGAGGAAGCCGCAGACGTGTCGGTGCGCGTGTTCGATCTGTCCGGTGCCTTGCGTGCCGAACCGGTGGTAGGCCTATCCGCCGCACCGGGTGCCCACACGGTGACCATCGACCCGATCGGTCTGGACCTGCCCGCGGGCCTCTACCTCGTGGCGCTGGAAGCCGACGGCTACCGCCAGACCCTCCGTTGGGTGGTCGGGCGATGATGCAAACGGGGTAGTGCAATGATCCAAATCGCCGGAACCGGCGAACACGCCCCCTACTTTGGGTGTCTGTAGGTCAAGGCGGATGGCCCTACCGTCCGCCCAAATGCCCTTCAACCGCCGCACAGCCCTGCATTTCTGTGCGCGGACACAGACCATGCCCAATCCGGTTTCATCATCCGGCTCAACCGAAGAAGTCCGCCTGCCCGGGAGCGCAGCGGATGGCGTGCAATCCAATGCCCTGACCCGTTGGGTGGCGCGCCGATTTCCACCGCAACCCTTTGAAGGCCACTATACGCTGGATCCGGTGGAGTACGCCGCACGCTTCTTGCAGTCGATCGGAGAACCGGCTGCACCCTGGACGGGGGCCTGGTCGGGCAACCGCTTTGTGTTGGAGCGGCGGGGCTATGTGTTTTTCCGCGTGCTGGGCAAGCTCGTGCCGGAAGGCCGGGGCAGCCGCGTGGAAGCCGATGTGCAGTTTTCGCCGAAGGCGTGGGTGTGGTGGCTGTTGGTGGTGCACGCCGTTTTTGTAGCCTTCATCCTGCTTTGGACCATGGGCACGCGGCACTTTTACGAGGCCGCCGGTGTGCTGGGTTTTGTGGTCATCTATGCCTTCATGGTGCGCGTGCTGCTCTTCGACGACCTGCGCCAGACGCGGGCGGCTGCCGAACGGGAGCTGCGCTTCATCGGGGAGCACTGAGGTCCGTGCCCAAGGCCGCGCGGTGCCGGCGGGCTGGGTAACTTGCGGCGGACCAAATCCTCCGCTTTGAAACGCATTGTTGTACTCGGCTCGGGCATGGTGGGCCGGGCCATGGCCGAAGACCTCGCGCGCGATTTTGCCGTCACCGTTGTGGACCGCGACCCGCAGGCGATGGGCCTGTTGAAGGCGCCGGAAGCCGCCGCGGCCCCCATCCAAACCCACACCGCCGACCTTTCGGATCCTGCTGCAGTTTCCCGCGCGGTGCAGGGCTTTGACGATGCGCCGTTTGATCTGGTCGTTGGCGCCGTGCCCGGCTTCATGGGCTTTCAGACACTCAAGACCGCGCTGGAAGCCGGCGTTGATGTGGTGGACATTTCCTTTTTCCCGGAAGATCCTTTTGAGCTGGATGCGCTGGCGCGCGAAAACGGCCGGACCGCCGTGGTGGACATCGGCGTTGCGCCGGGCATGGACAACATCCTGCTGGGCTACCACAACGAACGCATGCAGGTGGACCGCTTTGTGTGCATGGTCGGCGGCCTGCCGGCCGAACGCCGCTGGCCCTTCGCCTACAAGGCGCCCTTTTCCCCCATCGACGTGCTGGAGGAATACACCCGCCCCGCGCGCTACCGCGTCAACGGCGGGGAGGTGGTCCGCCCGGCGCTCTCCGATGTGGAGCTGGTGGACCTGCCCGGCATGGGCACCCTGGAAGCCTTCAATTCCGACGGCCTGCGCAGCCTCTTGCGCACCATCGACGCGCCCAACATGGTCGAAAAGACGTTGCGCTATCCCGGCCATGCGGACCTGATGCGCGTGTTCCGCGAAAGCGGATTTTTCAGCGAGGACCCGGTGACGGTGCGCAACAGCGATGGCCAGGACACCGCCTTGCGGCCCATCGACCTGACCAGCAGCCTGCTGTTCCAGCAATGGAAACTCGGAGCGGAAGAAGAAGAACTGACCGTCATGCGGGTCGCCGTTTCCGGCGAAGACGAAGGCGGCCTGGTGCGCCACACCTACGACCTGCTGGACCGCGGTGCCGTGGATGCCTCCGGCCGCCGCATTTCCTCCATGTCCCGGACCACCGGCTATACGGCTACTGGTGCCGCACGTCTGGTCATCGACGGCCGTTATCATCATCCCGGCATCTCACCGCCGGAATACCTGGGCAAAAAGCAGGAACATTTCGAATTTCTGATGGCCCACCTGGCGCAGCGGAAGGTGATCTATCGGCATCGGGAAGATCGTTCGGCGTCCAAGCGGGGCAGTGCAAGCTGACCCATACACCGGTTCGACATCAAGCCTGCTTGAGCCTTCCGGCCAGCGCCTCCGCCCGCCACCAATTCAACGCCACCTGGGTTTTGGCATCCGGAAAGCGAAAACAGGCCGAACCGTCCAGCACATCGGCGGCGTCCACCCAGACGGGTTGGAGGTCCTCGTCGGCATCGGCACTTTTGCCGCCGTCTTTGGCGCGCATGGATTCGTCGATTTCCGCAAAAAACAAATGAATGCGTTCGGAGGAACCGCCGGGCATGGTAAAGAACACGCTCAGCGGTTGGACGGCCTTCAGCCGGTATCCGGTTTCTTCTTCGGTTTCGCGCAAGGCGGCGGTGGCCGGTTCTTCGCCTTTATCAATTTTGCCGGCCACAATCTCGGTGAGCCATCCATGGCCTTTGGTCCAGGCGGCAAAACGGAATTGACGCACCAAAAGGAATTGCGCCCGCTCGGTGTGGTACAACAAGGTTGCAGCTGCACGGCCGCGGTCCAAATGCATCCGCTCCACGGTCCCGCTCATGCTTCCATCAAAGCGTTCAAATTGCAATTCAGCGGACTCCACTTCAAAGAAGCCGTGCAGCCGGGGGGTGCGCTGATGGACGTGCACCCGCGTGGGATGGTCCGCTCCGGATTTGGGCGTGTGGTCGGGGGAAGGGTTCGCCGGCATGCCGGCGAAGCTAGGGCATTTCGAAACCACCGTCACGCCTCCGAAACCGGGACACGGCAGCGCCTTCGGTATTTTCAATCCGGTATGATTGTTGATTCAAAAGCGCCAAGTTGCCACATCCGATCGTCTTCCTGATGGCCCTGTGTTTTTCGGCATGTACCAGACCCGCTTCTGAGGGGGCTGAGCAAGGAGGGCGTGTGCAACGCGCACGAGCCGCTTTGGCGGAATCCGGTGTGGGCTTTTATGCCGGGTATGTGGATTCAAGCGGCGGCTTGTGGTTCGCCACGCGGGGGCGTGGCGTTTTCCATTTTGATGGCCAGGGATTCACCCACTATACGACGGAAGACGGGCTGAGCAGCAATAACGTAACCTGCATTGCCGAAGATGACGCCGGAAACATGTGGTTCGGAATGCCCGATGGGGCTTGCCGATACAACGGTCGGGTTTTTTCGCATTTGACGCTGCCCTGGAGCGACACATCCAGCATATGGTTGGACGAGGTGTATCCTGTGGTCAACCCCAATCAGGTGATGTCCATCCACGAAGACCGTACCGGCGCTTTGTGGTTCGGCACCAACGGAGCGGGTGCGTACCGGTACGAGGCTGGCCAATTCAGCCAGCACCTGGCCGATGTAGGCATGGTCTATGATGATGGGCAGCACCACAACATCGTTTTGAGCATGGACCGCGACCGGGAAGGGAACCTTTGGTTTGCTTCCCTGAGCCATGCCGGGGTGAGCCGTTTTGACGGAACCGCGTTTGCGCATTTCACCACCGAGCTCAGCGACGATTTTGTGCGCGTGGTCTATGGCGATCCCCTGGGCAAGGTCTGGGTTGGCACCCACGGCAACCACAAGGGCGGATTGGACGTCTTTGATGGAACCGGATTTAAGGCCTTCCACAAAACCGACGATGGTTTCCGGCACAACAACATTTGGGACATTCTTATGGACCACAAAGGCACCTACTGGATGGCCAGTGGAACAACCGCGTTAAGCCTGTTTGACGGTGCCCATTTCCGGCCCTTTGAAGACCAAAATGGAAAACAATACAACGAGGTGCTGTTTGTGGTGGAGGATGCGGAAAAGCGCATCTGGTTTGGTGGGCCCCGTGGGCTTTGGCGCTGGGATGGTGCACAAGTGGAGTCCATGTCCAAATCCTAGCCCTGGCCGAGCGGAAACGCCCTCCATCGCAGCGCAAGGTGCATCCGGTTGACGGACGCAACAGTCTGCACGCTGCAGGGTGGTTTCCCGGAGTTCGCCCGGAAGGGCGGAACTTGGTGTGCAACCGGAAGCAACAGCTTCCGGACAAACACAGGCGGGCCTTCGCGCCGCATAAAACACACGCACATGCAGTTTTTGGTGGTTGGGGCAAGCGGCGCCACGGGGCGCCATCTGGTGCAGCATTTGTTGGATGGGGGCCATCGCGTCAAGGCGGTGGTGCGCTCCAGGGCCACGTTGAACACCGCCTGGAAGGACCACGAACATGTGGAGCTGATCGAAGCCAGCCTGTTGGACATGCCGGATGCGGAGCTGGCCGAGGCGCTGCGCGATTGCGACGGTGCGGCCTCCTGCCTGGGCCACAACATATCGTTCAAAGGGATTTGGGGTGCGCCAAGACGCCTGGTCACCGATGCCGCATGCAAGCTCTGCTCGGCCATGCGCACCACGGATGCTGGCCGCAAAAAGCGTTTTGTGTTGATGAATACCGTGGGGGTTGCCGATCCCGCCTTGGGGGAGCAACGCGCCTTTGGCGAACGCCTGCTGATCGGTCTGCTCCGGCTGGTCCTCCCGCCCCAGGTCGACAACGAGCAGGCCGTGGCGTATCTGAAAAACGGCATCGGCCTGCAGCATCCGCACGTGGAGTGGGTGGCCGTTCGCCCGGACAGCCTCACACAGGATACCGAAACGAGTCCCTACGACGTGCTGCCCGCCCAAACCAAAACCCTGTTCAAACCCGGGCAGACCAGCCGCATCAACGTGGGCCATTTCATGGCGGCCCTGCTTACGGATGACGCGCGCTTTGCACAGTGGAAAGGACAACTCCCGGTGATCTACAACCGGGAGACCGCGGCTTAGACCGTTTGCGCCCTTGGGCAAGCGGTTCGCCCGGCCGGGCGAAAACGCCTTAACCGGTTTTAACGCGTTGCCCATACCACCCCCGAACGCCACTGCGTTGAGCCTTCGGATTATTCACCCGACCCGCCTATCCATGGACCGTCGCCGATTCCTCCGCCATGCTTCCAAAGCTTCCCTGGGCCTGTTGGCCGCCGGTGGCCTGACGGGTTTGTATGCCTGGCAGGTCGAGCCCTTTTGGCTCGATTTTGTGCACCGCGACATGCCGGTCCAAAACCTGCCGTCCTCCCTGCAAGGCAAGACCCTCATGCAGCTTTCCGATCTGCATGTGGGCAATAGATTCGACTTTCGCTTTCTGATCGAGTCCATGCAGCGTGCCCAGGCGCTCGAACCGGACATCGTGGTCTACACCGGCGATTACGTCAGCTACGAAGATGAAACCCAACTCGACCAGCTCGAAGAAGTCATGGGCCACGCTGTGCGCGGCAAGCTCGGTTCGGTGGCGGTGTTGGGCAACCACGATTACGGCTACCGCTGGGAAAAGGAAGGCGTGGCAAAGCGCGTGGCCGATCGCCTGGAAGCGCGCGGCATCCAGGTCCTGCGCAACGACGCCGCCATGGTGGGCGGACTGAACATCATCGGATTGGACGACTGGTGGGGCATAAATTTTCGCCCTCAACGGGCGATGGCTTCTTACGACCCCGGTGCGGCCAATGTGGTGTTGTGCCACAACCCGGACGTCTGCGACCTGGACGTATGGCAGGATTACCAGGGCTGGATCCTCTCGGGCCATACCCACGGCGGGCAGTGCAAACCGCCCTTTCTGGATCCGCCCGTTTTGCCGGTGCAGAACAAGCGCTTCACCGCCGGGCGCATCGACCTGCACGATGGCCGCATGCTCTACATCAACCGCGCATTGGGCCACCTCCGCCAGATGCGTTTTCTGGTCCGTCCCGAGATCACGGTGTTCCGGTTGCTGCGGGCTTGAGGATGCATGACCTTCACAAGGGCAATTGCTACCTTCCAAGCATCACCGCTTTCCATCCGTCGATCTAATGCCCGCCGAACCCATCCACATTCAGGCCCGCATAGCGGCCGATCCAGCCACCGCATGGACCTGCTACACCGATCCGGAGCACATTGTGCAATGGAATTTTGCTTCACCCCAGTGGTGCTGTCCGAGAGCGGAGAACGATCTGGCCGTTGGCGGACGCTACATGGCCCGAATGGAAGCCCGCGACGGGAGCATGGGCTTTGATTTTGTGGCCATGTATACGGCCGTAGACCCCGGCAACTCCTTTACCTACCGCCTGGACGACGGCCGGGAAGTCAGCGTGCGCTTTACACCCGAAGACGACCATACCGTGGTGGACGTGGCGTTTGACCCGGAAGGCCAGAACCCGCGCGATGTACAGCAGGCCGGTTGGCAGGCCATCCTGCTCAACTACAAGCGCCACACCGAGGCCCAGGTCCGGCAGGCGCCATAGGACAGCGTGCAGCATCCGTGTCCATGGTCAGCCTTTAACGCTGTACCCGGTCGTTTACCCGTACGCTGGGCTCACGCCTCAAACACCCCGAACAGCTCGTCTTCGGCCAGGCCGTCCATGTTGGCCTCCTCTTCTTCAAAGAGGCAGAGGATGTCGGCGCGGGTGAGCAGGGGGTTGCGCGGCAGGCGCAGGTGCGGATCGGGCTCGGCCACGCTCAAGACATGCGTTCGACGGATGCGGTGGCGCACGCAGCCCAGGGCCAGTTGACGCAGTTCAGGTTCGGACAGGCCGCGTTCGCGCAACAGCGCGACGGCCGCTTCGGCCTGCCCGTCGAATTCGTGTTCACGCCGGGAGGCGAGGTCCATCAATTGCCGGTTGCTCCACGCCAGGGCACCGGCCGGCAAAGCAGTATGGCTTTCCATGACACGGGGATTTGGGGGGTGGACCGAGATGGGACTACCCCCAAGTTCGCAAATGCGTTCGGAATTGCGGACCGAAAAACGCGTCTGGTCTTCGCCGGGACGGCGAAAACGCACACTAAAAGCGCGCTTGTGGACATTGCCGGTGGAAAGTTGCAGCCAAGGGACATCCCCTTCGACCCCTCCGTTTAAACCAACGGGTCTGTTGGCGGTTTATGGGGGAGCAACAGCTTGTAGTCCACTGCGCAATTGCCACATCCATGAAAGCCCATACCGCCTCCCTCGTCAACGCCATCGTGCTCATCGCCATGGGCCTTTGGGGCTATCTGGCTTCCGACACGCCTTCCATGACTGCCCTGATTCCCGTGTTTGGCGGTGCGCTCCTGCTGCCCATGACGGGCGGCATCCGTCGCGAGAACAAGATCATCGCGCACGTGGCGGTGGTCCTTACGCTGATCCTGATGCTGGGCCTGTTCATGCCCCTGCAAGGCGCCCTGGAGCGCAGCGACACCATGGCCGTGGTCCGGGTGGCGCTGATGGTGGGCACGTCGCTGCTGGCCATGATCGCATTCATCCGTAGCTTTATCGCAGCACGGCGGGCACGCACATCGGCTTAGGGCTCCAATGGTAGGGAATGGGCTCGGCCCTCAAATGCTCCAGTCGGGCTCGACGTAGTCGTCCTGCTGGTCGCCGTAGCGGCGGCGTCGGGCCTCTTCCAGGGCCACCGGATCGCTTTCGGGCAGCGCGTCAAAACCCGGATCGCCGTCCTCTTCCTCCTCCAGAATGTCGAGGTTCTGGAAGATGTCGTCCTCGTTTTCAATCAGAAAACGCTCGGCTTCCTTGAAATACTGCCGGATGTCGGGCGCCAGGTGCTCGACCCATTCGGGGTCTTCCTCGCCGCGGATGAATCCGCGAAGGCCCAGCGCATAGGCGTATTCCTCGGCCGTCAGCGAGCCGTTGCCGCTCCAGTGCCAGCCGTCCTGGTCCTGATGGAAACGCAGCAGGGCATTGCCGCCAAAAATCCCGAAGCCGTACCAGATGGGCACCTGGTCGGTGAGCGTTTCGTCTTCCTCCTCGATCAGGCCGCCGCCCAGCAGCAGGATGGCCGCCAGTTCGTGCGCCAGCATGGCCACCAAGGACTCAAAATGTTCGAGCTGAACCTGTTCGATGTGGACCTCATAGAGGCCGGCCGCGTTGCGGCCGGCGAAGGGCCGGTCGGGTACGTGCTCTGAAGGGTCGAAATCAGCCGCCTCCGCGCCTTCTCCGTTCGGAATTTCTTCGGCATCCGGGGGGGCGGCATCGCCGGAGGCGGAATCCGCATCGGCTTCATCGTCCTCCTCCTCCTCGGCGGCATCGTCCGCCTCCATGGCCTCCTCCTCGAAATCCTCTTCGAGACCCTCCTCGTCCGCTCCTTCCGCATCGGTGGTCTCGGCCTCGTCGTCTGAGGCCTCGTCTTCGCCGCGGAACGCGGCATCCAGGGTCTCGGACAGCTCTTCCTCCGCGTCGATGTCGTCCTCGAACCACAGGCCACCGGCTTCCCGCTGCTGGGGCATGTCGTGGATGAGCAGGTCCACCTCGGCCGGATCCACGCCCATGTGGGCACAGACCAGATCAAAGATGCGGCGCGCGGCTTCCGGCGTACCGTCGTAGGCGGTGTCCTCCAGCCAGTCCTCCGGAACGATGGGCTCCAGCTTGTCGAGCGCATCGGGTCCCCCGAACCACTCGGCCAGCCAGGTCCAGTCGTTTTCGAAGGCCTTGCGTTCCAGACGGTTGAGGCGCATGTCGCGGGAATGCGTAGGGTGAGCGCAATGGGGTTTCTGCGGGGGAGGGCGGTGGCGTTGTGCGCGGATGCCCTCCGGCCTTGCACAAAAGAACGGCCTTTGGACCATTCTCCCGATCCGCGGTGGCCGCAAAGCCGGGCCGGGCGCGTGGAGATCAGGCCGGGGCGCTCAGCCCATCTTGATCAGCACGGTGTTTTTCTCCACCGCATCGCCCTTGGCCACCTCCACGGATTGCACGGTGCCGTCGGCCTGGGCCTTGAGCACGTTCTCCATTTTCATGGCCTCCAGGATGAGCACGGCGTCGCCCTTGCTGACGGCCTGGCCGGATTCCACCATCACGTCCAGCACCAAGCCGGGCATGGGCGCCTTGATGTCCTGGGCCTTGGCGCCGGCCATGGCGCTCAGGCCGAGCTTGTCCAGCAGGGCGTCAAAATGGTCCTTGACCTGGACGCTGTACAGGTTGCCGTTGATGCGCCAGGTCAGCGTCTTTTCTTCCGCTTCCAGCGAAACCAGCTCGGCGCGGTAGCCCTTGCCGTTGCGGAGGATGTGGTAGCTATCGGGTCCGGTGGCCACAATGTCCAGTTCAACGGGTTCGCCGTTCAGGCGGCCTTCCTGGACGTCAAAATCGTGTTGGCCGTTGACGATGCACTGCATGGCGGAAAGGATGAAGGGTGGCGGAATGCGCGCTCAAGTTAGCACAGGCCTTTCGGCTTGGTGACGCCCGTATATTTGCAGGCCCAATGAGCGGCGTCACCCTCGCATATCCGACGCCACTCCGTTCAGAACCCCTTCCATCATGTTCCGCAGTTCCTCTGCCCATTTGACCCTCCCGGCGGCCGTGCTGGGATTGAGCTTGCTCTTGCCCGCCTGTTCGGCCAGCAAAAACGCCGCTTCCAGCACCAAAACCGCCACGGAGGCCAGCGTCAGCAGCCCCAAACCCAAGCCGGAGAAAGACCCCTTCAATCCGGAGGAGGCCTCGCCCTACGTGGCCTCCAAGTACCAGGCCAGCGCCACGCGCCACCTGGACCTGATCCACACGGAGCTTTCGGTGTCCTTTGACTGGGAGCAGTCCCGCCTCAACGGTCAGGCCACCCTGACCCTGGAACCCTATTTCCGGGCCACCGACCAGGCCGAGCTGGACGCCAAGGGCTTTGACATCCACCAAATTGCCCTGGTGGGCGAAGACGGCAGCAAGCAGGACCTGACCTACGACTACGACAACTTCAAGCTGCTCGTGCACCTGCCGCGGGCATTCGCCGGAGGCGAATCCTTCAAGCTGTTCATCGACTACACCGCCAAGCCGGAAGAACTGCCGGAAGGCGGCAGCCTGGCCATTACCTCGGACAAGGGCCTGTATTTCATCAACCCTACGGGCGAAGACCCCGACAAACCCCGCCAGGCCTGGACCCAGGGTGAGACGGAGGCCAGCTCCTGCTGGTTCCCCACCATCGACAAGCCCAACGAGCGCTGCACCCAGGACCTGACCATGACCGTGGACACCGCTTTTGAGAGCATGTCCAACGGGGTGCTGGTTTCCAGCGTCAACAACGGCGACGGGACCCGAAGCGACCGCTGGGTGATGGAAAAGCCGCATGCGCCCTACCTGTTTGCCATGGTGGTCGGCGATTTTGCCATCACCGAGGACGAATGGAACGGGCTGGACGTGGACTACTGGGTGAGCCATGAATACGGGCCCTATGCGCAGGACATCTTCGGCAATACGCCCGAGATGATGGAATTCTATTCCGAGGTGCTCGGCTATCCCTTCCCCTGGGGCAAGTACCACCAGGTGGTGGTGGAGGACTTTGTGTCCGGTGCCATGGAGAACACCACCTGCGTGATCAACTACGACGGCCTGCACCAGACGGACCGCGAGCTGCTGGACGGCGACAACGAGGACATCATCGCCCATGAGCTGTTCCACCAGTGGTTCGGGGACCTGGTGACCTGTGAGTCCTGGGCCAACCTGCCCTTGAACGAGGCCTTCGCCACCTATGGCGAATACCTCTGGTTTGAGCACAAGTACGGCCGCGCCGAAGCGGACCGCCACCTGGAGCAGGATCTGGACATTTACCTGCAGACGGCCGTTTCCGGCCAGCACGACCTGGTGCGCTTTGGCTACGACAGCCGGGAGGACATGTTTGACGCGCATTCCTACCAGAAGGGCGGCCGCGTGCTGCACATGCTGCGCAAGTACCTCGGCGACGAGGCCTTTTTTGCCGGCCTCAAGCACTACCTCCACGAAAACGAATTCTCCGACGTGGAGATCCACGAGCTGCGCCTGGCCATGGAAGAGGTATCCGGCGAAGACCTCAACTGGTTTTTCAACCAGTGGTTCCTGGCTTCCGGCCACCCGACCATCGAAATCACGTACGCCCTGGATTCGGCCGCAGGCCACTGGATGGTGACCATGCGGCAGATCCAGAAGCGGGAGGAAACCCCGGTCTACCGTCTGCCGATCGACATCGACGTGTACCAGGGTGCGCAGGTGGAGCGCCAGCGCGTTTGGCTGGAACAGCGGGAACAGACCTTCCCCATTGACGTGCGCTACCCGGACTGGATCAATGTGGATGCCGAAAAAATGCTGCTGGCCGAAGTCCGAGATAAGCTCCCGGAACAGTGGTATGGCTATGCGTTGAAAAAGGGACCCCTTTACCTGGACCGCAAGCAGGCGCTGGAGCACTACATCAAGCATCAGGAAGAGGAGCCGGTGGCCCGCAAGAAAGTCATCGAGGCCATGGACGATCCCTTCTGGGTGATCCAGGAGCGCGCCGCCTCCCGCGTGGCCATCGATGAAGGCACCCCGGATGTGGTGCGCGAAAAGGTCACCGACCTGGCGCAAAGCCACGCCAAAAGCAATGTGCGGGTGGCCGCGTTGCGTGCCCTGGGCAAATACGAAAACCCCGAGGACCTGCCGATTTTTGAAGCGGCCCTGGAAGACTCGTCCTGGCGCGTGATGGCCAATGGCCTTCGCCAGATGGCGAACATCGAATCCGGCAAAGCCTTGGAGATTGCCACGCAGTACGAGGAGGGTGCCAATTTCAGCATGGCCTCCGCCGTGATGGCCATCTACGCCCAATACGGCGGGCCGGAGAAAAACAGCTTCTTCCAGCAGCAGTTGGCCGAGATCGATGGCTGGCAGATGTACCTGGTGGTCCAGGAATACGGCGACTACCTCGAGCGCCAGAAGGACTTCAACATTGTGGCCGAAGGCGCTCAGCAGATTGCCGAACGCGTGGCCACGTCCAGCTACGGGTGGATGACCATGATCGGCCAGGGCACCATCGCCAGCATCCTGTCCGGCTACGAAGAGCAGCTGGAGAACCTGATCGAAGCCGACGGCGACAACACCGAAAAGGTGGAGGCTGTGGAGGCCCAGATCGAGACCCTGCAGCGGATCAAGGACGGGATGTGATCAGGCTTCGGCCTATTGCTCCAGCAGCCGCTGATACCGCTTCATCCCCTCCAGATCGTCGGTGAGGGTGGCAATCTGCAGGAGGACCTGCAGGGTGCTGCGGTTTTGCGGATCGCCCGCCAGGGCGTTTTCAAAGGGACGGCGGGCCTGGCGCAGCAAAGCCAGCGCATCGACCTGCACCGCGCGGGCGGCGTCCATGTCGTCCAGGGTGTTGGCTTCCTGGAGGAGCTGGGCGGCCTGGTTGAAATCCAGCACACCGAGGTTGAACCAGTTGTTGGTGTTGGACGGGTCCAGTTTGGTGGCTTTGGTGTACGCGTTGCGCGCGCCGACCACGTCGCCGGTGTTTTCCAGCAGGTTGGCGTAGGCCGAATGCAGCAGAGCATCGTCCGGGTTGGCGGCGATGGCGGCTTTGAAGGCCGGCAGGGCCTCGGGCGGCGTAGGCTCCAGCTTTTGGAAACAGTCGAGCTGGAAACGGCGCAGGTCGTCTTCCGCGGCGTCAAAGCCTTCCAGGGTGGCCCCCATCCGCGTGCCGCGTTCCCTTTCGCTGTTCAGCAAAGCCAGTCCGTCCTGCACCTGGGCCAGGCCCCGTTTCAGGCCTTCCTGGGTTGTGTGTCCATCGGCATCCTGATGTTCCGGCGAGTAGAGCACGGTCAAAAAGGCCAGGTTGTAGTAATCGCGGCCGATGCTGGCATCCGGACGGGATGGCAGGCGCTTGTTGTATATCCGGATGGCATCGGCATACGCCTTTTTGGCCTGCGGGTATTGCTGGCCCACCTGATGCAGTTGCCCGATGGCCTCAAAATGGGCGTAGTTGTTTGCGTAAAGGGGGCTCCAGGCGTCCAGCCGCTCAGCGTGGGTGCGCAACCGTGCCGCCGGAACCGATGGGTCGCCCATGGCATCATAGCCCAGCGTTTGCACCAGGCGGTAGCCTTCGGCCAGCGCGGCCTGTTGGGCATCGTCGAGGCTTTGTCCGTCGGCTTCCGTGCGGTAGAGCCACTGCATGCTGGCCGTGGCCGAATCGCCGAGCGTGGCCTTTTGCAGGCCGCCGGGCATCTGCCCAGGCTGCATGGACAGGCGGTTGGCGCTCAACAGGCGATACCGGTGGGCGTCGCTGCGGTGGCGGGGGCTGAGTTGGCCCGAAAGGGCGGCGTTGGCTTGCGCCCAGGCCGTGGCATAGTCGTTGGCGTCGTAAGCCATGGCGGTACGGGCCAGGGCGGCCGGGCTTTCTTGGGCCTTCGCCGGTCCGGCGAAAACACCGAACAGGCCGAGGAGCAGGGCGAAGGGACGAAGCGGGAAAGGGCGGAACGGCATGGGCAAATGGGAAGAGGGGTCGCGAAACGGTGGCGGGGGCGGAGCACGCCTATGCCTACGCAAACGCCGCGCCAAGGATATGGCGTGCCCTGGAGTCCGGAAAAACACGGCCGATGGTCCGCTGGAAGGCTGATCTGCGGCAATGGGTTTAGCCCGCGGCAATTGCGCTGGCGCCTGCCTCAGGGTCGCTCCAGCGCCTCAAAGCGGATGGCGGTGCCGCCCCCGGCGGCAAGGTCCAGCTGGAGTTCCTGGCCGGGCTCCACGGTCAGGGTGTCCACCACCAGGGGCAGTGGGTTGCTTTCCCAATCCGCGCCTTCGCCGTCGGCGAACCGCACGGCCCGCCATTGGCCCTCGCCGAGGAAGTCCAGCGGCAGGCGCATGGAGCGGGGTTGCTCGTCGGTGACCGCGCCCAGGAACCAGCGGGGCTGGCCTTCTGCGTCGGATTTGCGTTCCTGCCGTGCAATGGCCACAAAATCACCGGGTTCCCCGGCCAAAACGCGCGTTTGCTCCCAATCGCAGGCCACCTTGGAAATCCAGTCCAACGCGGGATGGCCGCTGTAATGCTCGATCAGGTCCGGAGCCATCTGGATGGGGCTGTAAAAGACCACGTAAAGCGCCAGTTGATGGGCCACGGTGGAGTTGACGCGGTTGTCGGGTTTCCAGGGTTCCAGGCCGATGTGCACGATGCCCGGCGTGTAGTCGATCGGGCCGCCGAGCATGCGGGTGAAGGCCACGATGGAGGCATGTTCGGGTGGATTGCCGCCGTCCGGCGACCAGGCGTTGAATTCCTGCCCGCGCAGGCCCTCGCGCGAAATGGCGTTGGGCCAGGTGCGGCGGATGCCCGTGGCCTTGATGGGTTCGTGGGCGTTGACGGCCACCTGGTATTGGGCGGCGGTTTCCAGGACCTTGCGGTAGTGGCGCACCATGAACTGGCCGTGGTGGTATTCGCCGGCAGGCACGAGTTTGCCCACGTATCCGGTCTTGACGGCATGGCTGCCCAAGCGCTGCATGAGCGCAAAGGCCGAGTCCATGTAGTGCTCGTAGACCAGGGGCATGCCGCTGGTTTCGTGGTGCATGATCAGGTCCACACCCTTTTCACGGCCGTATTGGACCACCCGTTCCAGATTGTAATCCGGATAGGGGGTGACAAAATCAAAAGGACCCTCGGCGGGTCGGCCGGGGCCGATCCAGTTTTCCCAACCGGTGTTCCAGCCTTCCACCAAGATGGCGCCGATGTTCGCCTCTGCGGCGAAGTCGATCATCTCCATGGCGTATTCGGTCGTAGCGCCGTGTTTTCCGGAAGCCATGTCCCAGCTCTTGCGGCCCAAGTGCATGTCCCACCAGATGCCGGTATAGGTGGTGGGCTCAAACCAGGAGATGTCTTCGATTTTGGAAGGCGCGTTCAAGTTGAGGACGGTTGTGCTGGCAATGAGCAGGGGCGCTTCGGGTACGGCCAGGATCACCCGCCAGGGAGTTTGGTGCCCGGGCTGCAGGTCTGCTTTCATGCCGTCGGGCCGGCCGACAAGTTCGCTGCGCAGCAGCCCGGCCTGGTCTTCCGCCAGTGCGAGGGTCATGCCGGGATAATCGGTCAGGGCCGCCTCGTGGAAGGCCAGGTACCAGCCTTCCTCTGTGCGTGCGGTCATGGGCGTATTGACCGCGTTTTCGGGAATGTAGGTCTGGGCCAGGGCCTGGTGGTTGCGGTACTGCGTGGCGTCGATTTCGGACAGCCGTGTGGTGCGGTAGAGGTGCTCGTAAATGTCCCAGTCGCCGGGAATCCACCAGCAGAGTGGGTCGCCGGGCAGGCGAAATTCCGTGGCCTCATCCGCCAGCACGGTGGAGGGCAGGGAGTCGGGCAACTCGTAGCGGAATCCAAGGCCGTCTTCAAACAAGCGGAAGCGCAGGGTCATGCGCGCACCGTCTTCGCGCCTCAGGTCCAGCTGGCGTTCCGCGTGCCGGTCCCTGATTTGGCGCTGTTCCCCCCAGGGCTGCTCCCAGCTTTGATCAGCCTGGCGGTCGGTGTATCGGCCCAGCATCCAGCCCCCGCTCCAATCCGTGCCGTCGGCAAAAACAAGCCCAAGGCCGGAACTGTCCACTAGAACGACCGTTCCATTTTCATTTTGGTGGCTCAGGCGGTAGCCCGGCCGTCCATCGGCGTCCAGGTAGGTGTCCAGGCTCAATCCGCCTTCCGGCGAAGCCAGGGACGGTACGGCATCCGCTTCCATGACGCAGGAATGCAGGCCAAAAGCGGCACAAAGGGCAAGAAGGCAGCTGAACCAAAGGCGCAGCTGCTGGAACCGGGAACATGCGGGGCGGTGGAGCATGCTCCGAAGGTAGTGCGGGCAGCGAGCACGAGCCCGCTCAAAACGCTTGCAGCTCCACCAGCTTGCGGTAGGCGCCGTCTTGCTGCATGAGGGCGGCGTGCGGCCCTTCTTCCACAATGCGGCCGTCCTGCAGGACCACGATGCGGTCGGCGTGCTGCACGGTGCTCAGCCGGTGGGCAATAACCAATGCCGTGCGGCCGCGCATGAGCTGCTGCAGGGCCTCCTGGACCAGGCGTTCGCTTTCGGTGTCCAGGTTGGAGGTGGCTTCGTCCAGAATGAGCACCTGGGGGTCGCGCAGCACGGCCCGGGCAATGGTCAGGCGTTGGCGCTGGCCGCCGGAGAGCGTATGCCCGCGGTCGCCGATGACCGTGTCGTAGCCCTGAGGCAGGGCCTGGATGAAGGCGTGGGCATTGGCCACCTTGGCGGCCTGGACAACCGCTTCGCGCGAAGCGCTTCCCTCCGGCAGGCCGAAGGCGATGTTCTGCGCCACAGTATCGTGGAAGAGGATGGCTTCCTGGGTGACGATGCCGAACAGGTCCCGCACGGAGGCCAGCGGGAGGGTTGCGATGTCCTGGCCGTCGAGGGTAATGCGGCCTGAGGATGGGCTGAAAAAACGCGGCAGCAAATCGGCCAGGGTGCTTTTGCCAGCGCCGGAAGGGCCGACCAGGGCCACGACTTCGCCTTTGCGGAGCTGGAGCCGGATGCCGTCCAGAACCGGCCGGTCGGCGCGGTAAGAAAAGCCGACGTCTTCAAATCGGATCGATTGTTCCAATTTGAGTTTGGAATCTGCAGGGGTGGTGGGGGCGGAAGAGTTGATGGGTGCAGTGTAAGTGGCGGAGGCTGAGGCAGGGCTGTGGCCCAAATCCTCGCCCGGCGCTTCCAGAACGCCTTCCAATCGCTCCATGCTGGCGATGCCACGCTGAATGTTGGCGTAGGCGTTGGCAAAGGCTTTGGCGGGATTGAGCAGGTTGGCAAAAATCAGAATGTAACCGATGAACACCTCTGGGGCAAAAGCCCCGTCCAGCACCAGGCGCCCGCCAAACCACAGCACCACGGCCACCACGCCGATGCCCAGAAACTCCGATAGCGGGGAGGCCATGTCCTTGCGGCGCAGGGCCCGGGTTTGTTCGCGGTACAGGGCGGTCGTGCCTTCGCGGAAACGCGCGGTCTGCTGGCCTTCTGCCCCGAAACCCTTGACAATCCGCATGCCGCCCAGCGTTTCCTCGATCAGGGAAAGCAGGTCACCGAGCCGGTCCTGGGCGGCCCGGCTGGGCTTGCGCAGGGATTTGCCCAGGCCCCCGATCACCAGGCCGGTCAGGGGCAGCAAAATGAACACAAACAGGGTTAGCTGGGGTGAAATCATCAGCATGGCCGCCAGGAAAAAGCCGATCAGCAGCGGTTCGCGGAACGCGGCCTCCAGCGTGTTCATGATGCTCCATTCCACCTCGGTTACGTCGCTGGTCATGCGCGCCAGCACGTCGCCTTTTCGCTTTTCGGAAAACCAGCCGAGGGGCAAATGCAAAATCCGGTCGTAGAGCTGGCGGCGCAGGTCGCGGGTTACGCCATTGCGCAGGGGGGCCAGGAAAAACATGGCCGCATAGCGCGTGGCGTTGCGCAATAAGAACACCACCACCACCACACCGCAGACCAAAATCAATCCGGCCGTCTCTCCGGCAGTGCCAACGTACTGCCCGAACCGGTAATTGAAGATGCCGGCCAGGCTTTCGCGCGACCACGAAAAAGCGGGTTCCACCTCCGGCACGGCCACCGTCCCGAAGAGCACCTGCAAAAAGGGAATGACCATCAACAGGCTGAACAGCGAAAAAATCGCGTACAGCGCGTTGAAGCCGATGTTGGCCAGGGCATAGCCGCGGTAGCGTGCGGCCAGGCGTAAAATGCGGCGGTAGTGGGGCATGGCGGAGCCGGTCCAAAACTACGCGCCTCCGGCGAAGCGCCTTTGGCGAACGCGCAAACGCCAGCCCAACAGCAGCACCACCAGAAAGGCCACCGCCGCCATGGCGGCTATACGGCCTCCTGAAAGCGGCTGCCGCCACCAGGGCCGCTGCAACCCGGCCAGCGGCGCATCAGCGCCCATGTAGGCAAAGCCCGCCCAGTAAAACGGATGCCGGTAGCGTTCGGCGCTTTGGGCCAGGTAGTCCACGCGGGCATCGCGCAGCGCGGCGGATGGCGTGGCCTCGTCTTGCAGTCCGCCGTAAAAGCCCTCCATCAACCGGGCCGTGCTGCGGTCGTCGCTGAGCCAGAGCGCGCCGAGCATGCCGGAACTGCCGGCTTGGAAGAAGGCGCGCGCCAGGCTGTAGAGGCCTTCGCCACGGACGTGGCGCCCGCCCAGGCTGGAACAGCTCGACAGCACCACCAGGCGCGTGTCCAGCTCCGAGCCCGCGATCGACCAGGTGGCCCAGGGCCCGTCGGCCAGCAGGATGTAGGAATCCAGCGGTTCGAGGCTGTCCACCACGCTGTGCGCGGCCAGGTGCAGCACGCGGTAGGCCTGTCCGGCGAAGGCGCTGTCCAGGCGGGTGGAGCGGGCTTCGCGGCCCCGCAAGGCCTGTGCGCCAAAGCGCTGCCGGAGCCCGGCGACTTCCGCCGCCGCTCCGGGCAATTCCGCCCAGCCCTCCAGGCCGCTGTAGTCCGGCACCAGGCCCAGGATTCCGCCCTTGGTCCGGTCTGCTGCGCGCTGTTGCCCATCGTCAGCCTGATGCTGGCCCGCTTGACGGCCCCCTTCCTGCCCGCTGCCCGGCTCCTTGCTGCGCGCCTGACCCTGCAGCTGGCCTTGCTGTTGCACCAGCAGACCCCCGCTGTGGGCATAGCGGATGGCGTAACGGGTGCCGAGCCAGTCGGCCTGTTCAAAGCGTTTCGCCTCCGGCGAACACGGCAGCGCCTCAAAGGGCAGCGCCATGAGCGCACCGTCCGGCAGCAGCGTCAGGCGCTGAACCCCTGGATGGGCATCCAGCCAGGTGCCGAGCAAGCGGATGTAAAGCACGTGGCCGCTGTCCAGGATCAAGTGCCGGGCCTGGGTCCAATGCCGGGAAAACCAGTCCGGATCCCGCAAGGCCCGAAGCAGATCCCGAACCTGCCTTTCCTGGTGGCCGGACCAGGATATGCGCGACCACTCCACCGATTCCCGCGTGAGGGCCACGCGGAAAAGCGCGGTGCCGGCATCGTAAAAGGCCAGGTAGGCTTCATCCGGGGCCAGGAGGGCTTGCACCTGTTCCACGCCGCTTTGGGGCGGCAAGCTGCGGGCGCGCGCATAGGCCGGGTGGGCCTTTTCAAGGCTGTCCAGGGTGGTATCGTAGCGGCGTTGCCAGCGCCGCCGTTCACGGTGGGCCGCCTGCAGGGCGCTGTCGTTTTCGGCGTATTGGGCTTCGCGGATGCCGCGTGCATGCAGTGCCAGGTTTTTTTCGATTTCGCGCAGCCGCGCGATGGCGGCCTTCGGCAAAGCCGCCTGATACCGGGCCTGACGCTCCTGGCGGGCCTGGAACAGGTGCAGGTATTTGTTGCGCTCCATGGCCTGCCAGGCCCGTGCGTCCCATTCGTGCCGGTTTTGGCCGGCAAACAGGAGCATGTGGTGCCGGTAAACGGCATCGATGTCGGCTTCGTAAAACGCCCGCGAAAGGCCTTCCGGATAGTGGATGCGCAAGCTGTCCACCAGGTCCATCGCGCTGCAGGACCAGGCCCAGGCGCGCTCGGGTGCTTGCGCATGCAGGCTTTGCGCTTTGCCGTCCAGGGCGGGCAGCAGTTCTTGCGCCAGACGGAAGGCCTCCAGATTGGGCTGGTCTGCCCATGCACTTTCGCGATGCGCATCGCGCAGCAAAAAGGCCATGGCCTGGTCAAAGGCCGCTTCCGCCTCCGCCGGCTGGTCCATGGCCAACAGCACCTGACCCTGCAAGGTGTAGCCGCGGACCTGGTTGAGCCGCCAGCTGAACGAAGGCCCCGGATACCCGCTCAAAAAGGCCTCCACATGCGGGAGGGCCTGTGCGGCTTGCCCGGTGCTCAGCAGGGCATGGGCCACGTTGTAATGGCTGACGGCCACGTGCCGGTCCGCCGTCGGATCTTGCGCGGCGCTGGTCCGCAGCGCCAGAATGTGCCGGTGCGCTTCGAGCGCCTCCGCGTGCCGCCCCGCCAGGCGCAGCACATTGGCGCGGTTGTTTAACGCGGCCAAATAGCCTCTGGACAAATGTCCATTGCTCGATTTACCGATAGTGGCATCCCCGGCACCGGCAGCACTCGTGGCACCGTCGGTGCTCCCGGCACCCCCGCCACGCCCGTCACCCGCGAAGCTCCCGGCACCCACGGCGTCGGCAGGCAAGGGCTCCCGATGCCACAACGCCGCACTGTCAAACGCCGCCAAGGCCTGGTCGTGGCGATGCTGCAAGGCCAAGGCGGCGCCGTATTTGTTCCAGGCGTCGCCGATCCGATCCCGATCGTATGGCGGTCCGCCTTCGCCGTACAGGCGCACGAGGGCCAGGCTGCTGATGCCGGTCCGCACGTGGTCTCCCATGCGGCTGTAGTATTTTTGGAACAAGCGTTCCAGATCAATGCGCCGTTGCCGGTCCAGCGGCCGCCCGGACTGTTGGGCATGGCGTTCCGCGTATTGGCGCGCCTTTTCCAGCCGCGCGAAAACCTCCGGAAACTCTTCCAGGTAAATCAGGCACCAGCCCTGCCACACCAAGGCCAGCAGCACGCTGTCGGCGTTGCCTTGGGCACGGAACGCGGAATCCGCCCGCTCAAACAAGGGCAGGGCATCGGCGTAGCGGCGCCCGCCATACATCCGTTCGCCTTCGGCGAAAAGCCCGCTGCCACCTTCCGCGCGTGTGCCCATCGGAGCATGCGCAGCCTGGTCCTGGCCGGCATGTATGCTCGGCCCAAAGGCGGCCCAGGAAAACGCGGCCAACAACAGGAAAGGCAATGTGGTACGCACGGGGAAGCTTGAACCTCAAACATCCCGCTTTCTGCTCGGTCGCGCGCTGCGTTCAGGGCTGCTTAATCCAGGATCCCTGGTGGGTGCTGCCGTCGTGGCCAAGCAACACTATCTGATAGAGGCCGGGTTGGACCGGGGCGTTGACCCATTGCCGGCCTTGTACCTGGACGCTGTGGCGCAGCTGGCCCTGGCTGTTGTAGAACTGCAGCAGGCCGCCTTCGCCGGAGGCGAGATGGAATCCGTTGCTGCCGGGATTGGGGTGCAGGACCAGCGTGCCCGAGGAGGCAGCAGCTGTGGTTTCCTGGCTGGCCAACAGGTGCAGGTCGGCCTCAAAATCACCGAGGCCACCAGGCGTGGACTCCACGAACCGCACCCAGTTGCGTGGGCGCTCAAAACGCGGCGCGTAACGCGGCGACCCCGGATCGCAACCCGGGGAGGGATTGCCAAAGGGGGCGGGCGGCTGGTCGAGCGTGAATTCCACGCGCAGGCTGTCCATGGCATTGGCCGAAACATCCGGTGCCTGCACGGCTACGGTGATGCCTTCGCCGGGGCCGCAGGCCACGGTTGGATTGGCGGCCGGGCAACCAAAAAAGCGCATCGAATACTCGTCGTCGTGGTCGGGATCCGTGCCGTTTTGCGGATTGTAGGGTGGGGGCGTGATGCCGTTCCAACGGAAGTTCAGTTGCATGTTGAACCAGTTGGGGTAATTGGCTTCGATGAAATTCAACAGGTTGTTGTCCACCCGGTAGGCCGAACCGCAAAAGATGTCAGTAGTGGCGTTGCACTGGTAGTTCAGTTTGCGCGTATTGCGGAAATAAGCGCCAACGTACCCGCCGTGCATGGCATTGTCCAGGATGCGGACGCGGAAATCCGAATCCAGGACCTGGCTGTGGTCAAAATGCGAAAATGAGTTGTTGCTGAACTCCACCCAGTTGGTGCAATTGATGGCCGCCGCGCCGATGAAAATCGAATCATAAGGCGAGGGAGTAGTGATCAGGGTGCTTCCGGTCAGCAGGACCGGTTGATTCGAGTTTTCGAATTTGTGCGATACGGCCGTGCAGTCGGCCACATTGAGGTTGACTACGCTGTCGCCCATCACCACGCTGGTGCTTTGCGGTTGGCTCATGTCCACACCGCAGTACATGTCGATGTAGGTGTTTTTTTCGATCACGATGCCGGCGTTTTCCGCGATGATGCCGCAATAGTCAAAGCAGGTAATGGCCGTTTGGTTGGCAAAAACGTTGTTTTTGACCCCGGAGGAAAATCCGAAAGTGCCCAGGTTGCGGTCGCGCACGCTGACGCCGGCAAAGTCCGTTGGGTCCACGCCCGCCGCCCCGCTGAAATCCGGTACGGCATCGTTGATCAGGAAGCGGTTGCCGTCGATCTGGTCCACTACGGTGGAGCCAAAGGGAGAGGGCCCCAACAACCGCACGCCAGTATTGCAGTTGATGAATTCCGAACCGTTGATGCTGTTGATGCTGAACGCCTGGATGTCCACGCCGTAAGCGGCATGGTACACGCTGCTGCCGTCCATGTCGATGGCGGCATTGTCGTCAATGTCAATGCCTGCCCAGTAGGCATCGCCTTCACAAGGGCGCAACACCACGTTGTTCAGGGTGAGGTCGGCAATGTCTTCAACCACAATACCGGCATTGGGATTGCATACCCAGATGGTGCAATTGGAAAAGGTAACATCGGAACTGCCCTGGATGAACAGGGTGGATTCCAATACAAAATTGTCGATGTAGGTCAGGGGAACGCTGCTGTTGATCACGTCGCCAACGCCTGGGGAAACGGTGAAGGGTGGGCTCGGCGAACTTTCCAGCGTGAAGGGGGCATAGCGGATTTCCGTGCCGGGAAACAAGGGGTTGGTCATGCGGCACTGGTACGTTCCGTTCAGGGCAGGTGGACAACCAAACAGGCAGCCAAGCGCCACCCCATTGTCCAGGGGAGAAGGGCCGGTAATGCTGGAGCTCCCGTAGAACCATTCGTATTCGGTGTTCGCCCCGGTCAGGGGCACGGTCATGAACACCGGATCGAGAGGACCGGCATTGTTGTAAACAAATTGAGGGGCTCCGGCCACGGCCTGGTCTTCGGTTTTGAAGGTGACCCCGCTGGGGATTTGCCCAAGCAGCGTTTCGAGGTCATCAAACTCCAGGGCGTTTCCGGATACGTCCAAAAGCGAAAGCAAGGGTTGGTTGACTGCCGGAAATTCGTCCAGCGCATTGTCTGCCACGTTGACCTCCAAAAGCGAATCGATGGCGCCCAGTCCGGGCATATTGGCCAGCTGGTTTTTGGACAGGTTGAGCAGGGCCAGGCCGGTGCATGAACTCAGGTTGGGCACCCAGGTTAATTGGCATTCGGAGAGGTTCAGTTCCCGGAGTTTGAGCAGGTCAAAGAGCGGTGGAATTTCGGTCAGGGGGTTGCGGTCCAGCGCCAGAAAGCGAAGCTTTTCCAGGCCACCGAGGCTTTCCACACCTTGGATCGTGTTTTTGGAAAGCCGGAGGGTGTCCAGTGCATCCAGTGCACTCAGGGAGGCCGGCACCGTCCCGCTCAAGTCGTTATTGAGCATTTGAAGGGAACGCACCCGTCCGCCTGCCACGCGAACGCCGAACCAACTGTCCACCGGGCCGGTGAGCCAATTGTTGCTGTTGTTCCAGGCCGTGCCGCCAGTGGCCATGTAAAAGTCCACCAGCGCGAGGGAGTCGGCGGTGTTGACCTGGGCTTTCGCCGGTCCGGCGAAAACAATAAACAACAGGGCACAGAAGACGACCGAGGCGCGGAGGCGGTTCAGGCAAAGGCCTGAACGGGTGGAAACGTGGAAACGCATAGCGGGGAGCTTTGGGGCGGACACACACAAAGTACAAAGACCGAAGCCCCCGAAAGCATTTCCGGGGGCTTGGTTTTGCCGCATCATGAGGTCCTGTTGTGGACTGCAATGCATGCGGCATCAGTGCATCGTGATGCGCTCATTCGATTTTGAGGAGCTTGAGCGGCTGCGACCCGTAGGTCCGGCCTTCGAGGCGCAGGACATAGGTGCCCGCAGCCTGGCCTTCCAATTGGATCGATATCGTGCCTTCTTGCATGGTTTGGAATGGACGGTCCAGATCCTGCATGAACACCATCCGACCCATGGCATCGTAGACCCGGGCGGTCAGGGCCTCTTCGGTCTGCACCCGGAAGTCCAGGGTGGTGCTGCTGCGGAAGGGGTTGGGCGAGAGCTCCATCCGTTCAGCCGCGGCAGGGTTGGTCAAAGTGCTTTCGGCAGTAGCCGGGCCATCGGCATGGCCGTCGTAGCTGTGGTCCGCCAGGCGGGTATAGGTATGCGAGCAGTCGTCTGTATACGCTTCAAACACGGCTCCGGAGAGCGTTTCGAAGCCCGGACGCAGTTCCACAAAATCCCCGGCGCGGTAGGCCACCGAGCCGTTGACCAGCAGGGGTGCGCCGATCGTGTTGGTGCAGCCGTCGGCCGCCGTGACGCTGGAGATGCCCTCAATCACGGAAGGGAACCAGGGATTGATTGTGCCGCAGACCGTGCGGTCGTACACGGTACTGGTCTGGGCAACGCCCACGGCGAACCAGGCGTCGGCAACCGCTTTCGCCTCCGGCGAACACGCCCCGAAGAGGTCTTCTGCCGCCTGGATGGATCCGGTGCGGGCCGCCTGATACCCTGACGTGGGACCCAGGTAGGAGGCCAGGTTGCGGAAGGCGATGTCCCGTGCGCGGGAGAAGCCGATGCCGGAGACGGTGTAACTGTCACCCAGGTCGTTGGTGCCGCTGCCGCCTTCCACCAGCAGGTGGAACCACTTGTTCTGCACCCCGCTGTTGGTATGCACGCCGCAGAAGTCCGTGCCGCTGGAGGGCGTGCAACCGGCTGTGGCGATGTAGTTCACGCCCTGGTAGGTGTGCGGGTCGCCTTTGCTGTTGGGGTCGGCCAGGTCGCGCAGCGCATTGCCGCGGTCTTCGCCCAGTTCCCAATCGTAGCTGCCGCCTTCGTACCACTGTTCGATCACCGTGCCGAAGATGTCGGCAAAGGATTCATTGAGTGCGCCGGATTCCCACTGGTATTCCAGATCGGCGGTATAGTCCACCACCGCGTGGGTCCATTCGTGGCCGGCAATATCGATGGTGCCGTAGTCGTCCGCATTGCTCAGCGAATCGCCGCCCGTACCAAAGAGCAGGTCGCCGCCGCAGTAGCAGGCGTTGAAGCTCGTTCCGTTGATGCGGATGTTGTTGTAAATGGTCATGTCGCCACCGGCATCGTCGTAGCTGTCCATGCTGTGCTCGTCAAAGAAGTACTCCTTGGCCAGCTGGATGGCCCACAGTGTGGTGGCGCCCGACACTTCGTCGCGGCCGTCGCCGCCGTTCCAGACGTTGTTCAGGTCGTAGTAGGGTACCGATGCAGCCTTGCTGCTGCCGAACAGGCCGTTGAGCACATCCAGGTCACCACCACCCCAGTCCCCGCAATCGTTGGACAGGGTAAAACCGGAGCTCGTGCTCTGGGTGGAAATGGATTCGGTGCCGTTCCAGGTGGTGTTGACCGTGCCGGCATCACAGACCATGGACAGGGCCCGGTGCCGGAAAGCTTCGCCCGAATGGGCGTCCACGTACACGATCCGGTCGTGTGCCGCGTCTTCGGTTTCCAGCGTGACCGCGAAGGCCAGGGTGTGGTTTTGCGCGCTGAAGTCCCCGCTTTCGATGCGGGTGATCAACAGTTCGGACTGGGGATTGCGGCGCAAAGAAGCGTTTTGGCCCAATTCGGCGCGCAAGGCGGCCGTAGCGATGGCCACTGCGTTTTCCGAGGATACAACAGGGTTGGCGGGCAGCTCCAGTCCGCGGACCATGCGCCCATTGGCGGCATACACCCGGCCTTCGGCATTGACGTGCACTTTGAAGCGCATGCCTTCCACGCGCAGGCCGCGGTAGTGCTGCTGAAAATCCAGGTGGCGGAAGCCGAGGCGGTCGCTGGTTTCGTTTTCAAGCGTCATCGCGTCTTCGCCGCGAAGGCCAAAAGCTTCGGATTGGTTTTGGAATAAACGTTCCGGGTTCAGTTGTGCATCCGCTTTGAAGCGGATGAATTCCGGGGTGGATCCGGGATCGGCAATGGCCGTCATGGCATCGTTCCAGAAGGCGGCCTGTTGGCGTCCGGTGTTGTCGAGCTGTTGCCGTTGTTGCTGCGGGGCGCCTTGGCCCTGGGCAGCGGCAGGAAGCAATGGAAGGCTGAGGGCAAGGCCAAGCAGCCAAGGCTTAGCGGTGTTGAGTCGGATTTGCAAGGCCCGACAGAACTGCAGCCCGGTCCACCCACCGTTCGAGCGCGCGTATGGTGCGTTCGTTCTCATCGTGTGGTCTTTTGGGGTCCCGGCAGCACGTTTGCTGCGCGGGCTAGGTGATTGGGTTGGGGTGGGCTTAGCGGCCTGTCTGGCTGGTGGCCTTTGCGCTTTCCAGGGTGTCGATCTGGTCCTGCAGGTCGATGATGTAGAGCGTCAATTCTTCGATTTTCTCCATCATGCGCTTTTGCATGTCGCCCAGGTCCATGCCCTCGTTTTCCATTTCGCTTGCAGCAGGAATGCCGGGCAGGTGGCCGTTCTGTGCAATGCTCGATTTCAATTCGGCGATGGGCATCAGCGAGTACTCCGGGGTGAACACGTAGTCTGGCCAGGCACCGGAGAGCTCCACGCGGATGCGTTCGGCGATGATTGCGCCGTCGACGGCCAGTTTGTAACCCGTTGGTGCGTTGTTTTCGCCATAGCCGATCGACACGTCGCCGGAGGTCCGCTCAATGGTCATGTGGGTGCCGGTGGAGCTTCCGCCCGAGCGGCCGTCCAGGTGCAGTTTGTTGCCCACGCCGTTGTAGCGCCAGATCAGGCCATTGCCGTCGTCTTCGCCCAGCATCAGGGAAACCGAACCGTCGGTCACGTCCAGGTCCGGACGCAGGAAAACGCTGCCGGCCGTGGCCATCTGGAACGCCGTGGGTACCGGCGTGGTGCCGTAGTTGATGCCGATTCTGCCGCTGTTGCGGGCCATCGAGAAATGCGGTCCGATGGCGCTGCCGCTCTGGCCGAAGATGTACAGGTTGTTGTCGCCGCCGTCGTAGCGCAGGGCCATGCCGTAGGTGAAGTCGTCGTCTTCGCCGAGCAACAGCTCGGCATCTCCGCCGCTGGAACCGACACCGGGGGTGATCAGCATTTGGCTGGTGGAGCCGATGCTGTTCAGGTGCAGGTCGGCCAGGGCCTCGTCCACGTTGAAGCCGGTGCGGCCGCTTTCGGCCACCAGGAAGCGCAGGTCGCCGTTAAAGGAACCGCGGAACACGTCCTGGCCGCTTCCGGCGTCCACATGCACGCCGGCATCCGGGAGGTCCACACCGATGCCCAACCCGTTCGGGCGAAGGCTCATCGCGGCTCCAGCGCCCCCATCGGCATTGGTGTTGATGTACCAACGGTGGGCGTATTCGGCCTTATTGACCAGCACGCGTTTGTTGTCCAGGATGCCTCCGGCACCGGAAACGAGTTCGGATTCATAGCCCAGGCCGGTCATTTCCGGATCGCCGAGCAGGTCGCCGACTAGGGAGATTTTGTCCTGTTGGGAAGGCGTGGTGAAGCCCGTGCCGTTCATGTACATCTGGCCGCGGACGTAGAGTTCCTTGGTGGGCGTGACCGAGGTGTTGATGCCCAGGTTGTCGTAGATCAGGGCGTTGCCGCCCACTTCCAGGGTTTCGTCGGGTTCCTCGACGCCCAGGCCGACCTTCACGTCGGTGGCGACGGGGTTCGTGTAGATTTGTTGTTGGCCCACGTCCACTTGCCAGGGGCCTCCCTGGGCAAATGCGGCGGTGCCGGAAAACATGGCCAGCATCAGGGCCAGTGCGGTGTTGTTTCGAAGGGTCATCGTGTTTGGGATTGTGCGTTTGGAATGGTTCGGGCAGGTAATGCGCGTTTTCGCAGGCTGCCGTCTACAGCCCTTCATTCCCCACACGGTGTGATCGTTACCCCGGGCACGGCACTTTTTTTCTGCATTCGCCATAAGGCGCTGATTTTGAGGCCATTGCTTCCGTGAAATTTATGGACCCCGCACCCGACAAAGCCCATCCGGATCAAGCGCTGGTGCCGCGCATAGCGGCTTCGGACCGGACCGTGTTGGAGCGCGTGTACCGCGAATGCCTTGGGCCGGTGGAGCACTACATCACCCGCAACAGCGGCGATGCCCAGGAGGCCCGCGACGTGTTTCAGGAAGCGCTGACCATCGTTTTTCACCAGGCCCGCGCCGGGCGCCTTCAGCTGACCGCCTCCCTGTCCACCTACCTGCAGGCCATTTGCCGCCGCCTTTGGCTCAAACAATTGCGCAAAAAGGGCCGTGCCGGGGTAACCTCCATGGCGGAATCGGCATCAAGGGATGAAGGCGGAAATCTGGAGGGCGTGCCATCCACTCCCGACCTGACCACTACCGACAACGCCATCACCGAGGCCATGACCGAGCACGACAAACGCACGCTGTTCCGCAAGCATTTCGCCCAACTGGGCGAAGACTGCCGCAAACTGCTCGGGCTTTTCTTTGACGGCGTGGCCATGGCCAGGGCCGCCGAAAAGATGGGCTACGCGTCTGAGGGCTATGCCAAAAAGCGAAAGTTCCAGTGCAAGGAAAAGCTGGTGGCCGCCGTCAAAGCCGATCCTCTGTATGCCGAATTGATGCCCTGAGTACCTCCTATGTCCAGCTACAACCAACACGATTTCGAGCGCATAGAGGCTTACCTGCAAGGCCGCATGCCGCCTTCGGCGAAAGCGGAATTCGAGCAGGACATGGCTTCCGACGCGGCATTGAAAAAGGAAGTGGATTTGCACCGCGGCATGGCCGCAGCGCTGCACGACCCACAGGAGGAGGCGTTTCGGAACACGCTGTCGGAAATTGAACGGGAGCTTGGAACCACGGACAAGATGCTGGTTCCGGATGCCATTCCCGGCCATCAACCCGCCATGCGCATGCGGCGTATTGTGGCGTTGCGCAGCTGGTCGGTTGCCGCGGCGGCCATGCTGGTATTGGCCGTCGGCATTACCGTGCTCTGGCCGGGCAAGCTGGATTCCACGCCATCGGCAGACCGATTGGTCCAAAACAACATCGGCCGCTATCCCGCTCCGGCGGCCACCCGTGGACCTGCCGAAGATGCCCGTCTGGCCCTGCAGGAGGCCTATACCGCTTACGACAACGGGGATTATGCCACAGCCCTGGAGGGCTTTTCCGCCCAGCCCGAGCCCATGCAACAGCACCCCGATGTGCTGTTTTTCCGCAGCATGAGCCAGCTGCATTTGGATCAGGGTGGCGAAGCGGCGGCCGGTTTTGAGGCTTTGCTGAAGCAGGGTGAAAACCAGTGGACGGCCGATGCCGAATGGCACCTCGTTTTGGCCACGATCCAGCAAGGAGCCTATGGCGCGGCGCTGGCCCTATGCCGGCGGATCTCGGAGCAGGGGGGGGCTTTCGCCGGTCCGGCGAACACGTTGTTGCCCGATTTGGAGCGTTTGATGGACCAGGCGGATGCAGATGCACTGGACCGTCCGGAACGCCCAAGGCCCTGACCGCGTGTCCTGAAGCAGGTCGGGTATCTTTACCGGCCATGGATTCCCGACGCCAACGCCAGGTTGCCAAGCTGCTGCAGGAAGAAATGGCCGCGCTGTTTTTAAAGCACGGCCGGGATTGGTACGGCAGCGCTTTTTTGACCATTACCGAAGCCACGGTGACCCCGGATCTGGCGGAGTCCCGTTTTTACGTCAGCGTCTTCAACGTGGAGGACAAGCAGGCGGTGGTGCTGCGGCTGAATGCCCATGCCTCCGATGTGCGTTACCACCTGGGCCAGCGGGTCCGGCATCAATTGCGGCACATTCCCGAAGTGCAGTTTTTCCTCGATGACGGCATGGAGCGCGCAGCACGGGTGGAAGAACTCCTGAAAGGCGAATAAGCCCATCCTGTGTCATTTGCTTTTCGCATTGCCCGGCGCTACATTTTCAGCAAAAAGCGCACCAACGCCATCAACTGGATTGCCGCCATTTCCATGGGCGGCATCGCGGTGGGAGCAGCGGCGCTGATCATCGTGCTGAGTGCCTTCAACGGTTTTGAAGGCCTGGTCAAGCAACTGTATTCTTCTTTTTACCCCGACCTGGCCATTCACCGGGTGGAGGGCAAACATTTCAGCACCGATTCGCTGGATGTGGCGGCCTTGCGCGCCGTGCCAGGGGTGGCGGCACTCAGCCTGACGCTGGAGGAAAATGCCATCGTGGTCTACGACGACGAAGAGCACATTGCGGTGCTCAAGGGTGTGGATACGGCCTTCGGTTCGGTGACGGCAGTGGACGATTCGGTATTGATCGGGCTATACGCGCCGTTCCGCGAACGCAGCGACGGCAGTTTTTTACCGGGTGCCGTGCTCGGAGCTGGCGTGGCCGATGTGCTCGACGTGTTGCTGGGGCCGCGGGCCGGGCAATTGACGGTCTACATGCCCAAGCGCGGGTTGAGCGCCGGGGTGGGTTTGTCGCGCGCGTTCCGCGAACGCCGCATTTCGCCCGTAGGCGTATTCCGCATCCAGCAGGAATTTGATGCGCGCTATGTGGTGGTGCCCTTGCCTTTTGTGCAGCAATTGCTCGATTTTCCCGAATCCCGCGCCGGTGCCGTGGAAATCCGGCTGGACAAAGGGGCAAGCAGTGCCAAGGTGGCCAAGGCCTTGCAGGACATTGCCGGACCCGGATTTGTGGTTCAAAACCGCTACCAACTCAACCCGAGCGTGTACAAGGTTATGCGCACCGAAAAATGGGCGGTGTATCTGGTGCTGACCTTCATTTTGATTGTGGCGGCCTTCAACATGATCGGCAGCATCTCCATGCTGGTGATCGACAAAAAAACCGACATCGCTGTGCTGCGGGCCATGGGAGCCAGCCAGCGGCAGATTCAGGGTGTTTTTTTGCTGGAAGGGGTGCTGCAAACCGTCATCAGCATGGCCATCGGATTCGGTGTGGCCCTGGTCTTGTTGCTGGGGCAATTGCAGTACGGTTGGCTCAAGATTCCCGGCTCCGGTTCTTTTGTGGTGCAGTCCTATCCGGTCAACCTCCAACTGTTTGATTTTCTTTTGGTTGGCG